>NZ_JBQMTM010000001.1:0-419035 GCF_053470325.1 Colwellia sp. MEBiC06753 | reverse complement strand
AACTTATCTGACCCGTTTAATGCTAAATCGTTAACACTAAACTGTTCAAAACAGCCTTCTCAAGTCTCCCTGGGAAGTGGATGCGCATTTTAGGGATTTTTTATCCCGCGTCAACACCTTTTTTATAGAATTTATTAATTTTAGTTTAAGTGGTGATATTTTGCACAAAAATAAGCTTTTTTGTGCAATTTTTATTAGCAAAGGAACGCGATAGCTTCTTTTACTTGGTTAATCCTATGCGCATTTATATGGTGATCATCTTGATAATGGCCTACAACCAGCACTTTATTATGTATACCAGCTGCTTCAGCTGCTTGGATATCAGAGACTTTATCGCCAATAAATGCACTATGTGCTAAATCAATATTGTGCTCTTTCGCTGCTTTAACCAGCATACCGGGTTTAGGTTTACGGCAATTGCATTTTTTTACGTATTCATTTTGCCCTTTATCTGGATGGTGCGGACAAAAATAAACGTCTGATATAGTAAGCCCTTCACGCTCAAATTGTTGTTTCATCCAATCTGTTAGTGTTAAAAAGTCATCTACTGTGTAGTACCCTCTTGCGATACCCGCTTGGTTGGTAATAACAAATAATTCAAAACCCATATCTTGCGCATAACGGCAGACGTCAAATATTCCTTCGACAAATTCGAAATCTTTAACTTGGTGTACATAACCAAAGTCGACATTAATAATACCGTCGCGATCTAAAAATAATGCTTTTTTCATTGCTAAATCTCGAAAGATGAAAAAGGCGAGTAAAACTCGCCTTTATTTAAGATGCATATACTTAACTATTAGTATAACAATAGCATGATTTACATGCTTAATCCGCCATCGATTTCTACGACTCGACCAGTAAAGAATTCATTCTCTAAAATATATTTAACGGTATGAGCAATTTCATCCGCTTCACCTAATCGACCGACCGGCTTCATTTTTTCTAAACGCTCACGCATTTCTGGTTTCATCGCATCTGTCATTGCAGTTCTAATAACACCAGGTGCAATTGCACCGACACGAATACCATATCGACCGAGTTCTCTTGCCCAACAAACCGTCATGGCAACAACACCCGCTTTAGATGCAGCATAATTGGTTTGTCCCATATTGCCGTTTCGTGCAATTGAAGACATATTAATAATCACGCCTTTACGGTTATTTTTGATCATATGGGCTGCAGCTTCACGGCCACATAAGAAAACACCGGTTAAATTCACATCAATGACCGACTGAAATTGATCTAGTGACATCTTTTTAACGATTTCACCATCTTTTGCCTTAATTAACATGCCATCACGTAAAATACCGGCATTGTTTACTAAGCCATCAAAACCATCGAAATCTTCGTTGATCTGATCAAATATCGCTTCAACTTCCGCTTCATTTGTTACATTAGCTAAGTAATATTTAGCACTCGAACCTGCCTCTGCAATTAATGCGACGGTTTCCGCTAATAGTTCTTCATTTAAATCAATTAGCGCTAATTTAGCCCCTTGCTTAGCTAAATTGAGTGCCATCGCACGACCTAAGCCTTGGCCGCCACCAGTGATAACAATTACTTTATCTTGAATATTCATGTTCTATTCGGTGTCCTTCATAATTTTTGTTTAACAGCAACTTTAGAAAATTACTGTTTATTAAATAAATTAAAAATACTAGAGAAGTCTTTCTTACCGTTACCGGCACCCGCATGCATTGCATAAAGACTTCTAGCTAACGCCCCCATAGGCGTTGAAGATTGACTGCTGACTGCTGTATCCATGGCTAAACCTAAATCTTTTGCCATTAGGTCAACCATAAAGCCACCATTGTAATCATTTGACGAAGGCACACCTTCCATCACATCAGGGCATGGGTTATAAACATCTAGTGTCCAGTTGCTACCTGATGATTTACTCATAATTTCTGATAACACTTTAGGATCTAAACCGTTAGCAATACCAAGCTGCAATGCTTCGGAAGTTCCTACCATTAGCACCGACAACAACATATTGTTGCAAACTTTGGCCACTTGACCAGCACCATGATCGCCAGCATGGAAAATGTTTTTGCCCATGTTTTCTAAAATAGGTTTTGCGTTAGCAAAGTTTTCAGCTGAGCCACCAACCATAAAACTTAACGTGCCAGCTTTAGCACCACCGACACCACCAGAAACAGGCGCATCAATAAATTCAATGCTCTTTTCCTTTAATGCAGCCCCAACTTTAATTGACGTTGCCGCATCAATAGTTGATGAATCAATAACAAGTGCATTGGCTTTAATATGATTGATTAAACCGTCTTCACCTAAATAGACTGCTTCTACATGTTTACCTGCTGGTAGCATTGAAATAATAACGTCAGCACCTTGGACTGTTTCCTGTGCTGATACACCTGTTGATGCACCATGTTCAACAACATCAATCACCGCTTGGGCCGATAAATCGTAGACACATACGTCGTGTTTAGCTTTGATTAAATTAATGGCCATTGGGCCACCCATATTCCCTAAACCAATAAACGCTATTTTCGCCATAATAATTCCTCTATTCTTTTCTTGTAAGCCAACCCAAACCAATTAGCCCTACTTATTTTTATTTGCCAAGTTTTTATTTGCCAAGTTCAGCTAAAGGGTGTTCTGACTCTGACCATTTAGTTTCAAAAAACCAGTCAATGACCTCTGGCTCTACGCTGGCAATATTGTCGAATTTCCACTGAGGGGCATTGTCTTTATCAATAAGTAAAGCTCTTACCCCTTCTCTAAACTCACCATATTTTGCACATTTTACTGATAGCGAAAGTTCTAAACGGAAGCAATCAGCCAGCGACAGCTTTTGTCCTAATGTTAGTTGGCGATAAACAATATGCCCGCTTATTGCACTGCCGTGTTTAAGAGATTGTTGCGCTTTATTAAACCACTTATCTTCTACTTCACAGCTAACAATGTTACTGACAATGTCAGCTAAATTATCAGCAGCGGTCACATGTTCAATTAAGGCCTTGTTAGCACGAAGGTGAGAAACCGGTAATTGCACTTTTGACTGCAATTCCAATTCTTGCATCGCATCATTTAATTTGTCGTGATTAAGTGCAACTGTGTTCCCCCAATTTATCGTCAATAGCTGTTCAATAAATTCAGCTTTTTTAGACGATAGAATAAAATAATCAGCCAAGTTACTATATTTAGCATCACTGGCTTTAATGGAAGCGCCTGTTAATCCTAAAAATAGCCCACAATTTTCAGGCATTTTATTTAAGAAATAAGTACCGCCAACATCGGGGTATAAGCCAATACTTATTTCTGGCATCGCTATTCGACTAGTTTCAGTAACCACTCGATGACTGGCACCAACCATCATGCCAAGGCCGCCGCCCATCACAATGCCTGTGCCCCAAACAATAAATGGTTTATTAAAGGTATGAATGAGGTAATCCAGCGCGTACTCTGTGCCGAAATATTCTTCTATAGCCGGTGCGTATTGCTCAGGATGGGCAGTCATTTCTTCATAAAGCTTAACAATGTCGCCACCTGCGCAAAAGGCTTTTTCTCCTGCGCCTTGTAACATCACTAACGCAATCTCATTATCTTGCTGCCATGCTTGTAACTGCGGGTAAAGCGCTTTGATCATATCGCCGCTCAGGGCGTTTAACGAACGCTCTGAATTTAATGTTGCAATACCAATTTTTTTACCATTTTCACAGTCGAGTACTTCAAATAACACTACTTCTGACATAGTTTATCCTTATTATTTTTTGCCGTTATAACAACTGGCCCGCGCCTTCAGTTAATAATCGCCTTGCGATAATAACGCGCATAATTTCGTTGGTACCCTCTAATATTTGATGAACGCGAACATCTCTAAAGTGACGCTCTAATGGGTACTCTTTGATATATCCGTAACCGCCATGAATTTGCAGTGCGGCATCACATACTTTAAAACCAACATCAGTGGCAAATTGTTTTGCCATCGCGCAATAAGCCGTTTTTTCAGGATCATTTTCATCAAGTTTAAACGCTGCCAAACGCACCATTTGTCTTGCGGCAACTAGCTCAGTTGCCATATCAGCCAGTTTAAATTGTAGCCCTTGAAATGCGGCAATCGGTTTGCCAAACTGCTCGCGTTCTTGCATATAGGCCATTGCTGTATTTAGCGCCTGCTGAGCGGTTCCAATTGAACAAGTCGCAATATTGATACGACCACCGTCAAGACCTTTCATGGCAATTTTAAAGCCTTCGCCGTCTTCGCCAAGTAAGTTTTCAACTGGTACTTTGACGTTATCGAAGGTAATAAGTTTAGTCGGTTGAGCATTCCAGCCCAATTTTTCTTCTGACTTACCGTAAATAATACCGTCAGTGTCAGCTGGAATTGCCAATGCTGATATTCCTTTAGCGCCTTCACCACCGGTGCGAACCATAACCACTAGTACATCAGTTTCACCTGCACCTGAAATAAACATTTTCGAACCATTAACAATATAATGATCACCATCACGTTTAGCTGAAGTGCGAAGAGACGCGGCATCCGAACCTGCACCTGGCTCTGTTAAACAATAAGACGCTAGCTTTTGTCCCATCACAAGATCTGGACACCACTGATCTTTTACTGTTTCTGTGCCCCAAGTCGCAATCATCCACGTAGCCATATTATGAATTGTCATCATTGCGGTAGTCGCGGTGCAACCCATGGCAAGTTGTTCGAAAATAATTGAAGAATCAAGTCGGCTAAGGCCTAAGCCACCAACATCTTCAGGTGAATAAAGCCCACAAAATCCTAGCTCACCCGCTTTTGCAATCACTTCTTTAGGGAAAATATGCTCTGCGTCCCACTTTGCTGCATGTGGCGCAAATTCAGCATCGGAAAATTGTTTGGCAGTATCTGCAAACATTTGCTGATCTTCAGTTAAATTAAAATTCATGTCCCCGTCTCATCTAAACTTGTCATTGTAATAATTGAAACTGCCAGCGCATCCAAAGCTATTAAAACTAGGAAGGCACTGGCAGGTAATAAAGAAATTGCTAAGCGCTTGTTATAACATTTCTACTGCGATAGCAGTGGCTTCACCGCCACCAATACAAAGTGAGGCAACACCTTTAGAAAGTCCTTTATTTTTTAGCGCGTGAATAAGGGTCACAATAATACGCGCGCCACTAGCACCTAACGGGTGACCAAGGGCACAAGCACCACCGTTAATATTAACTTTATTGACATCAAGACCTAACTTGTCGATTGCTAGCATACTAACCATGGCAAATGCTTCATTGATTTCATATAAATCAACATCCGCTGCCGACCAACCTGCTTTGGTAAGTAATTTAGTCACTGCGCCAACCGGTGCAACGGTAAATTCTTCCGGCGCTTGGGCATGAGTAGCATGACCAACAATTTTACATAATGGCGTTAGTCCACGCTTTTCAGCTTCAGATTGCTTCATTAATACTAACGCTGCTGCACCATCAGAAATAGAACTTGAGTTAGCCGCGGTAATGGTGCCATCTTTTTTAAATGCTGGGCGCAATGATGGAATTTTTTCTGGACGAGCGTTGCCAGGTTGCTCATCGGTATCAACCACTACATCACCACGACGCGTTGAAATAGTAACTGGCGTAACTTCATTAGCAAAAGCGCCTGATTCAATTGCGGCATTAGCACGAGACAGTGAACGAATTGCATATTCATCCATCGCTTCACGACTGTATTTTTCACCATCAGCGGTTGATTGAGCAAAACAGCCCATTGAAATACCATCGTAAGCATTTTCTAAACCATCTAACATCATATGGTCCAACACTTGACCGTGTCCCATACGCATACCACCACGAGCATTTGGTAACATGTAAGGCGCATTAGACATACTTTCCATACCACCCGCTACTGCGATATCAATAGAACCAGCAATAATAGAATCGTGAACATCCATCACCGATTTCATGCCAGAGCCACAGACCTTGTTTATCGTATTACATACCGTTGATTTAGCTAATCCTGCCCCTAACGCTGCTTGGCGAGCTGGTGCTTGTTTTAAGCCAGCAGGTAATACACAACCCATCACCACTTCATCAATTTGATCAAAACCAACACCTGATTGTGCTACTGCTGCTTTAATTGCAGTAGCGCCTAATTCTGGTGTTGTGGCAGCAGCTAACGCTCCTTGAAAACCGCCCATTGGCGTACGAGTTGCTGAAACAATAACAATAGGTTCTGAGATAGACATATAGTTCTCCAAGGTAATCTAGGACTACCATTAATACTGATAATTAAGAGTTAAACGCTGCCAATATTACGTTTACGCCAACGTAAACTTAAATACTACTTTAGTACAAACTCATATTAATTTAATGCATGAGTATAGTGCTTAACTCTACTGCGTATATACCGACGTTATCCTTGCTATAAATCAATAACGCCATCAAATTTTGCCGCATACTTTAGAATAAACTTGTTAATGAATCTGCATTTTGCCTAAACAAATCATTAATCAATCAAGCTGAAGCTGTAACCTTTACCTTACAGTTTAAAATTTAATTGGCGGCAAAACCTAGCTTTACCTTAACGTAAACTTACCCTATATTAATGCCAAATTAAATTTATTCAATTTGTATTAATGTCGATATTGCCAAATAACAATACCGCTAAAACGTTTGCAATTGGCGAACTTGCGAAAGAGTTTGATATCACCACCCGAAGTATTCGCTTTTACGAAGACCAAGGGTTAATTACCCCTACTCGCCGTGGTCAAACACGAATTTACAATCAAAGAGACAGAGTTCGACTAAAGTTAATTCTACGCGGTAAGCGCTTAGGGTTTTCATTAGCGGAAACCGGCCGATTATTTGAGCTTTATGACATAGACAAAACCAGCGCAAAGCAGCTGGAAACAATTTTAGACTTAATTGCTGACAAAAAATCTCAGTTAAATCAGCAATTAGAAGATATCAAAATAGTGCTTATTGAACTTGGCAACTTAGAAAAAAGTTGTGTAGACACACTAGGCACATTAAAGAATAACGACAGCATTTAACGTTTAAGGAACAACCATGATTTCTAGCTTTTCTTCATTAAATTTCAATCTCGGTGAAACCGTTGACATGATCCGCGATCAAGTAAATGCTTTTGCTCGCGACGAAATTGCACCACGTGCCGCGCAAGTCGATATCGATAACGAATTCCCTATGGATTTATGGCGCAAGTTTGGTGACTTAGGTTTATTAGGCATGACGGTTGACGAACAATATGGCGGTACTGGTTTAGGCTATTTAGAGCATGTTATTGCCATGCAAGAGATCAGCCGAGCTTCAGCGTCAGTCGGTTTAAGTTACGGCGCTATGTCAAACCTTTGTTTAAACCAATTAAACAAAAACGGCACCCACGAACAAAAAATGAATTACTTACCTAAGCTTTGTACGGGTGAACACATTGGTGCATTAGCGATGTCTGAGCCAAATGCCGGCTCTGATGTAGTCAGCATGAAATTAAGTGCTAAAAAGCAAGGTGACAAATACATTCTTAACGGCAATAAAATGTGGATCACCAATGGACCTGATGCCCATGTTTACGTGATTTATGCAAAAACTGACGTTACAGCTGGCTCTAAAGGCATTACGGCATTTATTGTTGAACGCGACTTCCCTGGCTTTAGCCGTCATCAAAAACTCGACAAACTAGGCATGCGTGGTTCAAACACGTGTGAATTAGTGTTCGAAAACTGTGAAGTACCTGCTGAAAACATTTTAGGTGAAGAAGGTAAAGGCGTAAAAGTATTAATGTCTGGTCTTGACTATGAGCGCTTAGTGCTATCAGGCGGACCTTTAGGCATTATGGATGCCTGTATGGATTTAGTTGTTCCGTATATTCACGACCGTAAACAATTTGGCCAATCAATCGGTGAATTCCAGTTAATTCAAGGAAAAGTAGCTGATATGTACACCCAAATGAATGCGGCTAAGTCTTATGTTTACATGGTTGCGCAAGCCTGTGATCGCGGTGAAACCACCCGTAAAGATGCTGCTGCCGTGATTCTTTATTCCGCGGAACTGGCCACTAAAATGGCGCTTGATGCCATTCAATTATTAGGCGGTAACGGGTATATCAATGAGTTCCCAGCAGGTCGATTATTACGTGATGCTAAATTATATGAAATTGGCGCTGGGACTTCTGAAATTCGACGTATGTTAATTGGTCGTGAGCTGTTTAACGAAAGTAAATAATTGTTCGTGATTGACAAAATTCCTGCTCTTCGTCATTCCGGCGAAGGCCGGAATTTTTTATTCCGATGCGATGTCAAAGATTACGGCCTACGCCACAATGACAACATCAAATAACGATAAGAAATTAAAGGAAATATCGTGCCTAAGATAACTTCCAAAATAAATACAAGAAGCCAAGACTTTATTGATAACGCTGAACATATGCAGCGCCAAGTTGATGACTTAAAGGCTAAGCTTGAAGCCATCAAATTAGGTGGCGGTGAAAAAAGTCGCGAGCGTCATTTATCTCGTGGCAAATTGCTCCCTCGTGACCGCGTTTACCAATTGCTGGATGCCGGTTCACCATTTTTAGAGCTGTCCCAATTAGCCGCATATAAAGTCTATGAAGACAATGTACCAAGCGCAGGCATAATCACAGGTATAGGTCGCGTTGGCGGTCAAGAATGTGTGATTGTTGCGAACGATGCGACGGTTAAAGGCGGTACTTATTACCCGCTTACCGTGAAAAAACATTTGCGCGCACAAGCAATTGCGCAAGAAAATAATTTACCTTGTATTTACTTAGTTGATTCAGGTGGCGCAAACTTACCAAACCAAGATGATGTTTTCCCTGATCGCGAACATTTTGGTCGTATTTTCTTTAATCAAGCTAATATGTCAGCGCAAAACATCCCACAAATTGCCGTGGTTATGGGCTCGTGTACTGCCGGTGGCGCTTATGTACCAGCAATGGCTGATGAGTCGATTATCGTAAAAGAGCAAGGCACCATTTTCTTAGCAGGCCCACCACTGGTAAAAGCAGCAACAGGTGAAGTGGTTAGTGCCGAAGATTTAGGTGGCGCTGATGTTCATTGCCGCACTTCGGGGGTTTCTGATCATTATGCCCAAAACGATCATCATGCCTTAGAAATTGCCCGTAATACCGTTAAAAACTTAAACCGCGTTAAGCCAATGCAGCTCAATATTCAAGCGGTAACGGAACCTGAATATGATGCCAAAGAAATTTATGGCGTCATCCCGAAAGATCCACGCTTGCCTTACGATGTGCGCGAAGTGATTGCCCGCGTAGTTGATGGCAGTGAATTTGACGAATTTAAAGCGTTATATGGCACAACATTAGTCTGTGGCTTTGCCCGTATATATGGCTATCCAGTGGGCATTGTTGCCAATAATGGCATTTTATTCGGTGAGTCAGCGCAAAAAGGCGCGCACTTTGTTGAGCTGTGTGCTCAACGCAAAATTCCATTAGTGTTTTTACAAAACATCAATGGCTTTATGGTGGGTCAACAATACGAAGCGGGCGGCATCGCCAAACATGGTGCGAAAATGGTAACCGCAGTTGCTTGTGCACAAGTACCTAAATTCACCGTATTAATTGGTGGCAGCTTTGGTGCAGGTAACTACGGCATGTGTGGCCGTGCTTATGATCCTCGCTTCTTATTTATGTGGCCAAACGCACGCATTTCGGTAATGGGTGGCGAACAAGCCGCTGGCGTATTAGCTCAGGTTAAAACCGACCAAATGGCAAAATCAGGCGAGTCGTGGACAGACGAAGAGCTGGCTAAATTTAAACAGCCAATTATCGATAACTATGAACATCAAGGTCACCCTTATTATGCCTCTGCGCGTTTATGGGATGATGGCGTAATTGATCCTGCTGAAACTAGACAAGTCTTAGGCTTAGCGATTTCAGCCTCACTTAATAAACCGATTGCCGATACTCAGTTTGGCATCTTTAGAATGTAAGGATTAAAAAGATGAATCATTTAGTCCTTACCAATATTGATGAACGTGGGGTAGCTACTGTTACCCTTAATAATCCAGATAAGCACAATGCCTTTGATGACAACATTATTGCCCTATTAACCAAAACATTTAACGAGATTGCCAACATCGACGGTATTCGCGTTATGGTATTAGCGTCAACTGGCAAAAGTTTTTCTGCAGGTGCAGATTTAGGTTGGATGAAACGCATGGCCTCTTATAGCTATGAAGAAAACCTAAGCGATGCTAATGCCTTGGCAGAAATGCTGCATACTCTTAACTTTATGCCAATGCCAACCATTGCCAAAGTACAAGGCGCAGCATTTGGTGGAGCAGTTGGCTTAGCAAGTTGTTGCGATATGGTGGTTGCAAGTGACAAAGCCAGCTTTTGCCTAAGCGAAGTTAAACTTGGTTTAATTCCTGCCACTATCAGCCCTTACGTTGTTAACGCAATTGGCCTTAAAGCGAGCCGCCGCTATTTCCAAACCGCTGAACGCTTTTTCGCTAATAAAGCCCAGCAAATTGGCTTAGTCGATGAAATTGCGCCAATAGATAAACTCGATAACGAAATAGAAAAACTAATAACCACCCTATTGGCAAATGGCCCTACTGCGGTAAAACAAGCCAAACAATTAGCGTTTGATGTCGCCTATCAAACCGTTACCCCTGAGCTTATGAATGAAACCAGTAAACGCATTGCTGCGATTCGCGTATCAGAAGAAGGCCAAGAAGGGCTAGGTTCATTCTTTGAAAAACGTTCGCCAAGCTGGTTGCAGGAGCAATAACATGACAACAAACCTGACTTCGAAAATGTTTACTAAAATATTAATTGCCAACCGTGGCGAAATAGCTTGCCGCGTGATCAAAACCGCCAAGAAAATGGGCATTCGCACTGTTGCGGTTTATTCAGACGCCGACGCGAATGCTTTACATGTTCACATGGCTGATGAGGCAGTTTATTTAGGCCCTTCACCGTCGCGTGAAAGTTATTTAGTTGCTGAAAAAGTGATTGCTGCGGCCAAACAGACTGGCGCTCAGGCAATTCATCCTGGCTATGGTTTTCTTTCAGAAAATGCTGAATTCTGTAGGCTGTGTAGTGAAAATAATATTACCTTTATTGGCCCGCCAGTAGCCGCAATTGAAGCCATGGGCTCAAAATCAGCCGCTAAAAACATTATGGAACAAGCAAAAGTACCATTAGTGCCAGGCTATCACGGAGAAGATCAATCTGAAGCGGTATTAAAAAAAGCCGCTGACGATATGGGCTACCCAGTACTATTAAAGGCCACTGCTGGTGGTGGCGGTAAAGGCATGCGCCAAGTGTGGTCAAGTGATGAATTCAGCGCAGGTCTAGCTGCCGCTAAACGCGAAGCAGCATCAAGTTTTGGCGATGATACCATGCTGGTAGAGAAATACCTGACTCAGCCACGTCATGTCGAAATTCAAGTATTCTGCGATAACCATGATAACGCGGTTTACTTATTTGAGCGTGATTGCTCAGTGCAACGTCGTCACCAAAAAGTCATTGAAGAAGCACCTGCTCCAGGCATGAGCGATGAGCTTCGCGCCAAAATGGGTGAAGCCGCTATTCAGTCAGCAAAAGCCATTGGTTACCAAGGCGCAGGTACCGTTGAGTTTTTACTAGATATTGACGGCTCTTTCTACTTTATGGAAATGAATACGCGTTTACAGGTTGAACATCCAGTAACCGAGCTCATTACCGATCAAGATTTAGTTGAATGGCAATTACGCGTTGCAGCAGGTGAAAAGCTGCCAAAATCACAAGAACAATTAGCTATCAAAGGTCATGCTTTTGAAGCGCGAATTTATGCCGAAGATCCAAATAACGACTTTTTACCAGCAACCGGTAAATTAGCCTTTTTAGTGCCGCCAGTAGAAAGCGAATATGTTCGTGTTGATACCGGTGTTCGCCAAGGTGATGAAGTTAGCGTGTTTTACGATCCGATGATTGCCAAACTAATTGTTTGGGATGAATCACGTGAAAAAGCCTTGCAACGCTTAGCCAAAGCGTTAGCTGAATATCGTATTAGTGGTGTTACCACCAATATTGATTTTCTTTATAACTTGGCAACGTCAAAGGCATTTGTAGAAGCTGAATTAGATACTGGCTTTATTGAAAAACATGAAGATCTTATTTTTCATAAAGACCAACAAGCACTGGCTTATGAACTGCCAATGGCAGCACTTTACCTAGTATTGAGCCGTGCACAAGATGCTCAGCAACAAGCAGCTAAAACGTTAGATCCTTATTCGCCATGGAATATGACCAATGCTTGGCGATTAAATGAGCCGCATATTCACGAATTTAGCTTGGCTCATGGCGATAAACAGTTCGATGTTACTGTGGAGCAAATGCGCGAAGGCCATGATAGCTATTATTTGATAGCAGTTGACGGTAATACCTTTGATTGCCAAGGCCATATTAAAGAAAGTTCATTATCTTTTACTATTGACGGCTACCGTAGTGTTGCCGAAATTTCAGTGAATAACGAACAAATTAGTTTATATCGCCCTAATGGCGTTTTTAACTTCACTCGCATTTTGCCTGATTTAGGTGACGCCAATAATGATGCAGGTCATGGCGGATTAGTCGCGCCAATGAACGGTACTATGGTTGATGTTTTAGTTACATCGGGACAAACCGTCGAAAAAGATCAGCCGCTGGTTATTATGGAAGCGATGAAAATGGAGCACACCATTAAGGCACCAAGCGCTGGCAAAGTCACTGAGCTTTATTTTGCTAAAGGCGATATGGTTGATGGTGGTGCCGAGTTATTAGCATTTGAAGCTGAGGAAAACTAATGTCCCTACCCTCATTTGTAAAAATCGTTGAAGTAGGGCCGCGAGATGGCCTACAAAATGAAAAAACGTTTATTGAAGCCCAAGATAAAATCGCGCTGATTGATCAACTGACTGACGCAGGCGTAAGCTATATCGAAAGCGGTAGTTTTGTTTCACCCAAGTGGGTACCTCAAATGGCGACTTCGACGGATGTCTTTAAAGGCATTGCTAAATCGCCAAACGTAACATATGCCGCTTTAACGCCTAATATGCAGGGCTTTGAAGCAGCACTTGCCGCTGGAGTTGATGAGGTAGCGATTTTTGGTGCCGCGTCAGAAAGCTTTAGTCAAAAAAACATTAATTGTTCGATTGAAGAAAGTATCGATAGATTTACACCGATTATGGCAGCAGCTAAGCAACACAATATAAAAGTTCGTGGTTACGTTTCTTGCGTGGTTGGCTGTCCATACGAAGGCGATATTGCGCCAGAAAAAGTCGCCCAAGTTGCTGAAAAGCTTTATCAAATGGGGTGCTACGAAGTATCACTTGGCGATACTATTGGCGTAGGTACAGCTCAAAAAGTACAAGCAATGTTAACTGCAGTTAGTACTAAAGTACCGGTTGAAAAATTAGCGGTTCACTTTCATGATACTTACGGTCAGGCGTTAACCAATATTTACGTTGCGTTAACAATGGGAATTAAGGTTGTCGACAGTGCCATTGCCGGTTTAGGTGGCTGCCCTTATGCTAAGGGCGCATCAGGTAATGTCGCGACAGAAGATGTGGTTTATTTACTCAATGGTTTAGGCATTGAAACTGGCATCGACTTTAATAAATTGCTCAATGCTGGCTGGTTTATTAGTGACAAATTAGCTCGAAGCCCGATATCTAAAGTATCCACCGCCTACCGAGCACAACAAGAATAATAGTTTTGACAGCGCGAATGCGCTTTGTGAGGAGTCAAAAATGGCAGGATTCGACAAAGTCGTTTCAAGTTACGAAGAGGCCCTAGCCGGTCTAGAAGATAATATGACCGTGATTGCTGGCGGTTTTGGGTTATGTGGTATTCCAGAAAATTTAATTGCGGAAATTAAACGTAAAGGCACAACAGGCTTAACGCTGGTATCAAATAACTGTGGTGTTGATGATTTTGGTTTAGGTGTTTTACTACCAGATCGCCAAATCAAAAAAATCATTGCTTCATACGTAGGTGAAAACGCCGAGTTTGAGCGTCAAATGATGTCTGGTGAATTAGAAGTAGAGTTAACACCTCAAGGCACTTTAGCAGAAAAAATGCGAGCTGGCGGAGCTGGTATTCCGGCATTTTTCACAGCAACAGGTTACGGTACACCTGTTGCCGAAGGCAAAGAAGAACGTGAATTTGATGGTCGTATGTACATTTTAGAAGAGTCAATTAAAGGTGACTTTGCCATTGTTAAAGCGTGGAAAGCGGATCGCTACGGTAACTTAGTTTTTAGAAAAACTGCTAGAAACTTCAACCCTATGGCGGCAACTGCCGGCAAAATTACTGTAGTCGAAGTAGAAGAAATTGTTGAACCAGGTGAATTAGATCCAGATCAAATTCACACACCGGGCATATACGTAGATCGTCTAATTCAAGGGACTTTCGAAAAACGTATTGAACAACGCACCGTTCGTACCACAGAAAATAGCTAACTGCGCAACAAGGAGCAAATCATGGCGTTATCTCGAGAACAAATTGCTATGCGCGTTGCGCAAGAATTACAAGACGGTTACTACGTCAACTTAGGCATAGGTATTCCAACTCTAGTGGCAAACTATGTACCAGAAGGTATGGAAGTAATGCTGCAATCTGAAAACGGTTTATTAGGTATGGGGCAATTCCCAACGGAAGAAACCATTGATGCTGATATGATCAATGCAGGCAAGCAAACTGTTACAGCAATTAAAGGCGCATCAATTTTTGATTCAGCTGAATCATTTGCCATGATACGTGGCGGTCATGTCGACTTAACTGTACTAGGTGCTTTTGAAGTAGATGTATACGGTAACATTGCTTCATACATGATTCCGGGTAAATTAATCAAAGGCATGGGTGGTGCAATGGACTTAGTAGCGGGGGCTGACAATATTATTGTTACTATGACCCATGCCTCTAAACACGGTGAATCGAAATTACTTGATAGCTGCACCCTACCTTTAACAGGCAAAGGCTGTATTAAGAAGGTATTAACCGATCTGGCATTTATTGAAATAAAAGACGGTAAGTTTCACCTACTAGAGCGCGCGCCAGGCGTCTCTGTTGAAGAAATTGTTAAGCTAACCGCTGGTGAGCTAGTCGTGCCAGCTCACGTACCTGAAATGCAATTTTAAACCAGAGTTAACTCGTTATCCTCAGTATATTTAGTCAATTATTTAAAAAGGGAAGCGAATGCTTCCTTTTTTATTTTTAACAAAATATCAATAAACTAACGCGGAACCCCAACAAATTGGCTACATTTGTTACCATTTATGTTGCAATTTGTAACAATTATTGGTAATACTAAAGGTGACAAAGAAAAGGCAAAGCACGTGAAAGCGTGTTACGCAAAGCCACCGGTCTAAGGGCAATAATATTGTTGCCTATGACAGCGGAGTTACCTCGTTAAAAGGGTACGTTCCAGTGGTTTTTTCTTTTTTTAACTAAAACGAATTTTGATTTAAGGTTATTAAAATGAAAAAATTATTACTAGCTTCTACCATCACAGCTTTAACTTTAACGTCTGTAGTCACAGTACCTCAGGCACACGCTAACAACATTGCACAAAGTGTATGTGAGTACGTTGCCGCTGATGACAAAAAACGCATGCGTTCATTTTTAAAGTCGAACAAATTAAAAATACGCGGTATTTTTGACAGTATTCAATGTAATGGTAAAAACTTGTTGGAGTTCGCAGCTGCACAAAATTCTGTAGAAACTGGCGAATTGATGATTAAAAAATTATCTAAAAGTGTTGTTTCTGCAAATTTAGCTTCACTTCAAACAGGGTCGCAACCTTTAGCTGACGCTGCTAACGCTCGCGTCAGCAGCTAATTATTTTCTGGTAGACGTTAGTTTATAATTGTTTACTGGTTAATAATTCTTATGTCGCTTATAAAAAGCCAGCTCACGCTGGCTTTTTTATTACTTGATTTTTAAGGATAAAGTGGTTGTTAACCTTAAGATACATTACAATTTAATTGTACTAAATTCGTTTTAAACCAGCTGAATGACAACTAAAAAAACCTATAAAGGCAGCAAAAATGCATTACTGTTAACTGGTGGCGGTGCTCGTGCAGCGTATCAAGTTGGCGTGCTTGCTGGTATTGCAAAATTTATCCCGCGCAATCACGGTATTCCTTTCCCGATATTATCAGGAACATCAGCCGGCGCATTAAATGCTACAGCCCTTGCCTGCTACGCATCATGTTATCACCTGGGCGTTAGAAAACTGGAATCTCTATGGAAAAATCTAAGCTGCAATAAAATTTATCAAAGCAGCACGCCACAGGTGTTTGGTAACCTTTTTTCTGGTTTCTTGGCAAGCTTTCAAGCCGATTATGCCAATAAAACAGCGCGTAGTTTGTTAAATAATGCCCCTCTTAGGCGTTTGTTAGATGAAGTCATTGATTTTAGAAGAATAGATGTCAACATTCTCAATAATTATTTGTCTTCATTATCAGTAACCGCATCAAACTATAGCTCTGGCGATTCAATTACGTTTTTTCAATCGGCCAGCCATATCAAGCCTTGGATCCGCGCTAAGCGTATTGGCGAGCCATGCCAGATTAGTAGTGATCATTTATTAGCCTCATCAGCTATCCCTTTGGTTTTTCCTTCCGTGAAAATAAGAAAGCAACATTATGGTGACGGCTCTATCCATCAATTATCTCCCCTTAGCCCACCTATTCATTTAGGGGCAGAGCGAATTTTTGTTATCGGGGTTGAGCAGCCAAAAGCAGAAATATATGCGATGGAAAATAACCCTCACCCGCCAACCATTTCGACTATCGCCGGTCATATGCTGGACTCGGTATTTGCCGATACTTTGCAAAGTGATTTAGAGCGAATGCACCGAATTAATAACACGCTGTCGTTAATTAGCGAGAAAGATCGATTACAGCATGACGGATTAAAACATATCGACAGTTTAATGGTTAACCCAAGTGAAGATTTTAATACCATAGCTACAGAGTATTACCATTGTCTGCCGATAGGTGTTCGAATGCTATTTAGAACACTAGGGATAAAAAATGATCCAGAGTCCAGTTTGTTTAGTTACTTATTGTTTGATAAGCACTACTGCAAAAAGCTTATTTCCATTGGCATTGAAGATGCGCTTGAAAAAGAGCAACAGATAAAAGAATTTTTATTTATTTAACCTCTGGTTTGCATAAGAAATAGTGCAAGATAAAATAAAACAATAACTTAGTCATAGTTTATATTTCTAGCTTGATATTTTTATCTGAATTTAAGGCTTTTGGGAGCAGGAATAGCCGGCTATTTCGCTACAAAGTAACGTAGAAGGCAGTAAAAATAGCCGCTAGAAACGCATGGCTTACGTGAAGCTGAGGTTATTTAGCTGCCTTCATGTAAAAAGCGTTCTGTACGCTCAACTCTGCGCGGTTTTCCACGCACAATCAAAGTATCGTCAGCCATCAGAATCATATTTTCATCAGGCTCTTCTAACTCGACATTATTGCGTTTTAATGCGATGACATTGACCCGCCTAGCGGGTAAATCCAATGCAGATATAGAGCGACCTGTTGCAAAAGAGTTTGGCGTTAACAGGATAGCATGAGCAAATTCAATTCGATCCATCGCATCAGGGCTCATATCGGTATGCTCACCTTGGAAGAATCCATGTAAATGGTTGTAATGGTTTTTACGCTCTTTTTGTACACGACGAATAATTCGTGAGAAAGGTACGCCTGATAGTGATAATACTTGCGACACCAACATTAACGCTCCTTCCAAGCTTTCTGGAACAACCTCATTAGCGCCAGCATTTTGCAACATTTCAAGCTGATCATCGTTTCTAGTGCGCACTAATATCGGTACTGACGGTGATAATGAACGCACTTTTTGAATCACTTCTGCCGATTGTTTATCTTCGCCAAAGGCAATAACCACTAATTTAGCCTCAGATAAGTGCGCAGCATGCAGTAGCTCTGCCTGTCGAGACGAGCCAAACAAAACATTTTCGCCTGCTTCTCGAGCTTTTCTCGTCCTTAATGGATCGATATCAATCGCTACGAACTCAATGTGCTCTTGTTTTAAGAAACGGCTGACCGTTTGGCCAATGCGGCCAAAACCACAAATAATGACGTGATCTTTTAAAGTCTTTGTCGCTTCGGGCAAAACCTCTAAACCGGAAGTATCAACGGGTTCTTCATTCGCTAACCATCGTCCCCAACGTCGCGCATTGTTAACCATATATGGTGTAATTGCCATGCTGATAACACCAGCACCAAGTAACATCGATGAGACATTGTTTGGTAAAATATTCACTTGAGTTGCTAATGCCACCAATACAAAACTAAACTCCCCCATTTGCGCCAACATAATACCGGTCGCCCAACTGTCCTTACTGGCTTCACCGGCCTTAACTGCTAAGAACTTGATAACTAGAATTTTTAGTAACATAAAGCCGACCATTGAAATAAACAGGGTCAAAGGAGAGGACAGTAATAGCCCGACATCTAGCTTCATACCAATAGTGACGAAAAACAAACCTAACAGAATGTCACGATATGGCCGAATATCAGCTTCTAATTGATATTTGTATTCACTTTCGCCAAGCATCATGCCCGCAAGAAATGCCCCTAAAGCCATCGACAAGCCAAACCATTGGGTTAATGCGGCAGCGAGCAATGTCACCAATAACGTCGATAATACAAATAGTTCATCGGTTCGCACTTGAGCAATTAAATCGAATAATTTCGGTAGTAGCCATTTACCTGAAAGTAATAAAATACCTACAACAAATACGCCCTTAATTAACGCCCAAGACAATGCAATTAGCATCGAGCCTTCGGTATTTGGCGCTAACATTGGAATGATAATCAGCAAAGGGACAACGGCAACATCTTGAAATAACAAAACTGCAACGGCAATTTGTCCAGATTTGCGCTTCATCGCCCCTGTCTCACTCAACTGACGAATAACGATAGCGGTAGAAGATAATGCCAAAATGCCACCAATAACAAAGGCACTAGCAAACGATTGCTCAAACAGCATGGATATTGCCATAAAAACAGCCATGGAAATTGCCACCTGTAAGCTACCTACGGCAACCACTAAATGACGCATAGCCATTAATTTTGGTAATGAAAATTCAAGCCCTAAGGTAAACAGTAAAAAGACAATGCCTAGTTCGGCAAAATGCTCATAATCAACATCTTCATTTACCAGCGCTAAGCCATGCTCGCCAACTAGGGCGCCTGCCACCAAATAAGCAAGGATCGCAGGTAAATTAAGCTTTCTAAATAAGAAAACAATAGCAACGGCAAAAGCAAGAATGGCTAAAATTTCTAAATGCGCTATCACATAAACTCCATTGTTCGGCGTGGTGGTACTGCATGTTGGTTCGGTACAGTGCTCGACATAACGCTGGCATTTTGCTTGACATAGTATCCGGCATAGTGCTTGACATAGTGCTCGGCAAAAATTGGCAGATGTTGACTTGTCGTCAGAAAAACATAATCAAGCTGAACAATTTTTATACCTTACTATTCAATAAATTAAAAGCAAACATTTCATGATATGCCTGTAGGCACGTTAATTGCTTACACTTCTGTAACTAAGGTAAATCCTGAGCTAGCGACGGATTTTTGGCCCATTTACATAGGTAGTATCATGCAAACATTAAATTTACTTGATCACCAATTTTCTGAATTTAATGCGTTTAGACTGTTTGAGTCGAACCATTTATCAAGCAATAAGCGTGGTTTAGCTTTATTAGAGCAACTTCAAACCACACTAGAGCTTGACAGAATAATTGCAAAGTTTGCCATGGAAGCCAGCAAATACATAGACTTTACCGGATTAAAGTTTCAAGCATTGGACGCTCAATCGACAATGCGAGGCAGTCGAAAAGGCAAATTTAATCGCCAATTCAATTTGCTGTTAGCAGGTGAAATTCTAGGTACACTTACCTATGAGTTAAATAAAAAAATTTCCAGCAGCAATGCTAAAATTTTAGAAGAGTTACATCATTACCTAATTCACCCGCTTAACAATGCGCTAACCTATCGCAGAGCTTTAATGCTTGCTATGCAAGACGGTTTAACTGGCTTGGGTAATCGTCGTCATTTTGATGAGCAATTAAAACGCGCGATGCATCAGTCATTAAGAAACCATGACAAAGTCGGGTTAATTGTTGCGGACCTTAATAAGTTTAAAGCGATTAATGATACGTTTGGCCACGCCATTGGTGATTCAGTGCTGATCCATTTTGCCAATGCACTTCGTGCAAGTATGCGCGACTCAGACAGCATCTTCCGCTTTGGTGGTGATGAGTTTGCGGTCCTTATTGAATCAGCGGGTAAAGAATCGTTAGAAGTTATCTATCATCGCATTCATCAAGCTGTTGCTAGTGATGACTTATTGGTTGAATATCAAGTAACTTGCAGCTTAGGCGCTACTTTTATGAATAAAGCCGATAACGCAAAAAGTTTCTTTGAACGTGCGGACCAAGACTTGTACCGCCGAAAAATGAATATGCAGGCCAAATTGAGTTTAGTTTAGCTGAGTTTGGTTTAGCTGAGTTTGGTTTAGTTGAGCTTGGTCTAGTTGAGCTTGGTTTAGTTGAGCTTCGTTTAGATGCTTAGTTTCACATAGAAAACCAATTTAACACTGCTGATATCAGTTAGAAAAAATTTAATCTAACACTGCCAACGCCAAATTTGCTTCATTTGGCGTTGCGCTGACCTGCAAGCGGCAAAACCTTACCGCCTCACTAAATCGTGCAAGGCCGATTTTGTCCAATACTCTGATCAGCAATTGCTTATTCAAGCCAAACACTTGGACATAATGTGCAATCGCTAACTCTATCGATGGATACTTTACGCCGTCAAAGTCAAAGCTAGTTGATTCATTATCAATATCAATAAATATTCCGCCCAACGATAAAGGCCAGCCGGCATAATTTACCCGAGCTTTTGCCACTTCATACATAAACCATGCGCTTTTTTGAAAACCCTCAAAATTTCCACCTTCAAACCCGCTCGCTGCTAATGTTTCTGGTGTCCAGTTAAGGCCAATCGCCAAATGTTTGCGATAAATTTTGATTAGGCTTGTTTTAACCGCATCAGCAACCTGAACAATAGAATTGGCCTTAATTGATAAAGCGATTTTCTGGCACTCAGCGCAACTCGGAACGGTTAATGTAGGGTGTGGGCACGCCAGCACAATATGGTGCTGATGAGGAAAACGAAAATATAAATGGCTCGGCTCTCCGCAAAACCAGCACATGTGGCGACATTCAAAAGGAATATCAATTAACGTTTCATCAAATAGCGTTTCATCAAACATGCGAAGGTAACTATCTTGTCAGATTTATTTATTTACTGATGCTAATAACATCTATACGACACTACTTACGTTTTTTAGCTGGTTTACTCTGCTTAACCGCCTTTTTGGCCTTAGCTTTTTGTGTTTGTTTATTGGCAATCGTTCTATTCTTTTCTAAAGTAGTTTGATAACGGTTTTTCTTAGCAGCATCAACCAGCGTTTTTTTACTGCTACGATATTCGTCTTCCGACATTTCGTAACCTGGTAAGATGATTTTTTCAAATTTCCGGCCAATTAAACTTTCTATATTGCCTAAGAATTTTTCATCTTTCGGGCTGACTAAAGAAATTGCTGTGCCTGACTTTCCTGCTCGACCAGTACGGCCAACGCGATGGACATAATCTTCGGCTAAAAATGGCAGATGGAAATTCACTACATAAGGCAAGTTAGGAATATCTAATCCACGTGCGGCAACATCCGTTGCAACTAACACACGCACTTCACTAGCAACAAATTGCTCCAGTGCTTTATTACGTGAGCCTTGGGATTTTTCACCATGACAAAGCGCAGTTTTAATGCCGTCAAGCTTAAGCTCTTTAGCTAACTGATTGGCACTTTCACGGGTGCCTGCAAATACCATCACCTGATGCCAGTTGTTTACGCCAATAATTTCAGATAAAAGTTCACGCTTACGCGCTTCCGACACCCAATATACCGACTGTTTAACTTTGCCTGAGGTTGAATTTTGCTTGGCAACCTCAATGGTTTTCGGCGTGTGTAATACTTGCTTAGCTAAGGTTTTTACTTTATTTGAAAAAGTCGCACTAAACATTAAAGTTTGATGTTTATGCTTAATATGTGCGGTGATTTTCTCAATATCGGTTAGAAAGCCCATATCCAGCATGCGATCAGCTTCATCTAACACCAAGTATTTTACTTGGCCTAGAGATAAGTTTCTTAAATGCAGATGTTCCAATAATCGACCAGGGGTAGCTACTAAGATATCAATGCCAGCTTTAAGCATTTTCTCTTGTGCCGCCATGCCAGCGCCACCATAAATCACGCCAGAGCTGATAGGTAAAAATTGGCTGTAGTCTTTAATATTTTCAGCAACTTGAATAGCCAATTCACGAGTTGGCGTTAAAATAATTGCTTTGAGAATAGGTGCTTCATCATTAGTTTGATGCGCTAATTTATCAAGAAGCGGTAAGGTAAAGGCGGCAGTTTTTCCAGTACCCGTTTGGGCACTAGCTAATAAGTCGACACCAGTGCGGATCAACGGAATGGCTTGCTGCTGAATTGGCGTCAGTTGTTTATAGCCACACAGTTTTACGGCCTTTAATAAACCTTCCGACAACCCAATTGCATCAACACTCATAATCTTCACCTATCTTCAATTTTGGCGCGATTATATCAGTATTTGTGGGCAATTCGTCAAAATTAATCCAAATGGCGAATAGGTATAGTGAACAGGCTATCAACGACAACAAATAGCCTGCTCGTTTGAAACCGCTGTTATTAAACTATTTTGCCCGCCAAATACCTTTGGTTAACCCTAGTTGTTGCTCTTGTTGTTCATCCACTTCATAACATGGAGTTTTGCCTTGTTGACGCTGTGCTTGATAATCTTTGGTGATATTTACCACCACTTTAGATAATAGAAATAGCGCAGTAACATTGAATACCGTCATTAAACCGGTAGATAAATCAGCCAAAGCAATCACTTGCGGCAAAGAGGCTAACGAGCCAAACACTAGCATTAATAAAAAGCCTATGCGTAAAAACCAGCGCCCAAGCATATTGTCTAAATTCAAATATTTTAGGTTGTTATCAGCGTACGCGTAGTTAGCAACTATAGAAGTAAAACCGAAAAACAAAATCGCTAAGGTAATAAACTCTGCGCCCCAACCGCCGACTTGTTGCGCTAATGCTTGCTGAGTCAATTGAATACCCATGAGTTGTTCGCTATTACCATCAGCCAGTAAAATAATGAAGGCGGTACATGAGCAAATCACCATAGTATCAAAAAATACCGCTAGCGATTGAATATAACCTTGTGATGCAGGATGGGGTGGATTTGGCTCAGCGGCTGCAGCAGCATTGGGTGAACTACCCATCCCTGCTTCATTAGAGTACAGCCCGCGCTGCACACCTTGCACTATCGCCGTACCTACAACACCACCAGCTGCTTCTTGCAAGCCAAACGCGCTGGTGACTATATCAACAACAATACCTGGAATATGCTCAATATTCATGGCAATAACCACCAAGGATATAAGCACATAAGCAGCGCCCATAAACGGCACAACAAGCTCGGCAAAGCGGGCGATATTTTTTAAGCCACCTAGAATGATGTAACCTGCGAGTAGCGTAATTACTATGCCAGAAACTAATGGGTCGATACCAAACGATCCTTGGAAAGCATCGGTAATGGAGTTGGCTTGAACCGAACTAAAAACAAAGCCATAACCAAAGAATAAACATAATGAGAAGGTAATCGCCAGTTTCGGGCTATTTAAGCCTTTACGCATGTAATAGGCAGGTCCACCACGAAAATTATTATTTTCATCGGTTTCTTTATAAAGCTGACCTAGCGCACTTTCCGCATAAGCCGTTGCCATACCAACTAGCGCAATTAGCCACATCCAAAATATCGCGCCAGCACCACCTAAGGTGATTGCCACGGCAACCCCCATTAAGTTACCCGTGCCAACTCTGGCAGCTAATGAAGTACATAACGCTTGAAAAGAAGATATGCCATGTATTGATGATTGACGGCTGTTTTTTAACAAACTAAACATATGGGCAAAGTGTCTAATTTGAATCAACTTTAAACGCCAGCTAAACCAAATTCCGCAGCCTGTTAGTAAATAAATTAACACGCTGCCCCACAGGTAGCCGTTGATAAAACCGACCCATTGTTCAATCATAAAATTATCCAAATTAATAAACATCGCCACAGCGAGCGAACCTAATCACAATAAACTGTGCAATAACTTGCGAAATAAACACAAACGCAACGACTAAAAAATACCGAGAATTAAACTCACTTAAGAGTGATACCTGAATTAGTGTGAGTTTACACATTCAAAGCCAACACTTTACTTTTCGCTATAAATAAAAAACCCTGCATGAACCAGCCAGCAGGGTTTTATCGAAAGCTTCAGGCTATACGTTATAATGCTTGAGCAATTTTATCAACCGACTCTTTAGCATCACCAAATAACATTTGGCTGTTTTCTTTGAAGAACAGCGGATTTTGTACCCCCGCATACCCTGTATTCATTGAGCGCTTAAAGACAATGACGTTTTTAGCATGCCATACTTCCAACACCGGCATACCAGCAATAGGGCTGCCCGGATCTTCGCTAGCCGCAGGGTTTACCGTGTCATTAGCACCAATGACTAATACGACATCCGTTTTAGCGAAGTCATCATTAATTTCTTCCATACCCAATACAATATCATACGGCACTTTAGCTTCTGCCAGCAGCACATTCATATGTCCCGGCAATCGACCAGCTACAGGGTGAATACCGAAGCGAACATCAACCCCTTTCGCTTTTAACTTTTTAGTTAAGTCATATACTGGGTATTGTGCTTGCGCTACTGCCATACCGTAACCAGGGGTGATAATAACCGACTTAGCTTGCGACAGCATTTGTGCCACTTGCTCAGCCTGAATTTCTTGATGCTCACCATAATCTTTATCAGCATCAATATGCACTTCAGTGCCAAAGCCACCCGCAATAACACTAATAAACGAACGATTCATTGCTTTACACATAATGTATGACAGAATCGCACCAGACGAGCCAACTAAGGCACCGGTAACAATTAATAAGTCATTGCTTAACATAAAGCCTGCCGCCGCTGCCGCCCAACCGGAGTAACTATTAAGCATCGACACCACCACCGGCATATCAGCCCCACCAATTGACGCCACTAAGTGCCAACCAAATACTAAGGCAATAATGGTCATAATATATAAGGCTGCATCATTGCCACCTTGTTTAACAAACATGATCATCAATAAAAATGAGGCAATACCGGCGACTAAATTCATTTTATGACGGTGTGGTAGCATCAAGGCGGCAGAGTTAATAACCCCTCGTAATTTACCAAAAGCGACAATTGAGCCAGTAAACGTTACCGCGCCAATAAATACGCCTAAAAACACTTCAACCAAATGAATATTTTGCTGAACATTTTGCTCAGGGGTTAAAACCAAGTTCATGGTTTGATGCGCTTCAAAATAGCTATTAAAACCAACAAACACCGCAGCAAGGCCAACAAAGCTATGTAAGATAGCCACTAGTTCTGGCATTTGGGTCATTTCAACCTTTTTGGCCAATCGAAAGCCAATGGCTGAGCCAATGACCATAGCAACAATAATAACCGCAACGTTGCTTACTCTGGGGTCTAAAATGGTGGCGATCAACGCAATCGCCATCCCAGCAATACCAAAGTTATTGCCCTCTTTTGCTGTTTCTTGTTTGCTTAATCCTGCCAAACTAAAGATGAATAGCAGCGCAGCAACAATATATGCTGCGGTAATAATTCCTTGAGATAAAGCCATAATATCCTCTACTTCCTAAACATCTTTAACATACGTTTGGTGACAAAAAAGCCACCAACAATATTAATTGTGGCAATTAATATGGCAATACCCGCCAGCACCTGAACAATTAAGGTGTCACTGCCCACTTGCAATAATGCGCCAACCACAATAATGCCTGAGATGGCATTAGTAACGCTCATCAGTGGCGTATGCAATGAATGGGATACGTTCCATACCACGTGATAGCCAACAACGCAGGCCAAAATAAACACGGTAAAATGCGATAGGAAATCAGCAGGGGCAATATTAGCTACCCAAGCAAACAACAAACCTGCTCCCGCCATTGCCCAATATTTTTTATGACTTGGTGCTTTTTTCGCAGACACTACTTGAGTTTCATCGACTTCCAATTTACTTGCTAAAGTAGGTTTAGGCTGGGCCGGTGCCGCACTAACTTGGATAGGTGGTGGTGGGAAGGTAATTTCACCTTGATGCACCACCATCATGTTGCGGATCACTTGATCGTCAAAATCAATGTCTAACTGCCCATCTTTTGCTGGGCATAATAACTTCATTAAGTTCACTAAGTTATTGGCATAAAGTGACGATGACTGATTAGGTAAGCGAGAGACTAAATCGGTGTAACCAATGATTTTAACGCCTTTTACTGTGGTTAGTTTTTCCGGCTTAGTTAATTCACAGTTACCACCACCAGCAGCGGCTAAATCAACAATTACGCTACCCGGCTTCATAGATTCAACCATTTCAGCGGTAATTAATTTAGGCGCTGGTTTGCCTGGGATCATCGCAGTGGTGATAATAATATCCACTTCTTTGGCTTGCTGAGCAAATAACGCCATTTCCGCTTCAATAAAGGCTTTACTCATTTCTTTCGCGTAGCCATCACCTGAGCCTGATTGTTCATCTTCTTGATAATCAAGCTCTAAAAACTCAGCGCCCATACTTTCAATTTGCTCTTTTACTTCTGGGCGAGTATCAAAGGCACGTACGACAGCGCCCAAACTTCCTGCAGCGCCAATAGCTGCAAGCCCTGCGACCCCCGCGCCAATGACCATTACTTTCGCTGGTGGTAAATTACCAGCAGCGGTAATTTGTCCGGTAAAGAATCGTCCAAACTGGTGTGATGCTTCAACCACTGCGCGATAACCCGCAATATTTGCCATCGAACTTAGTGCATCTAATGACTGCGAACGCGTCATTCTAGGCACCATATCCATCGCAATGGTCGTAATATTTTTTTTCTTCAGTTGGGTAACTAATTTGGAGTTTTGCGCTGGCTGAATAAAGCTCACCAGCGTCGCACCGTCTTTCATAAGTGCGACTTCTTCGTCTGACGGCGGATTAACCTTAAAGATAATATCGCTTTGCCAGACTTCTTCTTTTTTATTGGTTGTGGCGCCAACATCAATGTAATCGCTGTCATTGAAACTTGCTTTTTTTCCAGCAAGCTTCTCAACCGCTACATCAAAACCACGTTCTATAAGTGCTTTAACGGAATTCGGTGTTGCCGCAACGCGGTTTTCACCTTTGACTGATTCCTTGGGGATCCCTATGTGCATAAATCACCACTTTTTTATTATTAAACAACTGTTTTATTTTTCTAGTGATTAATGTTTTACCATTTTTAGCTTGCTTTTTGTACGAATAATTAAAAATATTAAATAATTAACAGCACTAAGGAAATTACGTACACTAGGGTCTGTTGATCTTTCAGTTTAAAACTCTGTTGTTTTTGAAAAAGTGGTCAATCGCGGCGCTTTATATAAAGTTTGGTTGTTCCAAATGCATATTAAGCAACAAAGAGTGACTCTTTTTTCAAAACAACCCGAAGGGCTATGGCTAATTTTCAACCTAACTGCGTTGAAAATCGTTAATGTAGAATTATTACATTACACTCTGTTCGCCTTGTCATCTTAAAAATTAGCCGATAGCAAAGACTAAAATGAAAGATCAACAGACCCTAAGATAAGTTAAAAATAAAAGTTAAGAGGTTTAACAATGCTTTATCAATTGGATGAATTAAAACCCAAGGTTGCTGATGGCTGCTTTATTGCGCCCAATAGCAGCATCATTGGTAATGTTGTGATTCAAGAAAATGCCAGCGTTTGGTTTAATGTCGTGATGCGCGGTGATATGGACAACATTACCATAGGTGCTAATAGCAATGTGCAAGATGGCAGTATCCTACATGTTGATAAAGGCATGCCGTTAACCGTTGGTCAGCATGTTACTATTGGCCATAAAGTAATGCTGCATGGTTGTACAATTGGTGATTACTCATTAGTTGGAATGAATGCAGTAGTACTTAATGGCGCTAAGATTGGTAAGCATTGTGTTATTGGTGCAAATAGCTTAGTTACCGAAGGAATGGAAGTGCCTGATGGTCATTTAGTGCTTGGCTCGCCAGCGAAAGTGATTAAGCCAATAGATGATAAAACTAGAACTTTACTTGAGCTTTCAGCGGCGCATTATGTCGATAATGGCAAGCGCTACAATAATTCGTTAATCGCGCTTGAAGAGAAATAACCTCAGGTTAAATAAAAAAGAGCAGAGTGTTAGTTTCTCTGCCCTTTGCAAATAATTACCATTAGACGATCAATCCAAATCGTCTAATGGCCAAACGACAATATGGTCAGGGTAATCTTCCATATAAACATCATCGTCTTTGACTATTTTGCCACGCACTGACATCCCCGCTTTATGCATAGCGCTTTTCTTCCCCTTATGAAGCAGAGGGTGCCAACTTGGAATACCGCGACCTTCTTGTAAACGACGATAGGTACAACTTGGCGGCATAAAAAATACATCATCTAAGTTGTCTTGGGTAAGCTGCACACAATCCGGTACTAGCTTAGTACGTTCGCTGTATTTAGTGCATTGACACGATTTATCGTTTAGCAAATAACACGCAATGTTGGTGTATTCCATTTGCTCGTGTTCGGCTATAAAGTCAGTAGGCTTAAACTCGTCTTCGTCACTAACGTCATCACTTTCAATAAATTTATGCAAACAACACTTAGCGCAGCCGTCACATAACGACTCCCACTCTTGACGCGTCATTTCTTTTAACGATTTAGTTTCCCAAAACGGCGCGGCTCCTGGCTCTTGCTTGTTTATCGTTTTAGGTTTCGCTTTAGGATTAAATTTAGCCATTCGCAACAACCGTTTCAAACTGATATTGCTCAAACGTTAAGTTAAGCTGGTCGCCCGCATTTAATGGCCCTACCCCTTTAGGGGTTCCGGTTAAAATAACATCGCCAGGTAATAAGCTAAATTCCTGACTAATAATTTTTAATAGTTGAACAATAGGTCGCATCATCAACTCTGACTGCCCTTGCTGACGTAACTCGTGATTAACCGTTAAACTAAACGCCATATTATTTGAATCAGCTATTTCATTAGCAGGAACAAAAGGTGATAGCGGCGCAGAAAAATCAAACGACTTAGCGCGCTCCCAAGGCCGCCCTAATTCTTTCAAGGATTTTTGTACCGCTCTAAGCGTTAAATCCAAGCCGATACCATAGCCCCAAATAGCCGATAAAATGGTGCCTTCATCGGCATTTTTTAACGGTTTGCCAATCAAAATAGCAATTTCTGCTTCATTGTGACACTCGCCTTTACCTTGAGGAATAACCAGTGGCGATAGTAAGTCACAAATAGCAGTATTAGGCTTCATAAATAAAACTGCTTCATCATTAACTATGCTGTTCATTTCATGGACATGATCTAAATAGTTCTGCCCAACACATACTACTTTACCAACGGGTAAGTCGATGCCATTTCCGTGAATATCTTTATGCTGATACATCATTAACCTTTATCGTTTATGCTAATTAATACTAACGCTTGATGGGTTAGTTAATAGGTGGAAACTTAATGCGATCAGATAAATGACCAACAGAGCTAACAAAGTAATAAGACAGGTTCCAGTGCATTAAGCTCTTATAGTTGTCATAGGCCAAATAGGCTCTACCGTTTGCATCATCAGGGAAAATTAACGCCGCATTAATATCAACATTAGGTAGCGCCGTACCATCAGTTCTACGAATGCCTAACTCTTGCCATTGCTTCAATGACTTTTCGGTTTCACCCCAAGCTTTTAACCAGTTTTTACGACTACCGGTATTTTTAGGAATGGCTAAGCTCGTATCAAAACCTTCTGGTAATTTGACCTGACGCCCCCAAGTGAGTTCATCATTCCAACCTTCGGTTTTTAAGTAATTTGCCATTGAAGCAAAAACATCAGCCTGATTACCCCAAATATCTTTTTTACCATCGCCATCACCGTCAACGGCATAATTAATAAATGAGGTTGGCATAAACTGGTTTTGCCCCATAGCGCCAGCCCACGAACCTTTCATATCATCAACACTAATATGACCTTCATCTAATATGGTAAGTGCTGCCCAAAGCTGCTTTTTGAAAAACGCTTCACGACGACCTTCATACGCCAAGGTTGATAAGGCAGAAACCACATTAAAGTTGCCCATAATTTTACCAAAGTTAGTTTCAAGCCCCCATAAGGCAACGATAAAGCGCGGTTGAACGCCATACTGTTCACCTATTTTGGTTAATAGCTGTTGATGTTCTTTATACATGGCACGAGCGCGATCAACTTTCCATTGTGGAACACGTTTCGGTAAATAAGTATCTAGCGTTTCCACCGTTTCTGGCTGATTTCTATCGGCTTTTACTGCGCGTTGATAAAATTTTACCTTAGCAAAACTAGCATTAATTAACGCTGGTGAAAAACCTTTGTTAAGCGCTTCAGTTTTTAATGTTTCAACATATTGTTCAAAACTCGGTTTTACATCAGTTGCTTCAGTAGCAACTTGTTCAGCAAAAGCAGCTGAAACGGTAAATACCGATGCGGAACAGCTTAGGCTAACAACTAAAGCAAAGAGAGATTGGCGAGAAAAACGTTTCATGAATTATTCCTTATCTTGTTGCTGTTTTTGTTGTGCTTTATGTTCATCCAACAAGTTTTCGGTTGGTGGTGGTAATTGTAAGTAAAAGCCGTTGCTTTCAAGGTTTTCTTTAACTTTATCAATATCAGCCAGTGCTAATTTTTGCTGATTAGCTAAATTCAGCACAGTCACTAAAATTGGCTTGCCAAAGGTTGTCATTAACGCCTCTGGCACCTGTGAGAAATCATCTCGTTTATTGATATAAAGATAAGTTTGATCTTTTTTAGGACTTTTATAAATCGTACATAGCATAACGGAGACCTATGAATTGATGGAAAAACTTGTGAACAGCCAATATAACACGCGTTATCAGCTAAGTTCATCCGTTAATCTTAAAAATTATTATGTTGAGCGGATTACAGGATTTTAAAAGTAGCTTTCTATTTATCGCGAACCAAGTAGGAAAAATTCTTTATTATTTGAGGTGATTTTTAATCATATTGCGGCGGTGGCCGCAGCACCTAAAGGGCGGCGCATCGCCGTGCCGCCCTTTGGAAACCCACCGACGCCCAACGAAGCGGAAATCTTTGATTATTCACCAGCGCTTAATTGCTATTCCTGATGATGTTACTTCCATGTACCAACATCAGTGCTCGCCATCCTGCCTCGCATCGCAAAACGCTTTTCTGGCTCAAAATCAAACCGCTTCAATGGGATTGGTTAAAGTTGCCAGGCTCGTGTTCTAACGTCATTCCGAACTTGATTAGGAATCTTCTACCTATAGCTTGAGCCAATTGAAATTAAGGAGATTCCAGCATTCACTGGAATGACGTAGTAAAGACAAAGACAAAGACAAGAATTTAATCACTCCCTCAAACGGAGCATCAATCTGCTTGGCAAAAACACTGAACATGATATAACCGCTTCAATGGGATTGGTTAAAGTTGCCAGACTCGAGTTCTAACGTCATTCCGAACTTGTTTCGGAATCTTCTGCCAATAGGTTGAGCCGATTAAAATTAAGGAGATTTCAGCTTTCGCTGGAATGACGAAGTAAAGCCAACGACAGAGAATTTGATCACTCCGGACATTTTTTGAAGAATTAGGAGGTTATCAATTCCCTTTAAACCCCTTTTCAGCAAACTCCATCAACGGCTCACCAACTAAAGGCAATCGCCAATTTTGCAATACATCAACACTTGCTAACTGCTGATCAACGCCATTTAATTTATAGAAGTACGATAAAAACTGATTGAGCTGCTTTTTAGAGGCCAAGTTTTCTTGACTCAAGCCATGCTGCTCGGCAATAGAAGCCACTAACTGCTTCACTTTTTTAAACGTTTGCTTATAGCCTGGATATTCATCTAAACGGCGTAACTTAGCCGGATAATTTTCCGCAGGCTCGCTTTCTGCTTGCTTTAACACCTGAAGCATCGCCTTACCTTGATAACGCACATCTAAAGTTTCGACCCCTTCAATGCCCGCCATTGCGCCAACACTTTTAGGTTGATGTTGAGCAATCAGCAATAAGCTGTGATCTTTGACAATAAAACTCAGCGGTTGATCTTTGGTTTTGGCTTTTTGATAACGCCAAGTGGCCAAATATTTGAGGTTGTTAAGTTGCTTCGGTGATAGCTTCCACGCCATTTTGATATTTTGATACAAGCTATCTTCATCAATTGGTGTAAATTTCTTGGCAACCATCATTTCCGTTTCTTGCTGGCAAGCGCTCAACCAACCTTTTGCCTCAATATCCGCTAATAGCCTGGGATACAACTGATATAGATACTCTACATCAGCCTCAGCATAAGTTAATTGTTTTTCAGTTAGTGGCCGTTTAGTCCAATCAGTACGCGATTCTGATTTATCTAAATCAATATCTAAATAATGCTTAACGGTTGCCGCATAACCAAGGGATAAACCATGGCCTAAAAACATCATCATTATTTGGCTATCAATTAAATTTTTTGGACGACATTGACCTGCAGTTAAAAACACTTCTAGATCTTCTGAGCAGGCATGCAGCACTTTAACGATATTTTTGTCAGCCACTAGTTGCCAAAATGGTGATAAATCTTCAATAGTTAACGGGTCAATTAGCGCAAGGTGTTCGCCATTACTAACCTGTAACAGGCCAAGCTTTGGGTATAAAGTGCGGGTGCGAACAAATTCAGTATCAATGGCTAGTACCGCAGATTGCGCTAGCGCTTGGCACAACGAATTTAAAGTTGCTTGATCATGAATATAATGTCTTTGCACGAATGAATGCCCTTATACGCAATTTACGTAAACTACACGAAAAAAATGCCTGCAAGCAATCACTTGCAGCAGGCACGTTAACTTATTTTGTTGACTAAACCAAGCGGAAAACGCCGGTTTATTGCTTAGAAAGTTATTTGCGATTACTTTCGATTACGGCGTACCGATTGCTGATGACGCTGCTGATGTTTTTTAACGCTGCGACGAATACGTCGGTTCTTGGCATTATCAATCATCTTTTCATTAACTTTAACTTTAGACTCAACCTCTAACGGCAGTTTCACCGCTTTACGGTAATAGTTAACATCCGTCAATGGTAGTTCGGCCCAGCCACCAACAGGTAGCTGCCGTTGCAGTTCAAGATCACCATAGCGCACGCGAATTAGGCGGCTAACTTGCACATCCTGACTTTCCCAAAGTCTTCGAACTTCTCGATTACGCCCTTCTGATAGCACCACATGGAACCAGTGATTTCGCCCTTCACCACCACGATAGGTAATTTTTTGAAATTTCGCAGGACCATCTTCTAGTTTTACGCCGTGACGCAAACGTTGCAGCATAGCTTCATCAACTTCACCAAAAACACGTACTGCATATTCGCGTTCGATTTTGTGTGACGGGTGCATTAAGCGATTCGCCAGCTCACCATCAGTGGTGAATAACAACATGCCTGAGGTATTGATATCCAAACGACCAACCGCAATCCAGCGACCACCATCTAACGGCGGCAGGCGGTCAAAAACCGTAGGACGTCCTTCCGGATCTTTGCGAGTACACATTTCACCTTCAGGCTTGTTGTACATTAGCACGCGACAAATTTGCTCTTTGGGTGCTTGTAGCTTAACTAAATGACCATCAACTCGAATTTGCTCAGTGCCTTCAACGCGATCGCCTAAATAGGCGGTTTTACCATCAACGCTAACACGGCCAGCACTGATCACCGCTTCCATTTCGCGGCGAGATCCTTTACCTGCTCTTGCAAGTACTTTTTGTAACTTTTCAGACATAGGTCTTAATTCTCATACGTCAGTAACTTTACGCGGCTCTATCACTTTAAAAGCTAAAGCACTACGCTACGTTTCTGTCTCTATCATAGTGTCACTCCGGCTTTCGCTTGAATGACTCGTTGGTATAACCTGCGGTAATTGGCTTAATGACTTTAAACCAAAATACGCTAAAAATTGTTTAGTAGTTACAAATAACGCAGGTCGACCAGGTACTTCTTTATGGCCTGCTATTTTAATCCACTGGCGCTCAGAAAGTGTCTTTATTATATAACTACTTACTGCTACTCCGCGAATTTCTTCTATCTCTGAGCGAGTAATTGGCTGTTTATAGGCAATAATTGCAATTGTTTCCATCATCGCCGGTGAGATTTTAGTCACTTTATCTATGTGCATTTGTGCAATAACGCTTTTATAAAGCTCATTGGTTTGAAAGCGATAGCCGCCAGCAACATTTACTAACTGCATGCCTTTGTTGGCATAGTCGTTAATTAAGGTATCGAGTATTGTCAGCAGTTTTTGGCTGGTATATTTGCCTGAAAATTGCTGATTAACCAATTGTTTAATCACTTTAAGTGGAACAGGCTTAGTTTCAGCGAAAATAATCGCTTCAATCAAAGCTGTTACTTGCGCACTCTCATTCATATCGCCGATACCACTAACTGACTTTCCTGATACTCACAGGCTATTTTTTGCATTTTCAGTAATTCTAAAATGGCTAGAAAGGTCACAACAACCCCTTGCCGCCCTTCATTTACATCAATTAATTCAATTAAGTTAAATGCCCTTGATGCTTTATTCAATGTTAATAACAGTTCATTGATTTTATCATGCATCGACACCGATTCTCGCTGAATATGGTGATGTTCAAATGCCGCCTGTTTTTGTAACACTTTACTAAAGGCAGCAATTAAATCGGTTAATGCCATATCATCAAATTTACGATCAGCCGGTGAGGACCAGTCGTGATCTTTGATAAAAAAATCTCGGTCTTGGCGAGGTAATTCTTCCAGCAGTTCTGCGGCTTGTTTAATTGATTGATATTCCTGTAAACGCCTGACTAATTCCGCTCGTGGATCGTCTTCTTCCGCTTCTACTTCAACTTTAGGCAATAACAATCGAGATTTTATTTGCGCCAAGGTTGCCGCCATCACTAAATATTCAGATGATAAATCAATATCTTGGCGTTCAAGTTGTTCTATATACTGAAAGTATTGCTTAGAGATAGGCGCTATAGGTAGATCAGCAATATCAAACTTTTGCTTTTTAATTAGATAAAGTAATAAATCTAATGGACCTTCAAAAGTTTCTAAATGTACTTCTAACGGAATATCAGGAATAAAGAGATCTTTAGGCTTTTCAATAAACGCCTGACCTCTTATTGTGGCAAACGGTAATTCCTGTTGTTCCATCTCAATAGTTTACTATGTTTACTTTAACTGTTACTTAAATGGCTCTGCATCGCCTTCACCAACGCGAACAATATCAACTTCTCCTTCAGAAAAATCAATGACTGTGGTTGGGTGCTCACCTAAATAGCCACCATTAAGAATTAAATCGACACGTTTTTCCAGAATGTCGCGAATATGCTCCGGATCATATTCCGCCATATCCTGACCCGGCATAATTAACGTGGTCGACATTAAAGGTTGTTCAAGCTCAGCCAATAGTGCTTGAGCAATTGCATTGTCGGGAATACGAATACCGATAGTTTTTTTCTTCGGGTTCATCAGCCGGCGCGGCACTTCTTTGGTGGCCTTGAAAATAAACGTATAAGCGCCCGGCGTATTGTTCTTCATTAATCGAAACGCGGTGTTATCCACTTTTGCGTATTCAGAAAGTTCCGATAAGTCACGACATACCAAGGCGAAGTCATGATCCATTTCAATATTACGAATTTGGCAAATACGTTCTAATGCTTTTTTATCACCAATTTGGCAACCAAGCGCATAGCCAGAGTCGGTTGGGTATACCACGACCGCACCTTCGTGAATCATAGCGGCGGCTTGCTTCATTAAGCGAGCTTGTGGGTTTTCTGGGTGGACATAGAAAAATTGACTCATAATTTACAACCTTGTGTCGCACTCATTGTTAGCTGAGCGCGTAAATACTTTTCCGTTAAGAAAGTTCCATTAAATAAATTCCGTTTAAAATATTAATTTCGCTTAATATTAGTATTGCTTAAAGCTAACGCCAAAGCTGCCAAACAGGCTTTACTTGCTCAGGCAGTTTTAAGTTTCGTCCCAAATCACTCCATTTGCTTGGGTAATGAAAGTCAGAACCTAATGAAGCATATAAATCATATTCTAGACAATATGTTAGCATAAGTCGTCTTTGATCTGGATTCATTTGCGGCAAGACAATTTCCATGGCATCGCCACCCGCTTGTTTAAAATCAATAATTAACCTGCGCAACCATTTCGCGGTCATATCATAACGCATAGGGTGCGCAATCACTGCTGTCCCGCCTGCTTGATGAACAACATTTACCGCCTCAGCAATATCGCACCACAATGGTTTAACAAACGCGCGTTTGCCCTTACCAATATATTTATCGAATGCCGCTTGCATAGTACTCACATGGCCTTGTTCATGTAATACGCGAGCAAAGTGTGCACGTGTGATAGTACCGTCACCCGCTGTGCCATTCCCTACTAGCGCTTTTGCCTGTTCTAGCATATTAGCAAAACCGCATTTTGCCAGTTTGTCAGATATAGTTTGCGCTCGGTTTTCCCTTGCTTGCTGCTGACGAGTGATAAGCTCAGTAATTGCCGGGTGAGAAGCGTCGATATTTAAGCCGACAATATGAATTTCAAAATTTTGCCAAAGTGTCGAAATTTCGATGCCCGGCAGCAATTTAATTGTTAAATTTTGTTCTAGAATATAACGTTTTGCACTATCTAGCGCAGCAACAGTGTCGTGATCGGTGATCGCCAAAACATCAATTTGAAAGTTCGTTGCACGGTCTATCAACTGTTGCGGGCTAAGACGACCATCAGAGCAAGATGTATGACTATGAAAATCACATCGCGTGGTTAAATTAAAGTCAAAATCAGCTATTGACATAAAAACGGAATTCAGGTCTTCTATAGGGGAAAGGTCATTCTACGTCGAACAGCGATAGATTGACAGAACGATTAACAAATCGCTTTTTTATTTTTAGCGCATTGTTAAAGTTAAAACACAACGTAAGTAAACGTAAACAAATGAAAAACGCATTACATTTAATTCAAACACAACAGCTGATTTGGTGGTGGCATAACTCTACTTAGGTGGGTTGTGAGCTTTTGCGTATTTGTTATACCAAGAAAAGATTTCATGAAAACCCGCCTTTAGGCGGGTTTTTTCGTTTTAGCGATAAAAACATTTTGGATTATCAACATGTTAAAAACAAAAGTTAAAAGTTGGTTTATTTGGTGGCTTCAGCCTATTTACGCCGGTTGACTGAACATATAAATAAACAAACATTAGGATTAAAAAATGATTATTGTACTTAAATCACAAGCCACAGAAGCTGATGCCAACGAAATTTTAGATAAAATTGCCTCGCTTGGTTTAAAACCTTTATACATGCCAGGTGTTGAACGCACCGTATTAGGCGCCTTAGGTGATGAACGTATTCTTCGCCAACTCCACCTTGATAGCTACCCTATGGTAGATGAAATCAAGCCAGTATTAAGCCCTTATAAACTAGTAAGCCGAGAGCTTCAGGCTCATGATTCGATTGTTTCTATCGGTGGTGTCAAAGTTGGCGGCAATAACTTTACCGTCATCTCGGGTCCTTGCTCGGTCGAATCTAAAGAACAACTATTTGGTGTAGCTGAGATGATTAAATCTCATCACGTTCCACTTTTGCGTGGCGGCGCGTTTAAACCGCGTACCAGCCCATACAGTTTCCAAGGTTTAGGTGAAGAAGGTTTAGCCTTACTTAAAGCGGCGAAAGCACAATATCAATTACCGACTGTTTCTGAAATTATCGACCCAAGTGATGCTGAATTAATGGCACAGTATATTGACTGCTATCAAATTGGTGCCCGCAATATGCAAAATTTCCGCTTGCTTGAAGCTGTCGGTAAACAGCAATTACCTGTACTGTTGAAACGTGGCATGAGTGCAACCATTGAAGAATTATTGCTGGCTGCCGAGTACATCATTAATGCGGGTAACCCTAATGTCATTTTATGCGAGCGCGGTATTCGCACTTTTGAAACAGCCACCCGTAATACCTTAGATTTAAACGCAGTCGCCTATTTAAAAGAAAAAACCCATTTGCCAGTGCTGGTTGATCCATCACATGGCACCGGTGTGCGCTCATTAATTAATCCTTTATCGCGAGCAGCAGCTGCCGTTGGCGCAGACGGTATCATTGTTGAAACTCATTTAAACCCTAAACAAGCATTATCTGACGGACATCAAGCGTTAACCGCGGATGATTTTGCTAAGCTAATGGCAGATATCAAACCATTTGTTAATGCTGCAGGTAAGGTTTTAAGATAAGCGCTTAGAAAGGACGCCAAATGAGAACTGAAGTAAATACCCAAGCAGGTGCTGTAAATACCCTTTCCGGCACGGCTAATTACCAAGCGGATCCGCTCGCGGTATATAAAGCGCTTTGTCAGCAAAAGCCGCATACGGTGTTGCTAGAATCAGCAGAAATCGATAAGAAACATAAGCTGAAAAGTTTATTAGTGACTGATGCTGCGCTAAAAATTGCTTGCTTAGGCAACACAGTAACATTCACGCCACTATCACTTAATGGTGAAGCCGCACTTAGCTTTATTCGTCAGCCATTAGCGGAAATTGCCGAGATTACCGAAGATGGTAACCAGGTTATTGCAACATTTAGCCCAACCAATATCAACCTGGATGAACTGGCAAGATTACAAGCCCACAATGTGTTTGATGCACTGCGCTTAGTGAAACAGATTATCAATAGCGATCATCACGACTTTGCCGTATTTCTAGCCGGCTGTTTTGCCTTTGACTTAATGGAAGTGGCCGAGCAATTGCCAGAAGTTGCGACCAAAGAAAATACTTGCCCAGATTATGTATTTTATTTAGCTGAAACTATTGTGGTAATTGACCATGAGAAACGCACCAGTGAAATTATTGGCAACGTTTTTTCTGGCGAACATCAGCAAAAGTGTTATTTTGAAATTAGCCGTCGGTTATCGGAAATAAAATCGTTACTGACCAATGCTATTGTTAACGAAACAATAATTGATATCAGCACTACTGCGGCGAATAGCGCTTCAACAGCATCAGCAACACCTGATATTAGCGACCAAGCTTTTTGCCAACATGTTGAGGCATTAAAAGAGCACATTCGCGCTGGAGATATTTTTCAAGTCGTACCATCACGGACGTTCTCGTTACCGTGTAGCTCGCCATTAAACAGCTATCAAGCGTTAAAGTTGACTAATCCCAGCCCTTATATGTTTTTTATGCAAGATGAAGAATTTTGCATATTCGGCGCTTCACCAGAGTCTGCGTTAAAGTATCAAGCGTCCACCAATCAAGTAGAGCTTTACCCAATTGCGGGTACTAGGCCGCGCGGCAAAGTTAATGGCAAATTATCACCGGATTTAGATAGCCGTATCGAACTAGCGCTGCGCCAAGATCAAAAAGAATTAGCCGAGCATATTATGTTGGTTGATTTAGCCCGCAATGATATTGCCCGCGTCGCAGTACCTGGCACCCGCCATGTTGCCGACCTATTAAAAGTCGATCGCTACTCGCATGTTATGCATTTAGTTTCACGAGTGTGTGGTCAATTAAAACCTGAGCTAGATGCCCTGCACGCTTATCAAGCTTGTATGAATATGGGCACACTTTCTGGTGCGCCGAAAGTTAAAGCCACTGAACTGATTCGAAAAGTCGAAAGCAAACGACGCGGCAGCTACGGCGGCGCAGTGGGTTACATGACCGGCAATGGCGATATGGATACGTGTATTGTGATTCGCTCTGCCTTTGTCGCCAATAATACCGCTTATGTGCAAGCAGGAGCCGGTGTCGTGTTTGACTCAAACCCGCAGGCAGAAGCCAATGAAACCAAACAAAAAGCCCAAGCGGTAATTAATGCAATTTATTTAGCTGAGCAGCAAGGACTACAAGGAGTAAGTGATGGCAACTAACAGTCAAAACGCCAAGGCTGTGCGTCATATCGTGATGCTCGATAACTTAGACTCATTTACATATAACTTAGTGGATGAATTTTACCAGCTTGGCTTTAGCCCCAAAGTTTATCGTAATACCCTGCCATTAAGCTTTATCATTGATGAACTGAATAAACTTGATGGTGAAGTGTTAATTGTGCTGTCACCAGGCCCTGGAAACCCAGCTAGTGCCGGCTGTTTAATGGCATTAATTGAACATGCCGCCGGTAAATATCCAATTCTTGGTATTTGCTTAGGTCACCAAGCATTAATTGAACATTACGGCGGAAAAGTCGATCGCGCCCCTGAAATTGTTCATGGTAAGTCATCGGCAATTAGCCACAGTCAAACTGGTGCATTTGCCGGCATTGAATCACCACTCCCCGTTGCTCGCTATCACTCGCTAGTTGCGATAAAAATGCCTGATAATTTAACAGTTACCGGCAGTGTCAATGATTTAGTGATGGCCATTGAGCATAGCCAAGATGCAGTGGTTGGCTTTCAATTTCACCCAGAATCAATATTAACCACTTATGGCAGCAATTTGCTGGCGCAAGCGATTAACCATGTGTTTGATTTATTTCATGCTCACCAAGAACAACAAGGATCAGGAGCAAGTTAATGACAAATATTTTAGAAAAATTAATTCAGCAACAATCATTAAGCCAAACAGAGTCTCAGCAATTTTTTGAGCAAATGATTAACGGCGAGATTGCGCCAGAGCTTCTAGCGTCAGTATTAACCGCACTAAAAATTAAAGGCGAAACCCCTGAAGAAATTGCTGGTGCCGCACTCGCCGTTCGAACCAATGCCACATCATTTCCAGTCCTTGATTTTACAACTGCTGATTGCGTAGGCACTGGTGGCGATGGTGCTAACACCATCAATATTTCAACCACCGCCGCCATTCTTGCTGCAGCTTGTGGTTTAAAAATGGCCAAGCACGGTAATCGCAGTGTGTCATCCATGTCGGGCTCTGCTGATTTACTCGAAGCGTTTGGCGTTAATTTAATGATGTCGCCTGACGTTGCGGCTAATTGTTTAACTCAAGCGAACATCTGTTTCCTTTTTGCCCCGGCTTATCACTTAGGTTTTAAACATGCCGCACCGGTAAGAAAGGCCATGGGGGTGCGCACGCTATTTAATATTTTAGGGCCATTGGTTAACCCAGCAGCGCCTAGCACTATGTTACTCGGGGTTTATACGCCAGAACTACTGAAAATAATGGCGAACGTTCTGGTATTAACTGACGTTACACGCGCATGGGTCGTTCATGGCGCTGGCCTAGATGAAATTGCCTTACACGGCGCAACGCAAGTGCTAGAAATTAATCACGGCGAAATTACCGAACGCGTAATATCCCCAAGTGACTTTGGTCTTGAGCACTACGAATTAGACGAGATTAAAGGTGGCACGCCACAAGAAAATGCCGAAACCATTAAGCAAATTTTAGCCGGTCACGGTATCGATGCTCATAACGCAGCAGTCATTATCAACTGCGCTGCGCTACTTTACTTGCATGATAAAGCGAGCTCACTAATGGAGGCTAAAGCTATTGCCGAGCAAACGTTAAAGTCAGGCAAGGGTCTTACCACGCTCAATAGCTTAGTGGCGCTTTCAAATGAGGAAATCAGCTAATGGCAAACGTTTTAGCAAAAATTGTCGCCGATAAACGCATTGAAATAGCAGCGCGTAAACAAGCTCTGCCGCTGGCTACTTTTATCGATACCTTAGCGCCAACCACCAAAGATTTATATGGTAACTTAGCCCAAGAAAATGCTGGTTTTATTTTAGAGTGTAAAAAAGCTTCTCCTTCTAAAGGCCTGATTCGGCCTAATTTTGACGTAGTAGCAATTGCACAAATTTATGACAAATACGCCGCAGGTATTTCAGTGCTTACCGATGAAAAATATTTTCAAGGAAACTTTGATTATCTAAAACAAGTTACCAGTACAGTTCAAGCGCCGGTGCTAAATAAAGATTTTTTTGTTGATGTTTATCAGGTTTATCTTGCTAGATATTACGGCGCAGATGCGATTTTACTGATGTTAAGTGTGCTTAATGATAGCGAATATACCGAGCTTGCCAATGTTGCAAAACAGTACAATTTGGCGATATTAACTGAAGTATCAACGGCTGAAGAACTTAAACGCGCGATTGCTCTTGATGCTAAATTAATTGGCATTAATAACCGCAACTTACGCGATTTATCCACCGATATCGCCCGCACATTTGAATTTGCACCACATATTCCGGCAGATAGATTAATCATCTCAGAATCTGGCATTTACACCCATGATCAAGTGCGAGAATTAGCGCCAGCAGTTAATGGTTTTTTAGTGGGCAGCTCAATTATGGCGCAAACCGATGTTGACCTTGCCTGCCGAACATTAATTTATGGCCCTAATAAGGTTTGTGGCTTAACGCGTGCGCAAGACGCCGACGCCGCGAAAAATACTGGTGCTGTCTATGGTGGTTTTATTTTTGCGGAAAAATCGCCGCGCTGTATTAGCCTTGAGCAAGCGCAAGTGATTCTCAAACAAGTTACTAGCCTTAATTATGTTGGGGTATTTGTTGATGCCGAGCCTAATCAGGTTGCAGCTACTGCCAAGCAATTGCAGCTTCATGCAGTGCAATTACACAGCAATGAAGATCAAGCTTATATCGACCAATTGCGTCAGATACTGCCGGCAAATTGCCAAATTTGGAAAGCACTGGCGGTACGCGACGAAGTCCCTAGCTTAAACTTAAGCATTGATCATTATGTGTTAGATGGTAAATCCCCCGGCAGTGGTCAGCCGTTTAATTGGCAACTGCTAATGGACAGCGAACAAGATTTATCAACTTGCCTACTGGCTGGCGGTTTACAGCAAGATAATATCAGCAAAGCGATTAACAGCATGCAACAACAAGAACTTTTCGGACTTGATATTAACTCAGGGGCAGAAGATGCACCGGGTATTAAGTCTGCGGCGAAACTACAGCAACTTTTTGCCCAAATTAGGAATTATTAAAATGTCAGAAAATACCACGCAACTTTCACCTTATTTCGGCGATTTCGGCGGCATGTTTGTCAGCGAATTATTGGTGCCAGCTCTTGAGCAACTAGAACAAGCGTTTATTGATTCACAGCAAGATCAAAGCTTTATCAAGGAGTTTAATCGCTTATTAAAAGACTATGCTGGTCGACCGACTCCACTAACCTTATGCAGCAATATTTCGCCGAACCCATTGGCAAAAATTTACTTAAAACGTGAAGATTTACTCCACGGTGGAGCTCATAAAACCAATCAAGTGTTAGGCCAAGCGCTACTTGCCAAACGCATGGGTAAAACTGAAATTATTGCCGAAACTGGCGCTGGTCAACATGGTGTGGCCTCAGCTATTGCCTGTTCGCTTTTGGGCTTAAAATGTCGGGTTTATATGGGAGCTAAAGACTGTGAGCGCCAGCAACCTAATGTTTTTCGCATGCGCTTAATGGGCGCAGAAGTAATTCCGGTTACCGCAGGTAGCGGCACATTAAAAGATGCGGTTAATGAAGCACTGCGCGACTGGTCAGCCAATTATGATAATGCCCATTACTTATTAGGTACTGCTGCAGGCCCGCACCCGTTTCCAACGATTGTCCGCGAATTTCAAAAGATGATCGGCGAAGAGGCTAAAGCACAATTATTGGAACAAGAAGGCAGGTTACCCGATTATGTCATTGCCTGTGTTGGCGGTGGCTCTAACGCTATTGGCATGTTCAGCGATTTTATTAAAGAAACTGGCGTGAAACTAATCGGTGTTGAGGCTGGCGGAAAAGGCATAAACACTGACGAGCATGGCGCCACCTTAACTGCGGGCACTAAAGGTATGCTTCATGGTAATTACACTTACATTATGCAAAATGAATTTGGCCAAATTGAAGAGTCTTATTCAGTTTCTGCTGGCTTAGATTATCCAGGTGTAGGTCCTCAGCATGCGTTTTTAAAAGAAACCGGTCGTGCACATTATGTGGCGATTAATGATGATGAAGCGCTAGCTGCGTTTCAGTTATTGGCAAAATGTGAAGGTATTATTCCTGCGCTTGAGTCATCTCACGCGCTGGCACAAGCATTAAAAATGGCCAAAGATGTCACCGAAGAAACGGTGATTTTAGTAAATTTATCAGGGCGCGGTGATAAAGATCTGGCCCATGTCCACAGTATATTAGCATCAACTCAGGAAGGAGCGGAATAATGACACAACTAGGCGCTCGTTATCAACAATGTTTTGCCGCGTTAAAAGCTAAAAATGAAGGAGCTTTTATTCCGTTTGTCACCTTAGGCGACCCGACCAAAGCTCAGTCAATTGCCATCATTAAAGCATTAATTGACGCTGGGGCTGATGCCTTAGAATTAGGTATTCCATTTTCAGATCCAAGTGCTGATGGCGTAACCATTCAAATGGCCGGCATTCGCGCGTTAGATGCAGGAATTACCACCGATGTCTGTATTGAGATTTTAACCGAAATCCGAGCCTATTCGCCGAATACGCCAATTGGTTTATTACTTTATGGCAATTTGGTGTTTGCCCGCGGTATCGATACGTTCTATCACGATATGAGCAATGCTGGCGTTGATTCAATTTTAATTGCCGATGTGCCTATAAGGGAAAGCGCACCATTTAGAAAAGCAGCTTTAGAAAGCGGCATTGCGCCTATTTTTATAGCGCCGCCTAATGCCTCGAACGATACCTTAAAGCAAGTTGCAGCATATAGTCAGGGCTACACTTATGTATTAAGCCGAGCAGGTGTTACTGGCACTGAAACCAAAGCGGCAATGCCAGCTAATCATCTTATTGCCAGCTTAGCCGAATATAATGCGCCACCTCCTGTTTTAGGCTTTGGTATTTCAACGCCTCAGCAAGTGAGTGAAGCAATAGCCTCTGGTGCTGCTGGCGCTATTAGTGGCTCTGCTACAGTAAAAATTATTGAACAGCATTTAGATAATTACGATGAAATGTTATCTGCGCTAACGGCATTTGTTAGTGAAATGAAAGCGGCAACTAGAAGCTAGAAGAAAAATAGTGATGGTTAGCAATAAAAAAACGAGCTTTTTAGCTCGTTTTTTGTTGCTAACCTCAAGTTTTTAGTACGAAAAAAGCTATTGGCAATTCCCCTGCTTTAACGCCTTATCAGCTTCGGTTAAAAAGATCCGAGCCAACCTTGCTTGCTCATTGCCGACACCATTTAGCTCACGCATACGCTTATTCATTTCAACTCGCAAATCACGACAGTCTTCAGCACTATCAGGCACTTGCAGCGCATTAACATCATTACTATTACCTGAATTATCGCCACCTAATTTATGTTCAACAGCTATTTCAGCTATGCTCTGTTCAGAAGGGCTAGATTCTGAAAAAGTAGGCTCAGGAAATTTGGCTTGATCCGCTGTAGCAGTAAGCCCTGGTTTAACCAAAATTAATTTAGCATTTACCGCACTGGGCATATCGGAATAGTGAACATTACCGTTTTCATCCACCCAGTAATAAACCATGTTATCTTGAGCAGCATGGCCAATACCAGTAAACGATAAAATTAATATTAGTAATAAGCACTTAGGCACAGCTTATCCTTGTCAATGAGTGTCATTCGGTACTTACGCCCAGTATAGACCGAAGCTATCAATATGCCAATAAGCTACGAAATACTGGGCGCTTATACGATAGAAGAAAACAATTTTTAGCAACAACCTGCTATTTATGACTAACTACCTATGTTTATTGCGCCGCAATTAACACGCTATAACCACTTGCCGAATTCGGATCTTGCTGAACAATGACAAATTGATTATCGCTGTCTTCATCTAAGGTTAAAATTTGCTGCGCTAAAATCATGTCACTACTGTTTACTTTCGCAACAACAAAAACCTGATAGGTATTATTTAACAAGGTTAAACTGTCATTGCCGGCAAATGGTACGGCTTTCTTATATTCAGCACTTTCAATTAGCTCATCACTACGAACAAAGTAAACATTAATCGAACTAAAATCAGGGTCGTCGACCAAATTAACAATGCTAACATTATGTTGATAAATAGCTTGGCTAGTGCTGTTTTTCACCACCAGTGAATTAACAGTAATTTCGATTTCGTCAACAATACCATCATTATCTTCATCGACATTGCCATCACCATCTTCATCGACATATTCTTCCGATGCGTAGAAAAACACGGTTTTATCTATATTACCGGTTAGCGTTACTAAATGATTTTTCAGTAAATTTACCTCGCTTTCACTGGCTTTAACCACAAAGCTATAATCGCCCTGCGCAGTATTAATACTTGAGCTAAATTGGCCAATCGCTAGCTGACTAATATCGGCCTGAGCATTATTTGGCTGCGAATAAATATCTAAATTTCCCTGGTAATCTGGTAGTAAGTCGTTAAGCAAAATACCATTATATGCACGAAACTGTGCTGCAGAGCCTTGACGTTGATATTGATAAGTGCTGCTACTAGTAATTAAATCGACGGTAAATGGCGTGGTATCAATTCCTACGTTTTCCCGCAACGCTAAAACATATTGCGAGGTGTATTGAAAATTAATATGTTCAGAAACAAACACCACCTCTTCACTACCTGCTGCAGTAATATAAAACGTATATTCGTCTTGACCAAATTTATGGTTAACCGTTAATTCGCTGTAACCAGCACTATCAATCAGCTCGGCTTCATTAAAGGTTTCATCACTTTGTGAAATGTAAATATCGACATCACCAAAGTCTTTATTCAAGTTTAAAAAGCGAATATTAAATAAGTCTTCGCTGGCATCATTATCATCGTCAATAACAGGAATGCTGTACTGAAAAACAGCTGGCGCAGTAATATCTTCCGCCAATACTAAAAAATTAATATTTTCCTTAGTTACCTCAATTTGCTCTTGAAACAGCTGGGTTAAATCTTCACGTGCACTGCTATCATCGCTTTGCCAGCCAAGCTCTGCGTAATAATCGCCTTTTTCTAATTCATTACGACTTGATGCACTGCCATAGGATACCGCGCTATAGGTGCGCTCTATTTCATCATCATCGTCTTCATCTAAATCTTCATCAATGGTTAAATAAACTTCCGGCGCATTGGCAGAAGCGTTATAAAACTGTACATAACCGACTTTGGTACTGTCATCACTTGAGCCGCCAGAGTCACAAGCACTTAGTAACAATAAACTGGCAGCAATTGGCACAACTAAGCTTGTGCTAACACTTGGTTTGCTTAACAACTTAAACATGGTTTCACCCTTTAATTATTTAGTATTTTTTTATCTTTTGCATCGCTGTTGAATAGCTATCGATTTTTGCAAAAGTTGGCTAATAGAGCGGGTGGAACTTATTAAGTTCAGCGCTAGATTCAAACTTTACATAGCTTTACGCTTCTTTACGTTTGCGCTGAATAATTGGGCTAAAACAAGTGCTATAGCCTAGTTTTAGCTGAGATAAAGCAAGGACAAAAGTTGAGAATCAGGGCTAGCGTGTTACACTAGCGCTCCGAAAAAAATTAACGAATTTTCAACAAGATTTAATCGTCATTCATGAGTAATTTTACAAGCCTTTTAGCACCTGAATTGCCATTAGCACACGCTGATAAAGTTGATAAAAAAGAATGGGTCAACCTTGCAGGTTCCAGTACCAGTTTAGCGCTTTACCATGCTGCGCTTCAGGCAAATAAACCACTCTTAGTGATCACTCATGACACCCCGACAGCATTACGTCTAGAGCAAGAGTTAGAAAGTTTAAAAACCAAACAGTCATTAACTGTGTGTTTATTCCCTGATTGGGAAACGCTACCCTATGATAGCTTTTCGCCGCATCAAGATATTATTTCGCAGCGGTTAGCCACGCTTTATGCACTATCAAGAATGCAGCAAGGTTTGATTATTGTACCTATTACCACCTTGGCACAGCGCTTATCACCGAAGTCGTACCTTGAAGCAAACGCGTTAATGATCAAACGTGGCGACAAAAAAGATCTTCATCAACTGCGCCAAGAACTTGAAGCCAGCGGCTACCGAAATGTTGACCAAGTAATGGAACATGGTGAGTTTTCAGCACGCGGCGCAATTCTCGATCTATTCCCAATGGGCAGTAATGCCCCGTTTCGATTAGACTTTTTTGATGATGAAATCGAAGAAATACGGTTATTTGATCCAGACTCGCAACGTTCAAGCGATAAAATTGCTGAAATCAACTTACTGCCAGCCAGAGAATTTCCCACGGACGAAGCCGGTATTAACCTCTTCCGTGCTCAATACCGCGAACAATTTACCAGCACCATAGATAAAGAATCGGTTTATCATCAAGTTAGCAATGGCATTATGCCAGCCGGTATTGAATATTATTTGCCGCTATTTTTCGAGCAAACCAATCACTTATTTGACTATTTACCAGCCAACACCCTGCCGGTAATTATCGGTGATATAGAGCAGGCAATCGATCATTACTGGCACGATATTACCTATCGCTATGAAGACAGACGATACGATCCAACACGTCCGCTGCTGCCACCTGAGCAGTTATATTTATCAAAAGAGCAATTATTTTCCGCGCTTAAGCCATTTGATCGCATTACCGTATCGCCAGCAAAGCCACCACGTAAAAAGCCATCTCAAATTTTATTTGCCAGCGAAGCGCTGCCAATGCTTGCGGTTGAACATCAGCAAAAACAACCTTTTGCCGCGTTAAATGGTTTTATCAGGACTCATAAAAAGCATCGTTTGTTATTTGTTGCTGAATCTCAAGGTCGCCGTGAAAGCGTATTAGAGCTACTTAAACGTAATGACATAAAACCCACTATTGCGCCAAGCATTGATGATTTTATTCACAGCGATGAACAAATTGCCATTACCGTTAATGCCTTAAGCCAAGGTTTTAGTTTTAGCTGCAGTTTAGGCGGTAGCGACGGCAAGAATAGTGGCGAACAAAAAATTGCCGTTATCACCGAAACCGAATTACTGGGTGATACGGTTAAACAAACCCGTCGCCGCGCTAAACAACAAGATGTGCAAGCCGATGCCATCTTTAAAAACTTAGCAGAATTAAGTGCTGGCCAGCCAGTGGTGCATATTGACCACGGTATCGGCCGCTACTTAGGCTTACAAACCATAGAAACTGGCGGTATAGCCACAGAATTTCTGACCTTAAGTTACGCCAACGACGCTAAGTTATATGTACCGGTGGCATCACTACATTTAATCAGCCGTTATTCGGGCAATGATCCTGAGCATGCACCATTACATAAACTTGGTAACGATACTTGGTCAAAAGCCAAGCGTAAAGCCGCTGAAAAAATTAAAGATGTGGCCGCTGAATTACTTGATGTTTACGCTAATCGCGCCAGTAAAAAAGGTTATCAGTTCAAGCGCAATAAAGAAGATTACCAAGCGTTTGCTGCCAGCTTTGGCTTTGAAGAAACTCTTGATCAAGAACAGGCCATTCACGCAGTGATCAGCGATATGCTCGATAACAAGCCAATGGATCGCTTAGTGTGTGGTGATGTTGGCTTTGGTAAAACCGAAGTGGCCATGCGCGCTGCCTTTGTTGCGGTAAACGATGGCAAACAAGTGGCGATTTTAGTGCCGACTACCCTACTTGCCCAACAGCATTATGAAAACTTCCGCGATCGTTTTGCCAACTGGCCAGTGACTATTGAAGTGCTGTCGCGCTTTAAGTCCGCTAAAGAACAAAATGCGGTAATTGAAAAAGTTGAAAATGGTCAAATCGACATTCTGATCGGCACTCATAAACTATTGCAAAACAGCATTAAATATAAAGACTTAGGGCTACTGATTGTTGATGAAGAGCACAGGTTCGGCGTTAAACAAAAAGAAAAAATCAAACAGCTGCGTAGCGATATTGATATTTTAACACTAACTGCAACGCCTATTCCAAGAACGCTGAATATGGCAATGGGCGGCATGCGCGACTTATCGATTATTGCCACCCCGCCAGCAAAACGTTTAGCAGTGAAAACCTTTGTCCGTCAGCGCGAAGATGCGCTTATTCGTGAGTCAATTTTGCGGGAAATCTTACGTGGTGGTCAGGTCTATTTTCTGCATAACAATGTTGAAACAATAGATAAAACCGCCCGCGATATTGCCGAATTAGTGCCAGAGGCAAAAGTGGTGACCGCCCACGGTCAAATGCGCGAGCGTGACCTAGAAAAAATCATGAGTGATTTTTATCACCAGCGTTTTAACGTACTGGTGTGTACTACCATTATTGAAACCGGTATTGATGTGCCAAGCGCCAACACCATTATTATGGATAGAGCCGATAACCTTGGTTTAGCACAGCTCCATCAGCTTCGTGGTCGTGTTGGTCGTTCACATCACCAAGCCTATGCTTATCTGCTAACGCCACACGAAAAACGTATGACCAAAGATGCGAAAAAGCGTCTTGAAGCCATTGCCTCATTAGAAGATTTGGGTGCTGGCTTTACGCTTGCCACTCACGATTTAGAAATTCGTGGCGCCGGTGAACTACTGGGCGAAGATCAAAGTGGCCAAATGAGTCAGGTCGGCTTTAGTTTATACATGGAAATGCTTGACCAAGCAGTTGCAGCCCTAAAAGCAGGTAAAGAACCGACGTTAGAGAACTTAACGGCCAATCAAACCGATATTGATTTACGTATTCCGGCACTATTGCCAGAAGACTATATTTTTGATGTCAGCCTGCGCTTAAGTATTTATAAACGTATCGCCAGCTGTACTGACAAAGAAGCATTGGATGAAATTCAGGTGGAATTAATTGATCGTTTTGGTCTACTGCCGCAAGCCACCAAAAACTTAGTGCACATTGCTAAATTAAAATTAAAGGCGCAAAAAATCGGCATTGCCCGCATTGAAATGGGACCTGCACATGGCTCAATTGAATTTTCCGACAATACTCAAGTAGACCCAATGAAGATAATTGGCTTGATTCAACAGCAACCAAACGTTTATAAAATGGAAGGAGCAAACAAGCTGAAATTTATCAAAGCCACCGAAGATGCCGCTCAGCGCTTTAGCATCATCAATGCAATTTTAGCCGAACTTACAAAGCGTTAATCGACTCTGGTATGCTATGAACAAAATGCTTAGAACCTGTAAACCTATGACGGCAATTTTCAAAAAGCCAACGACAACCTTTTCTGCACTGGCAGGCGCTATATTATTAAGCTATTGCTCACAGTCAGCTGCCGCCATTGATAAGCGTTGGTTTGAAGTTGAAGTAATTTTATTTAGCCAATTAGGCGATAAATCAAATGATCCGGAAATTTTCGACGGTAAAGCCAGTTTGCCTAACTATCGGAAAGTCGTGGATTTATTAACGCCATATCTTTACCCAGATACCGATACACTGCGCCTACAATTGCCTAGCTGTGAAACTCGCCAATACCCAGCAAATTACCTTGCAAATGTCTCGTTGCCACCTTTACATAGTGAAAAGTCGCTAGAAGATATCGAACAAGATAAGGCGCAAGCCAATGAATTTTCAGCACTTAATACCGCAGTTAACGATTCTACCGAGAACAATCTAACCATTAACAGTGGAGCAAACTCGGCACTACAAGGCGCTCAAAGCGAGCTAAACCAAGTGTCTGAACTTAGCGAACAGAATAAGCTAAGCGAGCAGAGGGTTCTAGGCGAACAGAGCAGTCAATTACAGCAAGAAGATCCATTTGAAGTAATTGTTGAATTAACCGAACAACAGCGTCAATTAGTGATTGATGCCGAAAGTTATTTTGCTAGCCATTTTGATAACATAAATCAGCAATTTAGCTATCATGCCCTAACCACTGATGCCAGCAACCATGCTAATAACCAAGTGCTTTGTCAAACCACCGTTATTAATGAACGTAGTACAATCGCTGATTATCTTACTTGGCAAAAAGGTATTGAACAAATCAATGCTCTGCCGTCATACCCAATTGATGAGCTTAGCGGCATTATTGATAACCCAGAGTTTGTCGACACCGACAAGCCTTATTTAATCAGTGCTGACTCGCTTAAACTAATCGATATCACCACGCAATTACGTCGTAGTCGCGACTTTAAACCGCTATTACATTTAGGGTGGCGCCAATCATTAATTAATCGTCGCAACCCAGCCAGAGAGCCCGCCATTCGCCTATTTGCCGGCGAACATTATGGCCAGCAATACCAGCAGGCGCTAAGTACCTATCAAGAAGCAAAAGCAGCCGCAGAATATGCCGAATGGCAACTGCAGAACCCTACTTTGGGCAATGAAAACAGTTTAACCCTTGATTCACCTGATTCAACTGGCACCATAGAAAGTACTGCGGCCAATGAAATAATCGCCGATACTGATAGCGAGTTAGCTAAGTTAGCTAAGTTAGAGCACACTAAAAACCAGCTAATTCAGCAAAAACTTAACGAGCTTTACCAAGCATATGATCAGCAAAGCTTTACTGTCGAATCAACAATCGCAGAACTAAAAGAAACACCAACAAGCAGTGTTTTACAAAGCAGTCAGGCAGTGACACACGGTGATACTGTGCTAATTGCGCCACAAGCGCCTAACCAAAACTGGTTTGTTGAAGGCTTATTTCGTTTACATTTAAGCCATTACTTATTTATTACTGCAGATTTTAATGTGGCTGTGCCTTATTCAGCCGATAAGCAGTTAGAGAAAAATAATGGTAAGCCTGTTTCTACAGCCCAGCAAACTGCTGAACAGTTTCAGTTTAAACTGGTCCCATTTAGCCAAAACAAGCGGGTGATTAGCACTGAAATTCATTATTTTGATCACCCGTATATCGGCATGATTGTGCAAATTAGGCGTTATGAAAAACCAGAGCCAGAACAAGCAGAAAACCAAGAATAGCCATTCGAACAACAGGTTAAGTTATTGAAAAAGTTAGGAAAGAACATGGATAAAGAAATTGAAATTCAAGCCGCAGTATTTCGTCGCTTATTAGCGCACTTAGACAGCCGCAAAGATGTGCAAAATATTGAGCTAATGAACCTCGCAGGTTTTTGCCGTAACTGCTTTTCTAAATGGACAGTTGCAGAAGCAGAGAAGCTTGGGGTAACGGTTGATATCGATACCGCGCGCGAAAGTGTTTACGGTATGCCGTATGAAGAGTGGAAAGATAAGTATCAATTGCCTGCAACGGAAGAGCAATTGGCGAAGTTTAATGAGTTGAATAAGAAGTAGTTAACACTTTCATCGCTCAGCGCATATTATCTTTTTAAAACAATAAATACTTTCGAGTGTTGATCATTGTTTAAGTTATATTGTCGCGGTGGCGACAGCACAAAAGAGGGAAAACCTTTGCTGCCCTCTTTCATCTCTATGCACACAGCGACGCGGAATTCCAGGCTCCTTCAAGATTACCGTCATTCCGCACTTGATGCGGAATCTACTTCGTTTCAATTTACTTTAAAAACTCATAAAGATTCCAGCCTTCGCTGGAATGACGATATTCATCACGAAACTCGAACGAAGCATTAATCTGCTTAGTAAAATGTCTGAATGATAAATAATTTTCAGCAAGTGCTGGCAGGGAAAGCCAGCAACGTTAGTTAGCACATGAAGATGCTATCTAAACGCTTAGCTCGAAAAATTTATTAAAATCCGGAGAAACAAATTGCTGCAGCGCCATGAGGTTTCATGTGGGGGTAGCGGCGCTCAAATTCGTCAGGAGCGAATTTGAACATCGAAGATGGCCTGAAAGGTAAAATACAGGGATGTATTTTATAACCATTCTCTTAGGTGCTGCGGCAACCACCACAATGTTATTTTCATCAATCTAATGAACTAAAAAACCGCTCTACTCTTGGCAAAAAGTAATTATCGTAATTTAATGAAAACGCGACACTTTCACTTTTACCAACAATTTCAGTGCGCGGTACAAAACCGATATAACGAGAATCTGCGCTGTTATTGCGGTTATCACCAAGCACTAAATAATGACCTGCTGGCACAATGACCGGTTGAAAGCTGCTGGCAGCTTGGTTGTCATTTATCCGAATAAAGTGCTGATGCTCACCGTTCACTTCAATATAATCAAGGTTAACATTATCGCTATTAGTTTGTTGCTGATAGGCTAGTGCCTTGCCATTAATGGTTAAGACATTATTTGCCATCGCTACCGTATAACCTGGTACACCAATAACACGCTTAACTAAACGCTTATCTGCAGCTTTCGAGTCAAAGATAACAACATCACCATAAGCCGGTTCACCTGTTTGCATTAAAGAAATATGGGTAAATGGCACACGCAGATCGTAAGCCATTTTATTAATGAAAATACGATCGCCTTCAACAATTGTTGGTTTCATCGAACCGGTTGGCACATCATTCCAATCGGCGACCGCACTTCTAAACACACTCATCAATAAAATAAATAAGATAAAGCTGCGATTTTCTTGTAATAACGTTAATAACTTACTTAGCGTTCTATTTGCCTGGTTATTTATTTGAGTTTTTACCTGACTATTTATCTTATTGTGCGTCACATTACTCTCCCAATTCCTTCGATTAAAAGCTCTATGAAATGTTTTTAGAGAGCAAGTTGGCTAGGCATTAATTAGCCTCTACCATGCTAACAAACATATTTACCGTAACTTTCCCGCTCCATTTCTACGACTTCTACGGTAATTGAAAGTTCCTGCAATGACATATTTTGAAACATAGCAATGATTTTATCACTGAGCATTTGCCGCTGTTCAAGTGTGCGACCGGATAAAATTCTGGTAGTAATATGGATAAAGCATTTATCACTGTTGCCGACAATGGCGTGATCAAAAGCAATAGCCCTAAGTTTAATGGTATCAACATCAAAAAGATCAGAGGCAATTGCGCCGGCTTTAACACTCTCGAGCATCGTTTGTGGCGAGATTTGCTGAGTTATGTCTGAGGAATATTCAATAGTAATATGTGGCATTTACTTACCTTTGATAATCAGAAGTGTTGGTTAAGTCTTTTGGTTAAGCTTTAGCGAAATTCATGTCGTGTTGATAATGGTTGTTTAAAAAATTGCAAGGTAAAGCCTTTACCTGATAAATCCGTTACCTCAACCGTTAACTGGTTATCGCTCACTAACTGGTAGTGCAGGCGTTGTGGAAAGTCATGGTTTGCGTTGATAAATTCCCAATGGTTGTCAGTACAATTTACCAGTTTAAACGGCACAGGCAGTTCGCTGCTTGCTGGCTTAGCCAAGTAAAAAATTTGATTATCCATTAGCACAATTCGCAGCTGCTCAATATCAATTGTATCGCTGGCATTTGCGCTTTTGAGATTAATAAATTGCCCAACACCTTGATATTCACCATTAGCCGTTTGCTGCCAATGTTCGGTTACCCGTTGATTATTTGCTTGATGTTGCCAAGCCCCAACTAACCAAGACAATTGCGTTAAATCATTACAGGCATGGTGACTTAACACATGAGAAGCTAACGCTTGGGGAGTTAGCGCTGGCGCTGAAACTTCGTTCGCGTTTACAGTGGTTGGCAATACAAATGTCAGGCAAATAATGGAAAGCGCTAAATAGCGACTAGTCATGTTTGTGTACATAGCAAATTCCTTATGTAACGCCCTGTATAGCCCTGTATATAGTTCTTAATAGGCTTTCGAAATAACGTTTTTTCTTGGTAAACTGACGAGTAAGCTGACGAGCTAATTAAAAGGCTGAGATTTCCTCATCGGTTAAATAACGCCATTCACCTAGCATTAGTTCATCATCTAATATTATTGCACCAATACTTTCACGGTGAAGTGCTTCAACAAAATTGCCAACCGCCGCAAACATCCGTTTTACTTGATGATACTTACCTTCAGTTATAGTTAATAACACTTCATCATCTTCAATAATTTCAACGATTGCCGGCAAGGTTAAGTGTTTTTCACCATGCAGCTGCACGCCTTCGGCAAATTGCTGAATTACCTCATCGTTTATCGGATCACGTAGCCATACGCGGTAAGTTTTTTGGCATTGTTTTTTTGGTGAAATAATATTGTGTGACCAAGCACCATCATCAGTAATGAGTACAAGACCTGTAGTATCAGCATCTAATCGACCAGCAATATGAAGTTCAAATGCTCTATCTATATCTAACAAATGTAAAAGTGAAGGATGCACCTCATCGACATTTGAACAAATCATATCTTGTGGCTTGTTCATCATAATATAGCGCTTACCTAATAACTGCAGCGGTTGCTCACCATTGCAGACCATAGCGCCTTCTGGTACCTTAAACGCGCCATTTTTAACGACTTCATCGTCCACAGTAATTAAACCTCGCTTTAGCAAGGTTTTTGCTTCATTTCGCGTAAGCTCAGTACTTTTACAAATATATTTATCTAACCGCATGGTTTAAACTCAGTTAACTGTCAATTTTATTTACATTAAATTAACATTTATTTTACAAACTTTACTTTTGACTCTATAAATTTCAATTAACACAAACAGGAAGCAACATATTGTTTATGTTAAATTTAATTGGAATAACAACTATCAAATCAGCCAATTAAGCAACAACTTGTATACGTCAATTAAATTTACATTCTATTACAACTCGCCAGTTTTACATTAGTAAGTTATTCATTTTTTATACGATTTTTTGGCCTCACCTGCAAAACCACACAATAATTACATTCTATTTACAATTATTTAACATTTGGATTAATTCTTGCATTTAGCCAATCAGCAAAATGAAGTAGGTCTAACAGTCCCCCTTTGTTTGACCAAAACTTTATTTTTGCCCCATTAAAATAATAAAGGAAACAAGATGAGATATAGCAAATTTACTTGCGCCAGTTTTCTAATGGCCGCCGGTTTAGCCGCTACAAATGTAAGCGCAATGCCGCAACCAGAAAGAAATGTAACGCTAGCCAAAAACTCTGCAGAGTCACACATTAATAAGGGTGTATACATTGTTCAATTAAAAGGTGCTTCTGGCGTTCAGCAGTCGCTTAATTTGAACAATATTACTGAGAAAAAAGCTGCTAAAGCAGCCAAAAAGTACAACCCTAAAAGCCAAGAAAATGTAAGTTACGTTGCTGGCTTGAAAGCTAATCAACGTAAGGTAGTTGCAGCAACTGGTTTGCCTGAGCCGCTTTACTTCTACGGCCATACGTTTAATGGATTTACCGTTAAAATTTCTGATAAACAAGCGGCATTATTAAGAAGTCACCCTGATGTTTTACATGTATGGCAAGATGAATTTATGCCGTTAGAAACGGCTAATACTCCGCAATTTATGGAATTAACCGCACCAAGTGGTTTACACACAAACAATACCTTAGGTGAAGGTGTTGTGGTTGGTGTAGTTGATACCGGTATTAACCCTAACCATCCAAGCTTTTCCGGGGATGATTTTGCTCCGTTCACTGAAGCTGAAGGCTGGAATGGTGAGTGTGCTGTTGATACAGACGTTGAGTTTAACTGTAATAATAAAATCATTGGTGCTCGCTACTTTAATGCTGGCGCTAAAGCCGCTGGCACATTAGCAGAGTATGAATATGAATCACCACGTGATGTTGACGGTCACGGCTCTCACGTTGCTGGCACCGCTGCAGGTAATGTTGTGGAAGATGCCATGATTAACGGCCAACTTGCTGGCGATGTTCGCGGTATGGCCCCTCGTGCTCGTATTGCAGCGTATAAAGCTTGTTGGGATTTCTCAGATCGAGACCCGGGCTGTTTTGGCACAGATACCATGGCTGCTATCGAGCAAGCGGTTGTCGATGGTGTTGATGTGATTAACTATTCAATTGGTGGTAGCTTAACCAGCTTATTAACCGGTCCTTCATTTGCATTTTTAAATGCAACAGACGCTGGTGTATTTGTTGCTACTTCTGCGGGTAACAGTGGTCCAGGTGCTGGAACTGTTGGGATGCCTGTGCCTTGGGTAACTAATGTTGCCGCTTCAACTTATGACGGCGTTGTGCCTTCACAAGGTATTGAAGTGAACTCAGGCAGCCTAGCTGAACAAATTGTATTAGCCAATGAAGCGGCTTTTTCATTGCCGTTAGCTGAATCTGGCGATATCACCGGTAGTCTTGCTACGACGACTCCCATTGATGCTTGTAAGCCTCTTACCAATGCTGAAGAGGTTGCCGGTAAAATAGCACTGATCAGCCGTGGCGGTTGTGCATTTACGATTAAAGTGGAGAATGCACAAGCTGCTGGTGCTGCCGCTACGGTGGTATATAACAATCAAGTTGATTCAGGTCCATTTGTTATGGGTGGTACGGCTGAAACGCCAATCACTATTCCTGCAATGATGGTAGGCAACAGCAACGGCTTAGCACTAGCCGCTGAGGTTGATAGCGAAGTAGACGTTAACATTACCATGTCTTCATCAATTACCGCACAAGCAACGGTTACCGGTAATATTATGGGTGACTTTAGCTCACGTGGTCCAAGCCTTGCTGTGGCTGATTTAATGGTGCCAGATATTACTGCGCCGGGCTTACAAATTTTAGCTGCAGCACCTACTGGCGCTGACTATGCGTATTTGCAAGGTACGTCAATGGCAAGTCCGCACATTGCAGGTATTGCCGCATTAATTAAAGAACAACACCCTGATTGGTCTCCTGCAGCTATCCGTTCTGCCATTATGACCACAGCTCGCCAAAATGTGGTGAAAGAAGATGGGGTAACACCAGCTGATCCATTTGATTTTGGCGCCGGTCATGTTGTGCCAAATGCTGCAGTAAATCCTGGTTTTGTCTATGACGCAGGCCTTGCTGATTATGTTGGTTTTATCTGTGGTAAAGAAGATGAAGTTGCAGTAGTCGAAAGCATCTTTGGCTCTGGCATTTGCGGAGCATTAGCTGATGCGGGTTACTTATCTGGTACTAATTTCAACCACCCTTCTATTGCCGTAAGTGGCTTAGGTCATGCTGAAAGCATCATTCGTGTAGCAACTGATGTTTCAGGCCTTGATTCTACTTACACCGCAACACTTGAACTACCAGCAGGCATTAGCGGTTCATTGAAAGTATTTAATGGCGAAGGTTTTGTTGCGGGTAACGCTATGTTTGTACCTGCCAACGGCATTGGCGCTTACTTGTTAGAAGTTGATCAAACAGAAAGTGCAGTATGGAATGAATGGGTATTTGGTTCAATTACTTGGACAAATGGCACACATACCGTGCGTAGCCCAATTGCAATTGAGCCGGTTAAGCCACCAAAAATCGATTATGTTAAGTCAGTCATTGCCACACAATCAGATGACAGACACCGCATTATTTTACCAGTGACATTTAACTATGACGGTAAGTTTTATGCTCAAGCTCACGGTATGGCAGCAGCTATCAAGCAACATAACGTTGTCGAGCAAGATCCCGATAGCTCATTTTCGTATGAAGAAGATGGTTTAGGCTGGCACTACGTTGATGTATATGAAGGCACAAAAGCGCTACGCTTTAGCCTTAAAACCAGTGAATTACCAATTGCCGATGCTGATTTAGACTTATTCGTTTACGCTTGTGAGTTTAATCCTGAAACAGAAGAAACAGAGTGTAGCAACATTGGTGTATCAGCCCAAGGTAGCTCAGATGAATCTGTTACCCTTATCGACCCTAAACCACTAAACGGTGCCAGCGATTTCTATCTAGCATTTGTTCATGGTTGGTCACTGGCCGGTGCTGAAAGTATGCCATACCACTTAAACGTTCATGTGGTTGAAAACCAAATGGATAATATGAGCGTTCACACCCGTCGCTCAGCGAAAACCGGTAGAACTTCCAACATGTATCTAGACTTCAAAGACTTACTTGTTGGCGAGAACTATTTAGGTGGTGTGACCATGACCGATGACTTAGGTGAAACCATTGGCTTTACCTTAGTGGAATTAACCGGTCAACAATAATAATTAGCGCCACTTATTGTATTGCTGTTGAGTCAACAGTTGATAAGTGGCGCATTTTTAGGAGTATATAATGAAAAAACTTATGCAAATTTTTGCAGCTACCGTTTTAATGTTGACGACTAGCGTTGCAAATGCCGCTATTATGCAAGACATCATTTTAGAAAATGTTATTGCTGATCCAGGTAATGAATTTGGCATCAGCGATGGCTTTTCTGGCGTTGTCGGCACTATTAGCTATAACCCTGAAAATGTTGATGCCTTTGGTAATATTACTTATGAAAGCGACGAAGACTTCTTTTTCGAAATTACCTTAGGTTCTGTTACATTAAATTTATTTGATGATGAAGATTTCCCATTCTTCCCATTAGCACACTTGGTTAATCCTGATCAGAAATTTTCTGGTGTTTCGGCATTAGATGCCTACTTAACTGACGGTGATAACCTGTTTGAAATTTTTGCTGATGCTAGCTTTGGTTTTAGCTTTTTTGCTGCAGAAGATATGTTTGGCAATCTGGTTGAAGGTGACATTCGTTTTGGCACCGCCGTACCAGAGCCTTCAATGGCTGCGTTATTCTTAGCGGCTTTTGTGTTGTTACGTACGCGCAAACAACGTAGCTAGCCTTATATCTAGTTTATACCTAACTAATAGTGACTAAAAATGTGTAAAAGGAGCCATAGGCTCCTTTTTTTTATGATAAGTTTAATAATACAAGTCTCTGTTAAACCAAGCTGCAGCACTTAAATCGTAATAAGTTTTTAGTTCAAACCTGCTATTAACCGCTACAAGCCTAATTACGAGTACATAAAAATAATTAATGACTAACTTTCAACGCTTACTTGACCAAATTCATCGGTGCCAGCATTGTGTTAGCCAGCTGCCATTAGCACCTCGGCCCATTTTACAATACAGTCAACACAGCAAAGTGCTAATTGCCGGCCAAGCGCCCGGCAAGATCACCCATGAGAAAGGCCGCCCTTTTGACGATAAAAGTGGTGAGCGCTTGCGGCAATGGCTCAATGTTGATAACGCCAGTTTTTATAAACCTGAGCATTTTGCCATAGTGCCGATGGGCTTTTGTTATCCGGGCAAAGGGAAAAGTGGCGACTTACCACCATTAAAAGCCTGTGCCGAATTATGGCGCAATCAATTGCTTGCCGAGTTAACACAACTTTCGTTGACGATTGTTGTTGGCCAGTATGCAGCTCAGTGGCATTTAAAACGCTTGGGGTTAACGTTTAGCTCACTAACCGAGTCGGTCGCCGACTATCAACGCTTGGCAAACTATAATATTTTTGTACTGCCACACCCAAGCCCAAGAAATAACTTGTGGTTAAAGAAACATCCATGGTTTGAACAACAAGTGCTCCCGCTGTTACAGGCCAAGCTTCAACAAGCGCTGAGCCTAAATAACCTGAGCATTAATAAACTGAGGTAAAGTAGCCACCAATAAAAAACCAAGCACTTGGCTTTTAGCGTTAGATGCTTGGTTTTTCGATAAAGGACTATAACGAGTTGTTAGTTATGTATCTTGGTTGGTGTTGTTTTGAATTAGCGCTTTAAGCTCAGCAATTTCTTGCTGCAGCGTTTCAATTTGCGCGCGACTGGCTGGCTCGCCACCTTCTTCGGTTTCACCATGAGACTCAGCGCGAAACTTAGCATGTTCATCACTCATCACTTCCAATACCGTACCTACCATCATATTTAAGAAGATAAAGGCAGTAAGGAAAATAAAGGTCAGGTAATAAATCCAACTTAGTGGGTAAACCGCCATGGTTTCATACATAACATCGGTCCAGTCTTCAAAAGTTGCAACACGAAATAAGGTCAGCATTGAAATGGAAACATCGCCCCATAACACGCGATTTATTTCATGGAACATAATGCTTCCGACTGCTGCATAAATATAAAAAATGACAAACATCAGCAAGGCAATGTATCCCATGCGTGGTAGAGCTGTGATTAACGCATTAATCAATAACCTAAGCTCCGGCACCATAGAAACTAAACGCAACACGCGGAACACTCGCAGCAATCGCGCGATCAACACCCCTGAGCCACCAGCTGGAATCAATGATCCGATAACAATTAAGGTGTCAAAAATATTCCAGCCATTTTTAAAAAATTCACGTTTATGGCGAAAAGCCAAAAAGCGAATGGTAATTTCTACCACGAAAAATATAGTAACCGCGACATCAAGTACCGCAAGAACAATGATGGCATTGTCAGGTAACTGATGAGTTTTAGCACCAACTAATAACGCAGATAAAATAATTACCGCAATGACAATACCTTGAAAAAGGTTACTTGAGTCAATTTTTTTCAGGCGACGTTGCGCTTTATAAACAAAAGTTCCAGCCATAAATATTAACGCACTCCTTCCCCTACAAACGGATTGGTCCGGCGCTCTTCACCGAATGTTCCCATAGGGCCATGTCCTGGAATAAAGCGCACGTCATCCCCTAAAGGAAATAGATTATTACGAATTGAGTCAATCAATGTAGCGTGATCGCCACGTGGAAAATCAGTACGACCAATAGAGCCTTTAAATAGCACATCACCCACTTGCGCAAGCTTAGACTCGCGATGAAAGAACACCACATGGCCTGGGGTGTGACCGGGGCAAAAATACACTTCCAATTCAACATTACCAAAGTGCACTGTATCACCCTGCTCTAACCAACGATCAGTGCTAAAGGCTTCAGCATGACTAAAGCCAAAACGCTCTTTTTGCATAGGAATTAAGTCAATCCAGAATTGGTCTTCCTTTTGAGGGCCTTCCACTTTAACACCGTAATGGCTAGATAATGCTTTGGTCGCGCCGGCATGATCAATATGAGCATGGGTCAATAGCACCTTGTCGAGTGTAAGACCTTGGCTATCGATAAATGCAGTAATTAATTCGACATCGCCACCAGGATCAACCACCGCCGCTTGTTTGGTCTCGTCACACCAAAATACTGTGCAATTTTGCTGAAATGGTGTTACTGGAATAATTTTATACTGCAACATAGCTCTCTCTTTGGGTAATAACTTATAAAAACAGTGGTAAACGTTACGCTGGCAAAATGTCGGGCGCACAAGATAAAAGATCATAGGGTCAAAGTCAGGTAAAACCAATAGTAAAGCCAGTAAAATTTGTCACAATAACCAGTTATAATTGAAAAACTGCTTCACTAACGCTTTTGAAGTCGGTAAGCTCGGCAAAAACAATAATAATATGCCACGAGTAGACTTTGATTAGAGATTCCTTCCATTCCCGCATCGGTTTTGTATTAGCAGCAGCAGGCTCAGCAATTGGTTTAGGCAATATTTGGGGTTTTCCTACAAATGCAGCCAATAATGGCGGTGGCGCATTCTTGTTCGTTTATTTAATCGTGACATTATTACTTGCCTTACCGGCGCTTTATGCTGAAATTTATATTGGTAATCAAGCTCAGAAAAATCCGGTGAGCGCATTGGGTGAAGCCTGTAGCGAACGCATGCCTACAATTGGTCGTACCGTAGGTAAAATTGGCCTATGTGGCGCCATTATGATGCTAAGTTTTTACACTATAGTTGCTGGTTGGATGTTGTCTCATGCCTTATCAGCACTTACCGGCTTATTGGGCATAACCGAGCTTTCTCACTGGCTGTCTGCTGATAGCACTTTACGTAACATTATTTTCACACCAATTTTTATATTGCTCGGTGCTGCCATTATTCACCAAGGCGTGCATGCAGGCATTGAAAAATGGTCGGCACGTTTAATGCCTATTTTACTACTCATGCTATTTGGCTTAATTGCGTATATTTTGCAGCAAGAAGGCGCGATGGCAGGTCTTAAACAGTATTTGATCCCAGACTTTAGTCAAGTAACCAACCCTACCTTGGTGATTTCGGCGATGGGGCAAGCATTTTTCTCATTATCGATTGGTGTTGGCGGCATGATGGTTTATGGATCTTACATGCAAAAAGATAAAGATTTAGGCAAGTTGGTTTTATCCATTGGTGTGCTAGATACCTTTATTGCATTCCTTGCTGGCTTATTGATTATTCCTGCACTATTTGTTGCTCAGCACGCAGGCCAACAAGTATTCGCTGACGAGCAATTAATCGGCGAAGGAAAATTAATTTTTCAAATTCTACCAACGCTTTTTGAATCTATGGGCACGGTAGGTTTGATTGTTGCCACCGGCTTTTTCTCATTACTGTCGATAGCTGCGCTAACCTCGACTATTTCGTCGACCGAAGTGCCTGTATCTTATTTAGTCGAGGAAAAGTCGATGTCACGTCGTAAAGCAACCTGGTTAGTTTCTGGTGTTGTACTTGCGGCAAGTATGACACTAATTGCGTTTTTTGATGTGTTATTTGGTTTAGTTATCCAAGTATTAACCACCATCATGCAACCATTAAGCTGTTTGTTCTACTTTATTGTTGTTGGTTGGTTGTGGAATCGTGGTAATAAATTAAAAGACAAGGCCAAAATAGCTCAAAATAAATGGTTAGAGATTTGGGGGAAATATTTAGCCTATGTTTGCCCAATGCTATTAACTATTGTTTTTATTAACGTCGCTTTCTAATGGCGTGGCTATTGGTGGTTTTACTTGATTCAATCTACGTAACCCTTCATCGAGCGCCTCAATAACTTTATCTAAGCTTGGGGCGTCTTTATTAAAAGCGACGTAAATATCACTGATATGGTTTATCGCACCTTTGCTAATGGCATTCGGTGGGAGTGACATTGAATGTAAAGTAAACTTCGCCACTTCATCGAACATAATCGCCAAATCTATTCGGTGTTTTTGTAAAAGCTTAACGATTTGTGATTGCTCTGACACTCTGATCTCTTTGAATCGATGACGATGTGCTTCATATTCCTCGCCATACTCATAACCTAAAATTAAACCAATTCTGGTACCGTTTGGAATATCAGCAATATTGCGATATTTTACACTTGAATGTTCCGGATAAAAATGTGATGCCTGTGCCTGTAATAACGGCTGTTGACCAAATCGGTACTTTACTTCGGTGTCATGTTGACGTGTAACATTAAAACAGCCATCAACTTTACCTGTTTCTGCCATTTTTAAAGCTCTGGCATAAGGTACAACAACAAAGGATACACTAATACCACTACCACTTAATGCTGCCAAAATACGCTGTTTAGAAATGCCATTACCCTGTTTATCGGCATAAGGCGGCCAGCTGTCTTCTACGGCCAAAGACAGTTGAGTGGTAGCATTGCCAAATCGGTGCCAATAAAAAAAGTAAGATAGGGAGTAAGTATAAATACATAACTACTAGTTTAGCTCACATTTAACAAGTTAAATGTATCCGTAAAGCCCTAATTATATTGATAAAGCAGAATCGAATTTTTGACCGACATCAAGATAGAGACATACATCCTAAATTCATTAAGCTAAACTACTGTGCAAGGTAAGTTGTTATTATGTCAGTTAAATGAAGTTTTTAAGCCAATTAATTTATTTAGGGTTAGATAATCAGCCCTTTTCAAAAGCCAATAAAGCTAAATTAATCAATATTATCGCACTAATTACTACGATAATTTCTGGCTTATATACGCTTACCTACCTGCTGATTTTAAACCACTATACCGTTGCCCTAATCAATGCGGTGTTTACACTAGCTTATACGATTACTTTGCTATTTAGCCGTTATCAGGCATTTCGTGGCGGTAAAATATGGTTTTTTAGTGTGTTAATGGTACATCTATTGGTATGTACTAATTTATACGTTACTAAAGAATCAGGGTTTCATCTTTACTACTTTCTTGTGCCAACAGGTGCATTTTTATTGTTTGAATTAACTGAAAAAGTTGAAAAAGTGAGTCTGAGTCTACTCGCCGTAATGCTATATCTTTATTGTGAAAATACCGTCAACCCAGCTCCGCTAATCGTGTTAACTGACAGTATGAACCAGTTAATCTATCAGTCAGTTATTTTAATTAATATGCTAGAAGTCATATTAGTTTTGACCTTATTTGCTAATGAAATAGAAGCTAATGAATTAAAACTCACCAAACAAGCGAAAACCGATGCCTTAACCGGAATCGCTAATCGTCATGCATTTTTTGAACAAGGGGAATCAGCTTTTAATTTAGCAAAAACCAACCAACGGCCATTTAGCTTAATACTGTTGGATTTTGACTATTTTAAACGGATCAATGATCTTTATGGTCACTTTATTGGCGACTTATGCTTAACAGAAATTACCAAACTAATAAGGAGCCATTGTCGTGAGCAAGATATTTTTGCCCGCATTGGCGGTGAAGAATTTGCTATTGCTCTGCCTGATACAACAATATCTGAAGCAAATAACCTTGCCGAACAAATGCGTATTACCATTGAGCAACACACCATTCCTGTTATTGGTAAACAACCGCTCAATTGTACAGTAAGTATCGGTATCGCTAGTAAACAAGATGAAAGCGATGAAATGAAAGCCATACTAGTTCATGCCGATAAAGCGCTGTATCAAGCAAAATCACTTGGTAGAAATAGAGTGCAACGTTATCAGATCAGTGCTTAATCAGCGCTTCAGATAATGTACCAATATCTCAATATGAGATTTCAGCACATGCGATGCAGAGCGCTTTAATTTAACGCTTTATCTAACTTTGCACCCACTTTGTCTTCCTGCAGCTCAACTTGCTCTATTTTCTCAAAGCGTCGGCTAATTTTATCAGCCGAGGTATTAATCTGTTTGACATCATTTGCCGCCTGATCAATATGGCGAGCTAAGTTACTAAAGCGCCCTTTAAAGCGATCAAAGTCTACCGATAAACAGGCTAAATGCTCTTGTATTAAGTGGACCTGTTGCTTAGTAGCTTCATCTTTTATCACCGCACGTGCGGTAGTTAAAATTGCCATTAAAGTGGTTGGTGACGCCAGCCATACTCGTTGTTTATTGGCATATTCCACCAAGTCAGCATGATGGGCATGAATTTCGGCAAAGACCGCTTCTGCAGGAATAAACATTACGGCACCATCGGCAGTTTCATTCTCAATCAAATATTTACCAGCAATATCATTAATATGCTTTTTAATGTCTTGTTTAAACTGTTTTTCCGCGGCTTTTCGAACAACTACCTCTGCAGCAGGATTCGACATGGTTTTGTAGCTTTCAAGTGGAAATTTAGCATCAACAACCACATTGCCAGTTGGTTTTGGCAGAAACAACACACAGTCTGCGACTTTGCCATTTGATAACGGGTGTTGTAAGGCAAACTGGTTTTCTGGCAGCACATTACGTACCAGTGAATTTAACTGCACTTCACCAAAAGCACCGCGCGAGCGCTTATCTGCTAGCACCTCTTGTAAACTAACGACATTGGTTGAAAGTTCGGTAATTTTCTTCTGAGCATCATCAATTAACGCTAAACGTTTTAAAATATCATTAAAAGTTTGAGTGGTTTTTTCAAAGCCATCAGCCAGTCGTTTATCCACCTGACCACTGATCTCCATTAAGCGCTTATCGGTTGATTGGGTTAACTTTTCTATACTAGCGGCTTGTTCGTCACGACTGACTTTTGCCATTAAGGTTAATTGTTCAGCGGTTTGTTGGTGGTTGCTATTGAGCAACTGATTAAGCGACTGAAATTTTTCAAACAATAAACGTTGCGATTTAGCATCACTCGTTTGTTGTTGTTGCAGCAGTTCAAGTCTAAATTCACTGAACAGTTGCTTAACTTGATGCTGTTGCGTTAGCTGGTTTTGCTGCACTAAACCAGCTATTTGATTGAGAGTTAGCTCAACACGTGCAAGCGTTGCTTGTTGATCATCTTGGCGAGTCAGCGTTTTATTTTGCCTCGCCATATAGGCTAAAACGGCAAATAAATTGATCACAACCAACAATAATACGCCGATAGTTAACAACGCCTCTAACGATAAATTGTTTGGAATATTAATCACATCGACACCTACACCTAAAACACCACTGTAAAAATTACCAGTTATTTGTAACACGAATATCGTTAGATGAAAATATCGCACATAAAAAAAGGTGCCTACTGGCACCTTTTTAATCAATACGTTAACAAAAACTAAGCTATTGGCTGGTTGCCAATGCGCTTTAAGCTTTTAATTTAGTATCTAGCTCTTCAATTTTCGCCTGCCAAATTGCCGGACCTGTTACGTGAGCAGACTCACCGTTACTATCAACAGCAACCGTAACTGGCATATCTTCAACATCAAACTCGTAAATTGCTTCCATACCTAAATCTTCAAACGCCACCACTTTCGCATGTTTAATCGCTTTTGATACAAGATATGCTGCGCCACCTACGGCCATTAGGTAAACAGACTTGTGCTGCTTAATGCTTTCAACTGTTGCCGGACCACGCTCTGCTTTACCAATTGAACCTAACAAACCTGTTTGCGATAACATCAGATCAGTAAATTTGTCCATACGCGTTGCCGTTGTTGGGCCTGCAGGGCCAACAGCTTCATCACCAATAGCATCAACAGGGCCAACGTAGTAAATAAACTTATCAGTAAAGTCTACTGGTAAGGTTTCACCATTAGCCATCATTTCCTGAATACGCTTATGAGCAGCATCACGACCGGTTAAAATTTTGCCGCTTAATAAAACAGTCTCGCCTGTTTTCCACTCGGCAACGTCGGCTTTTTTCAAGTCATTAACGTTAACGCGACGAACGTTTTCACCTACTTCCCAAGTAATTTCCGGCCAATCTTCTAATTTAGGTGGCTGTAAATTGGCTGGGCCTGAACCATCTAAATGGAAATGAACATGACGTGTTGCTGCACAGTTCGGGATCATCACTACAGGTTTTGAAGCCGCATGGGTTGGAGCGGTATTAATTTTCACATCAACGACAGTGGTTAAACCGCCAAGGCCTTGTGCGCCGATACCTAGCTTGTTGACACGCTCGTATATTTCTAAACGTAATTCTTCTTCAGCATTTTGTGGGCCACGCTCTATCAACTCTTGAATATCGACAGGATCCATTAAGCTTTCTTTTGCAAGCACCCCCGCTTTTTCAGCAGTGCCACCAATGCCTATACCTAACATGCCCGGTGGACACCAGCCCGCCCCCATTTTAGGTAGCGTTTCAACAACCCAGTCTGCTACAGAATCAGATGGATTTAACATCACCATTTTAGTTTTGTTTTCACTACCGCCACCTTTGGCAGCAATCATTACTTCAACTTCACCACCGGCGACTAAGTCAAGGTGAACCACTGAAGGAGTATTATCTTTCGTGTTTTTACGGGTGCCAGCAGGGTCGGCAACAATTGATGCACGTAGTGGGTTATCTGGGTTTAAATACGCGCGGCGTGTACCTTCATCCACCATTTGCTGAACAGTCATGCTGGTATCATCCCACTTAACGTCCATACCAACTTTCACGAAGCAAGTCACAATCCCCGTATCTTGACAGATAGGACGTTTGCCAGTTGCTGACATACGAGAATTAATTAGGATTTGTGCAATTGCATCTTTAGCCGCCTGACTTTCTTCTTTGTGATAGGCTTTTTCTAATGCCTGAACAAAATCAAGTGGATGGTAGTACGAAATGTATTGCAATGCATCGGCAATACTATCGATAAAATCTTGTTGTTTGATGATAGCCATATAACTTCTCTTTAACCCCCGAGAGCACTTATTAAATAACCACCAATACTTAAAATTTATTTGAGTATTGAAAGTTAAAAATTTGCCGATATGATACCCTGCTTAAATCCATGCTGCTAGTCCAATATAATGATTAGCACATTCCAAAAAACTAAATATCCCCTAATCAATATAATTGTTAAGTAGGTGTCATTTGCCAACATCACCGGTTAAAAACCAACTGATTGCCAAACCCATTAGTTTTGGTGATAACACGCTTCATAGCGATATTTTTTCTCAATTTGCCGATATTCCATGGAGCTTTTGGCTTGACTCAAATGAAAGCAGCCATGTTGACAGCCGTTATGACATTATGGTGTGGCAACCTGCAATTACGATTGAAACAACCGAGCACCACTCACTGGTGACGGCGATTAAACCAGAATTTGAACATCTCACCGGAAAATTTAACTCAGATCCTTTAGCGCTGCTTAAATCAATTGAACAACAAGTATTTGGCGCTTTTGCCTTACCCGATTGTGAACTGCCTTTTAAAAGCGGCGCTATCGGCTACTTTAGCTATGATTTAGGTCGTTGTTTTGAAAAACTACCAGCGCAAGCGCAAGATGATATTTCCTTGCCGTTAATGGCGGTAGGTATTTACCTTCAGGCGCTAATTTTTGATCGCAAAACCAAAAGCTACACGTTAATTGCGCCAGAATTAGAATGGCAAGACAGTGCTGAACTTTTGTGTTCAAACGTTAAATCACCACAAGAAAAATTTTGTCTGACTTCAAGTTGGCAGTCAAATATGACTAAATCGCAATATCAGCAAAAGTTTAACCAAGTGCAGCACTATCTACTGGAAGGTGACTGCTACCAAATTAACTTGGCTCAACGTTTTCAAGCAACCTATCAAGGAGATGAGTTTAGTGCTTATTTAACCTTAAGGGCAGCTAATCAAGCGCCGTTTTCAGCATTTATGCGTTTTGCCCAATTCGCTATTGTAAGTATTTCACCAGAGCGCTTTTTACAAGTGGTTAATGGTAATGTTCAAACAAAGCCGATCAAAGGTACTAAGCCTCGACATGACGATGCGCTTATTGACATTGAAAATGCCACCGCCCTCAAAAATTCAACTAAAGACCGAGCAGAAAATTTAATGATTGTTGATCTGCTTCGCAATGACCTAAGCAAGGTTTGTAAAGCAGGAACAGTGAAAGTGCCAAAGCTATTTGATATTGAAAGCTTCCCTGCCGTGCATCATTTAGTCAGCACAGTAGAAGGTCAATTAAAAACGGAATTTGATGGTACTGACTTACTTAGAGCGTCGTTTCCTGGTGGCTCTATTACTGGCGCTCCTAAAATAAGAGCCATGGATATTATTGAAGAGCTTGAGCCACATCGCCGTAACTTATATTGTGGATCAATTGGTTATCTATCAGCGTGTGGCAATATGGACACCAGTATCACTATTCGCACGCTTATTTGCCAAAATCAACAAATGTATTGTTGGGCTGGCGGCGGATTAGTGGCCGATTCAAAAGTTGATAGCGAATATCAGGAAACTTTTGATAAAGTAAATAAGATTCTGCCAATTTTAGCCAATAAGTAACCAATGGACAAAAGTGCTTTTCTGCAAAAGTTTAACCTTAATCAATTAGCCGGCTCACTGCACAGCTTTCGCTATCACGATAAGCTTAAAGAGGCAGCAGTGCTGGTACCACTCATTGAACAACAAGGTGAGCTTGCAGTAATTTTCACCCGAAGAGCGTCTCACTTAAAACATCATGGTGGTCAAATTAGTTTTCCAGGCGGAAAAGTTGAACCAAATGATAAGTCACTGATCGACACGGCCTTACGTGAATCAAATGAAGAAATTGGCTTACTAGGCCAAGACATTGACATTATCGGTCAGTTAAAGCCATATCAAACGATTACCGGATTTAATATAACGCCTATTATTGGTTTACTGAATACTGAGCCGCATTTTGCCATCGATCAAAATGAAGTAGCCGAAGTGTTTACCGTACCGCTACAGCATTTTATTCAAGGTAACAGCCATACTCATGTTGCCATGTATCACAAAGGAAAAAAGCACAAGGTTCACTTTTTTCCGTACCAAAAATACAATATTTGGGGAGCCACCGCGGCAATGTTGGCAGATTTAGTCGCCCACCTTCGTTAACCTAAAAAGTTACCTTAAAGTACAAGCTAAAATATTCACCTATAATTGAATTAATCTGATTTTTTAATTTATCAACTTAGGTTAGAATCACCGAATATAATTTTACATATAAACAATTATTCAATTATTTATTCAGGTTTATCACATGATAAGTGTATTTGATATGTTTTCTATTGGTATTGGTCCGTCCAGTTCTCATACGGTTGGCCCAATGCGTGCGGCAAAACTCTTTGTTGAACATCTAACCGAACAAGGATTATTTGACGACACCACTCGAGTGAGCTGTGAACTGTTCGGCTCACTCGGGCAAACTGGTATTGGTCACGGCACAGGTAAAGCGGTTATTTTAGGCTTTACTGGCGAGTCGCCAGAAGAAATTGCCGTTGATTCGATTGAATCAATTTTGCAGGCAACCGTTGAATCGCAGCAAATTAATTTAGCTGGTAAAAAGCTGGTCGCGTTTCCCAAAGCAAACGCTATCATCTACCATCGCCGTAAAACTCTGCCTGCGCATGCCAATGCCATGACCCTTTATGCCTATCAGCATGATACGATGATTTTTCAAGAAACTTACTACAGTATTGGCGGCGGCTTTATTGTTCAAGATTGTGATTTTGAGAAAGAAAAAGACAAAGCCTTATCCTTACATAGCAATATTAAACGTCCACATGTCTTTTCAAGCGCTGATGAACTGATCCAAGAAGCCTATGATAAAGGGCTAAGCATCAGCACTATCATGATGGATAACGAAAAATGCTTGGCTGACGAACAATCTATTCGTCAAGGCCTAGTAAATATTTGGCAAGCAATGAAAGCCAGTGTTGAGCGAGGGATGCGCACTGAAGGAATTTTGCCGGGTGGTTTAAAAGTAAATCGCCGTGCACCTGCCCTTCACCGTTCATTGTCAGTAGAAAGTAACAATGACCCGCTAAGCGCTATGGACTGGGTAAATTTATTCGCATTAGCGGTTAATGAAGAAAATGCTGCAGGTAGCCGTGTTGTTACCGCACCTACCAATGGCGCTGCCGGCATTTTACCGGCAGTGCTTTGCTACTATGATAAATTTATCAAACCGGTTACTGATGATGACTGTATTCGCTATTTATTAACAGCAGCGGCAATTGGTATTTTATATAAAACCAATGCAACAATTTCAGGTGCTGAAGGTGGTTGTCAGGCCGAAGTTGGTGTTGCTTGTTCTATGGCGGCCGGCGCGTTAACAGAAATTATGGGCGGCTCGCCTAAGCAAGTTGAAAATGCCGCAGAAATAGGTATGGAGCACAACTTAGGATTAACTTGTGATCCGGTTGGAGGCTTAGTGCAAGTGCCATGTATTGAGCGAAATGCCATGGGCGCTGTAAAAGCGATTAACGCCTCACGCCTTGCACTTAGAGGCACTGGCACCCAAAAAGTATCACTAGATAAAGTGATTAAAACCATGTGGGATACCGGTAACGACATGAAAACTAAATATAAAGAAACATCGCGTGGTGGCTTAGCGGTTAATATTATCGAATGTTAATGTGAACTATCGAGCATACTTTTATTTCTTTATAAATAGAAAAGGCGCTATATGAAATAGCGCCTTTTTTATTACCTTTACTATTCGTTAGCTTTACTTTTCTCAGCTAGCAACTATTTCGTCGGCAACTCAATATCCGCCAGTAGCTCTTCAATTTCTTCGTTGTTTTTAAGTAACATCGCCCTAGTCACTAAATCTCGATTTAAGTGCGGGGCAAAGCGCTCAATAAAATCAAACATATAACCACGCAAGAACGTACCGCGTCTAAAGCCTATTTTTGTTGTGCTGGCTTTAAATAAGTGACTAGCATCTAATACCACCAAATCACTATCAGCCTGCGGATCCATCGCCATAGTTGCTATCACACCAATACCAACGCCTAAACGGACATAAGTTTTTATTACATCAGCGTCGGTTGCAGTAAATACCACTTTAGGTTCACAGCCTGCAGCATTAAATGCTTTGTCCAATTCCGAACGGCCAGTAAAACCAAAAACGTAAGTCACCAATGAATATTTAGCGATATCAGCAATCGTTAAACCTTTTTTATTGGCTAGAGGGTGATCTTTGCGCACAATAATACTGCGATTCCAGTGATAGCACGGCAGCATGATTAAATCGTTGTATAAATGCAAAGATTCAGTTGCAATGGCAAAATCAGCCTCTCCTTTAGCTGATGCTTCACTAATTTGTGACGGTGTACCTTGGTACATATGCAACGACACTTTAGGGTATTTTTTAATAAAGCCTTGTATGACATCAGGCAAGGCATAACGTGCTTGTGTATGCGTAGTTGCTATGCGTAACTTACCCTCATCCGGTTGTGTATGTTCGCGCGCAACCGCTTTAATTGCTTCAACTTTACTTAAAATTTGCGTGGCAATGTTAATTACTTCATGGCCAGCCGAGGTAACATGAGTTAAATGTTTACCACTGCGACCAAAAATTTGGATGCCTAGTTCGTCTTCAAGCATTCTTACTTGCTTGCTAATCCCTGGTTGAGAAGTGTATAAACTTTCTGCGGTAGCAGAAACATTGAGGTTATTATTTAATACCTCGACAATATAGCGTAATTGTTGAAGCTTCATTTTTATTCCATTTTTAACATGACACGAGCGTTCTTATTCCAAAAATATATACTTTTTAATCATAATATTCCATATCATTTTTAAAATATGGAAAGTTATAACCAAAAGCTTAGCAAATAACCTTAAAAATGCGCTTTAAAATTAAGCAAAAACACATTAAAAATATTCTAACGCTAAATGTTTTCTAAAATTCAGATATTTAGCGCTAGGATAACCAGATGAATTTTTGTAGACTGCTATAGCAGTAAAGGTAAATTATTAATAGAGAACCACTATGATAGCAATAATTGTCGGTTTAATTATCGCGCTCATTATTTTTGTCGTTATCGTCAACGCAATACAGCAGCACAAAGAAAAAGTAGAAGCAGAAAAACGTGCGTTGGTTGCGAAACAAAAGGCAATTATCGACGAAACTGAAGAGTTAATTTTAAATTTAGCAATGCTCCCAGAAAACCCTGTAATTATCGAGGTATTAAATCGTCGTTGTTTAAATGCAGCCCGAGAAATGGCGAAAATTATGCCAGGTATCGCTGGATTAAAAAGCCGCATTCAAGAATTGGAGTCGCGCTTAAAGGCATCTGCTGAACTTGCACAAACGACGCCGCCAGAGCAAAACTTTATTTTGCCAGATAATGAACAGCAATTAGTTCAAATTTTACAGTGCATTAAAAAGTTGCGTGCCATGTTAAAGTCAGAGCAAGCTAAGGGTGCATTAGATGCGCAAGCATTTATGCAATTAGACCTGCGTTTAGATAGCATGCAAGTAAAAATCAATATTGAAAGCTTGTTAAAGCGTGGGCAAATGGCTCATTCTAAAGACATGCTTGGCTCAGCACGTCAGTATTATGAAAAAGCCTTGTCAACCATTGACAATACTACGAATCAAAATGAGTACACCCAAACTCGTAAAGCTGAAATTTCAGAGTTATTAGAGCAAATTAGTAGTGAACTTAAAAATACTAATGCTCGAGATGCTGCTAAAAAAGCGAAAAACGAAGAAGACGATTTGGACATGCTATTTCAGCCCAAAAAGAAATGGTAAGCAAACACGGCAAAACGCTGCTGTGAACAAAACCGAAACAACCAGCTTAAAGCTGGTTGTTTCGGTTTTAAGCAAGGTAAATTTTTCTTATACTTAAGCTTTATTGCCATTTTTAGCTAGCAGATACTGATTTGATTAAAGCGACAGCAAATAGGATCATTTTACCTTCTTTCCTTCGACGGACGATGAAAGCCTATGCTTTAAAAGCCCAAATACGAGGTTTAGGTTGTGAACTAAGTAGAGTCGGTCGTTCCCGCAATTGGCAATTGATTGCTTCAAAAACTCAGGTTATTACCATTATCGGCCTTATTGAACAGGCAGATGAACAAAGCTGGCTTTGGCTTGCTAAACATTTGCGTAATCAACAAGAAGCAATCACACAAGATGAGTTAATGAGTTTTGCCAAACAGCAACCAGGCATTACCGTGAATCAATTGATGGCAAAAACTGACTGTACTGTAGCGCAAGCAAGACGAGTAATTGATGAGCTTGAATTTGATGACGAAGAATTTTCATAGAGTGCAATCAATAACCCGCATTGCACTCTATCGCTATCATAATTTAGATTAATTTTCTGTTACGATAAATTAAAGCAACAATCGCCACCATAAATAGCGATAACACAGGGGGCTGTGGAACTGCGACTGAAACTGCGCTAAATGTTGCCTCCCCATCAAATGTGGTAAAAGATAAATCAGGTATAGGATGAGAGCAATGGTTAGAACCACCGCCAGTGACTCGCTCACAATCTAGAACAGCACTATCAACACTCAAATTAAGAGAATGCATCGTCACTGTCTGATAAACTGGCACAGAACCTATAGGTTGACCATTATCATCAAAAATTAACTGAGTTCCTACCTGGATTTGGTTGAGCAGCTCACCACTAAGACTGATAGCTAACAACTCCCCAAATGCACCGATATTCCAACTATTTTCCGCAGCATTTAAATGAGATTTATTGAAAATTGAAGGTATATCCCATACGTAATCTGGGGCATTTGGATCTGGGCGTGGCGTAATACTAGTTGCCAATAACGACAACGAAAAATCAATGATACTTTCATTACAGTTTTCAATTAGCGGATTACAAGATTGGTTGGCGAGCTCAACAAAACCTGAACCGTTTAACGTATCACTGCTGACATTAATATTATAAATAAAGTTTGCATATGAGCTCTGACTAAACATGACCAGCAATAAGCTCGTAAAAATTCCGATAAATTTATATAACCGCATGACTAACTCCTTCTTTTTTATTTTATATCCTAAAACTATTTGCTTAGAGCAAGAATATAGTAAATAAGCTTTGATATTTTACTAACTGTGTATACACCAAAGCCGATACTTAGCGCATGCACTGTTTACGCCACCACATTTAACTTCATGATAATCAGCTAGTTAATTTAGACGAGCAATCACAACTGTAAAATATCTGGACAGTACAGAGTTAATACAAGCTTCCGTTATCTGATATTAGTGCTGTTTCAATGATACATTTAGAGTTTTTATCATTTTAAGATTCAAAAAAAGCGCCATTTAGGCGCTTTATTTATCTTCTTAACTTATTTCTTTTTGGCTTTGGCCTTAGCTTTCGCTACTGGCTTTTTGGGAAGCTCTTCCACCCATTTACCATCAACATACTTGGCAGTCCAACCTGTCGCCTTGCCATCGACTTCCGTCATTACGTACTGCTCTTTAGTTTTTCGGCTAAAGCGAACGATTGCGAGATTACCTTCAGCATCTTTTTCAGGGGCATCGGCTAAGTAATAAAACTTAGGTGAAATTCTATCCCTAAATTGCTTAAGTTCAGCCACTTTAGGTGCCCGCGTTTCTCTAGAGCGAGGAAACGTACTAGCAGCTAAGAAAATACCGGCAGCTCCGTCACGTAACACAAAGTGTGCATCAGACTTTTCACATGGTAATTCCGGCAACTGTACCGGATCCTCCTTCGGCGGCGCCGCTTCGCCATTCGCTAATAGCTTACGGGTATTTTTACACTCACTGTTGGTACAATCGAAATACTTACCAAAGCGCCCTGATTTAAGCTCCATATCTGCATGACAGCGATCACACTCTAAAACTGGACCATCATAGCCTTTAATCTTAAAATCGCCTTTTTCAAGCTCAAAACCATCACAAACTGGGTTATTACCACAAACATGCAACTTACGCTTTTCATCAATTAAATAGCTGTCCATTGCAGTAGAGCACTTCGGACAACGGTGCATCGCTCTAAGCGCTTCAGTTTCCTGATCTTCTGCTAATACACTTACCGCTTCTTCACCCGGCGTTAAATTCATGGTGGTGGTACAACGCTCTTTCGGCGGCAAAGCATAACCAGAGCAGCCTAAGAACACACCAGTTGAGGCCGTGCGAATACCCATTTTTCTGCCACACGTTGGACAGTCGATATCGGTTAACACTGGCTCATTATTGCGCATACCGCCCTCGTCTGCTGGCAGATCTGCTTTTTCGAGCTGCTCGGTAAAGTTTTTATAAAACTCGTTTAATACCGTTTTCCAGTCGATACTGCCTTCAGCAATATCATCTAGCTCTTGTTCCATATTGGCGGTAAAGTCATAGCTCATCAGGCTTTTAAAGCTTTCTGATAAGCTATCGGTGACAATTTCCCCCATTTTCTCAGCATAGAAACGCTTTTTCTCTAAGCGGACATAACCACGATCTTGGATAGTAGAAATTATCGATGCGTAAGTAGACGGACGACCTATTGAACGTTTTTCCAATTCTTTTACTAACGATGCCTCACCAAAACGCGCCGGTGGCTTGGTAAAGTGTTGAGACGGATTTAACTGCTCTAGCTTCACCGATTCACCAACCGCTAGGTCAGGTAAATGTGTGTCATCGCCTTTATTTAATTGTGGGTGAACACGCGTCCAACCATCAAAGCGCATAACACGCCCTTTAGCTTTTAATTCAAAATCGCCAGCAGCAATGGTTAACGTTGAAACATCATAGCGCGCTGCGGTCATTTGACAGGCAACAAATTGGCGCCAAATGAGTTCATAAAGTTTTTTCGCGTCAGCATCAACATCATTAAGTAATGCCGCTTCCAATTTAACATTTGATGGACGAATTGCCTCATGCGCTTCTTGCGCATTACCTTTACTACCATAAACCTTTGGCTTTTCTGGTAAGTAATTTTCACCAAACTCGCTACTAATATATTCTCGCGCCATGTTCACGGCATCGGCACTTAAATTAGTAGAGTCAGTACGCATATAGGTAATATGGCCGGCTTCGTATAAACGTTGCGCTAAGCCCATAGTACGCTTCACGCCATAACCTAAACGTGTACTTGCTGCTTGCTGAAGAGTCGAAGTAATAAATGGCGCTGAAGGTGAGCTTTTTGAAGGCTTATCTTCGCGCTTAGCTACGCTATAGGCCGCTTTTTCCAATAGCGCGACAGCACTTTCAGTATCGGCTTTATTGGTTGGCTTAAACGGCTTTCCTGCTTGATGGGTAACATCGAGCACTAACTTTTCGCCATCATTGGTTTGCGTATCGGCGCTTATTTCCCAAAATTCTTCAGGAATAAATGCCTTAATCTCACGCTCACGCTCAACAACCAGCTTTACCGCTACCGACTGAACGCGACCAGCCGATAAACCACGAGCTACTTTTTTCCACAATAATGGGCTAACCATAAAGCCGACGACACGGTCTAAAAATCGGCGAGCTTGTTGAGCATTTACCCCAGGAATACTTAATTCACCTGGTGAAGCAAACGCTTGTTGAATGGCGTTTTCAGTAATTTCATTAAATACCACGCGACGAAACTTTTCGTCTTCGCCACCAATAATCTCTTTTAAATGCCAAGCGATGGCCTCTCCCTCTCTATCCAAATCGGTTGCGAGATAGATGGTGTCAGCTTTTTCTGCCAGCTTGGTTAACTCATTAACAACTTTTTCTTTTCCCGGTAAGATGTGATAAGACGCTTTCCAGTCATGCTCAGGATCAATACCCATGCGATTAATTAACGCTTGCTTATCACGCTTGGCTTTATATTTTGCTTTCGCTTCAGGAGACATTTTTCGAACTTCAGCTGCAGGTTTTGCTGCAACTTTCTTTCCGGTACTACCCGTTGGTAGATCACGTACGTGACCAACACTGGATTTCACAATAAAGTCTTTGCCAAGGTATTTGTTAATCGTCTTCGCTTTCGCTGGTGATTCGACGATTACCAGAGATTTTGCCATATATATTAGGTTTCCTGCTTAAACAGCCTACATTATTATGCAATGGCCTATTGGAGACTAAGAAAAAAGCATTCATCGTCGAGGCAACATTACCCCTAACTATTACGACGGCTTAAATTATTTCTGTCTAAATATCACGTAAATAACTATTAATAGGTATATCCATAAATATGCAAGGTGACAAGTAAATATTTAATTGTGTTCACCTAAATACCCTAATTCGCTATAATATCCATCACTTTTTCGCGCATCATAATCGACTTTCGCGAAAATATTAAGGGGATAGCCATAATAAAATTAATTCTGCTAGTTTATTAACCAAATTCATTAGCAAAATCCTCTGCTCTATTTGCTTTAAAGCGTCTACCCAATACAACAGATAACACACAACAAGAGTGACACTATGACAGGTTTTAGCCCGAGTTATCTTAATAAAATAACTCAATGTTTATGCCCGCCTGGCAATGGCGTATTTACTGTAAATACTGCTAAAGAACGAAAAGAAACATTACATAAAGCGTTATATGGTTTTACCACAGATATTGATGATTTATGGCAACGCGCGTTAAGTCAATATCAAGGTCAGCACAAGGCAGTTATACTAGGCGTAGCCTCAGACTGTGGCGGAGGTATTTTACGTGGTGCCAACTGGGGACCGCTGTTTTTACGTTCAACCTTGCTAGAACAATATCCAGATCTAAGTTATTTTGATATGGGTGACGTTCGAGTTATTCCACATTTATTACATGATAAATACCTAAACGACCACACAATTAGCAATTGTCGTAAAGCGCTGTATGGCGATAGCAATGCTAAGTTGCCAATTAGTCCACTATCGATCACCGAAGATGTACTGCATGATTTTTACCGAGAAAATCCAGACAAAGGGATTTTTGCTATTGGTGGCGATCATTCAGTGAGCTACCCGTTAACCAAGGCCTATTTACAAGCCAAGAAAAAAGCCGGTAAACGCTGTGCTATCATTCATTTTGATGCCCACACCGATTTACTCGTCGAGCGCTTAGGTATCGATTTATGCTTTGGCTCTTGGTGTACTCATATTTTAGCTGATTTACATGAGCCACATCACCTAATTCAAGTGGGCATTCGCTCAAGTGGCAAGGAGAAATCCCATTGGGAAAACACCTTTGGCGTGAAACAGCATTGGGCTAAGGAAGTACGCGAATTAGGTATAGAACGTGTGATCAATAACATTAAAAATCAACTGGTTAATGAAAATATTGACGAGCTATATATTAGCTTTGATATTGATGCTCTTGACGCCGAATTTGCTTCCGCCACAGGTACGCCAGAAGCAGATGGTTTAACGCCAGAGGAAGCAATGAAAGTACTCACAACACTAGGCGAAATATACCCAATAACGGGCGCAGATATGATGGAGATTGCGCCATTTACCGACAGCTCAGGATTAGGCGCTATTAGCACTGAACGCACATTAAAAGTTGGTGCCGAAATTTCTGCTTATCTCATTCAGCAAATTAATAAAATGTAAGCTGCTACAGTATTACTTGAACATAAAAAAGTTGAACATAAAAAACTTGAGCATAAAAAAAGCTGGCATTGCCAGCTTTTTTGTTTATACAGCAATCAGTCATTATTGATTAAAGTACACCACGTTCCATCTGGTTTAATTCAATCGACTTAAATAGTGCAGTAAAGTTGCCTTCACCAAAGCCTTTATCATCAACACGCTGGATCATTTCGATAAAAATTGGTCCAAAAATATTCTTAGTGAAAATTTGCAGTAAGTATGAATTTTCTTTCTGGCTATCGACTAAAATTTGATGTTGACGAATTTTTTCGTGATCTTCTTTTACCCAAGGAATACGCTTAAATACGTCATCATAGTACTCAGGTACGATATTAAGCGTATCAATAATATCGCTATCTAAGCTATCTAATGAGCTGACTAAATCGTCAGTAATAAACGCTAAATGCTGAACACCTGGACCATTGTATTCATCTAAGTACTCATCAATTTGGTTATTGTTAGTACCCTTTCCTTCATTGATAGGGATAGAGAACTTACCGCACGGTGATTGAAGCGCATAAGACACTAATGCCGTTTTCTCGCCTTTAATATCGAAATAACGTACTTCAGTGAAGCCAAACACGTCTTTATAAAAGTTTGCCCAATGCTCCATTGTGCCTTGGTAGACATTGTTGGTGAGATGGTCAACCGCTTTAAAGCCTTTATCCGCAACTTCTACTGGCGCAGGGTGCGTTTCAAAGTCTTGATCATAAATTGTGCCTTTAGCGCCAAAACGATCGATAAAGTAAATTAGGCTGTCACCAATACCGTAAATGGCTGGGTATGGTAATTTATTGGCAGCGTTTTCTGCTGATTTTGCACCGCGCTTAATCGCTTGTTCAAAAGCAAATTCTGCATCTTCAACGCGCCAGCCCATAGAGCAAATTGCCGGGCCATGGCTTTTAGCAAATTCACGAGAAAAACCAGCCTGTTCGTTGTTCAATAAGAAATGAATATCATTTTGGTTAAAGTAATCGATATCACGGCCTTTAAACTTTTTGGTTTTAGAAAAACCAAAGCCATAAAACGCTTTTTCCATAAAGTCGCTATCAGGGGTAGCGTACTCGGTAAATTCAATGCCACAAAGCTTAAGTGGGTTTGCTACTTCAGTCATTATCATCTCTCTGAATATGGTTATAACGCCATTATCTGTGCAGATTTCAAATAGCGGAAGTAGCCAATGACTTTTCAATAAATCAGTGGTTGTAAATCTTCTTGTACGTACTTTGTGAGTTAAATATCATCAACTTCAAGCTAGGCTTTACAAGGCCTACGAAGATGACGTAAAGATTTTATTCCACCACAAGATATGAAATAAAAGTTGATGTAATTTTCGGTAATTTATGCATTAAAAAAGGTGCCGAAGCACCTTTTAAATTTAACTATTTAATCGCTTTTTAAGCTTAATTACTGGCTCTACGCTCACGACGTTTAGGTCGTTCAGTAACCACTGGCGCTTCAGAAACTGAAATTTCTAATGCTTGACGTCTAACACGAACCTTTTTCAACTGCTTAAATGAAGCGGTTGGCATACCTTTAGGCAACTGCACAAAGCTGTGGCGATCATGCAAATTGATTGCGCCGATATAGCTGCTATCAAGTGAAATTTCGTTAGCAATTGCACCAACGATATCACCAGGCTTAGCGCCATGCTCTTTACCTACCTCTAAGCGGTAAGTTTGCCAATCAATATCATTACGAACTGGTTTTGCTTTGCGTTGCGGACGCTCACCACGGTTATCACGACCGTCACGATTACCACGACCGTCACGCATATCTCGACGCTTACCATCACGACCAGATCGGTCATTACGATCATTGCGTTCATTAAATTCACGACGAGGTTTAGGATCTTCTTTCGGTCTAAGCGGCTGTTTAATTTGTTTCAAATAAAGTAGCGCAGAAGCTAGGTCGGTCATTGAGAGCTCAGCATCATTTGCCATTTGCTCAATAATTTCTTTCATAGCGCTAATATCTTGATTCGCTAAAACATCAGCTAATTCTACTTGAGTTTTAGCAATACGTGCTTGGCCAATCTCTTGAATTGTCGGTAATTCAAATGGATTAATTACGCCGGAGGTTAAACGCTCATAATGACGTAATTGATACATTTCACGAGGGCGAACAAACGAGATTGCCGTACCACTGCGACCTGCACGGCCAGTACGGCCAATACGGTGAACATACGATTCGCTATCACCTGGCAAGTCGTAGTTAACTACTAAGTCGATACGTGGAATATCTAAACCACGAGCAACCACGTCGGTAGCAATCAAAATAGACGATTGACCATTTTTTAATTGATCTACCGTACGCTCACGTTGCGCTTGGTTCATATCACCATTTAACGCTACGGCAGGATAACCTTGGCGTTCTAACTTTTCAGCTACTTCAACTGTGTCATTACGCGTGCGCACGAAAATAATCATTGCATCGTAATCAAAAGTTTCAGCAATACGCTCTAGGGCTGTTAACTTGTTTATGCCGCTAACTTTCCATGCATATTGTGCGATGTTAGCTTTCGATTGTTTTACCGCTGCAATTTTAACGTGTACCGGATCTTTTAAGAAACGATTCGCTACTTTGCGAATAGCAGGAGGCATAGTTGCAGAGAACAATGCCATTTGTGTATTTTCATTAAGGTGCTCTAGAATCCACTCTATGTCTTCTAAAAAGCCCATATTGAGCATTTCATCAGCTTCATCAAGCACACATAATTTTAATTCATCAAGTTTTAGACTTTTACGACGCAAGTGATCCATTAAGCGGCCAGGCGTACCAACAACAACTTGAGCGCCACGCTCTAATTGTTGAAATTGCGGACCATAAGATTGACCACCGTACAATGTTGCCACTTTTAAGCCTTTCATATTTACTGAAAAGCTTTCAATAGCTTCGGCCACCTGAATAGCTAATTCACGTGTTGGCGCTAATACCATCAATTGTGGTTTGCGGATTTCAGGATCAATATTAGCAAGTGCAGGTAAACTAAAAGCAGCGGTTTTACCCGTACCTGTTTGTGCTTCACCTAAAACATCATTACCCGCTAATAACGGCGGAATTGTCTGCGCTTGAATAGCTGTTGAAGATTGAAAACCTAATTTTATTAAGGCCGATAAGATATTTTCAGGCAAACCGAGGGCGTCAAAGCCTACAGCTTCGTTGTGCTGTTCATTCATATTTATTAAATCTCTTGGCAGGAAATCCTGCGATACATCATTGAGGAAACCACCAAGGAGACTTGTGGCACATTCGATAGGTCAGCGCAAACGCTGTACAAGGCAAGTCTAATAGGCGGATATAACCCCTACTCAATTTCTAACGATTGTTTCATTGGTAAATGACCAACAATCGAGGCGCGCATTATACAGACCTTACAATATTTAGCAAGTTAAAGAGATATTAAAAGAAAAATGCTGTCGCCAGTAGCACTAATAAAAAAGCCCCGAGATTATAATCTCAGGGCTTTTTAGTTTAACTAATAATGAATTTAATTCGGAGTTGTACAATCAGGAAGGAAACCAAATGGTCCAACTGTTCCAATTGATTGAACTGGAGGCGTAAGATCTTCACTACCTACATCTTCTCCCGCAACAGGCAATGTATAAGTAGTGGTAGTAAAGCTTTCTGTTCCCGCAACCTTACCAGAAGCCACTAAGTTAATATTAACCCAATGCGCCATACTTTGTGGGTAAACTAGGTCAATAGTTACTTTACCTTCGCTATCAGTAATTGCCTCGGCACTTGCAGTATCATCACCTTCAGTTGAAACCGTTAAAATAGATGAAATAACATTACCAGGAGTTAATCGACCATCACCGTTGATATCTTCACCATCATCAAGGATACCGTCAATATTAGTATCTTCATTTACACACCAGTACTTGTTATTAAAATCTGATCTAAGTACAGGTGTACGAATTAAGTTACCTTCATCATCAAACAAGTGATCTGCAACCGTTCCTACCGTCATCCAACGAATAAACTCTTCACCTGCTTCATCGCGGTAAATTGGTGCCCACTGGCCTTTATAGTAGGCATCTGGCACTGCAGAAATAGTCAGTCTTTGTCCAACAATTGGGTTTGAATCGGCATCAGTTACGATAGCAACAAATCGTTTGGTATAGGTTGTATCGTTATTCGTTTGCTCAATTTCATTACCAGTACCAATCACGATAAATAATTCTCGATCAGCAACAGTTAGTGTAACCGTATCTTTTTTAGTAGGCTGATCTCTAACAACTGCGGTAATTGCAACGCCATCTTGAGCTGATACTGTATTAGAAGTATAAACCGTTGATGCACTACCGTTGCTGTCGGTAATTGCACTTGCAGGGAAAATAGTACCACCGGTTGTATCACTTAAATTAAAATCAATGGTCTTATTTTTTACCAAGTTTCCATTAGCATCACGCACAACCACCGAAATAGTTGAAGTTTGTCCACTTGGCCCTACAGAGTTTGGCGAAGCTTGGGCAACAACGGTATCTACTGTTTCTGCAACAAATTCAAACTCAATTTGATTACTTAATTGAATATCTCCGTCTGTACCGGTAAAAGTTACAGTTGCTAAACCTGCGTCTGTTGAAGTTAAGGTAACAGATACCTTGCCACCAACAGTTGTGCCTTCATTTGCAGATAGCGTGCCACGAGTAGTGGTGAATTCAACTTTTGTACCATCTGGTACAGCAACACCTGAACGCGTCCAAGTTAAAGTCACTGTAGCCGTATCTGATAGTAATACGTCAGGTGTTTCTGGCGCACTACTAGCAGATGGGTTAACTACATCGCCAGCGCCATTGTTGAAGCCCGTGAATAAAAACGAATCGGCTTGAACTGAAACGGTTTTTACAACATTTGCACCTAATGATGTCGCTAAAATGCTATTAGTACCACCGCTATTACCAACAACAGTAAACTTAGCTTGTCCAGTAGTATCGGTTGTTACAGAACTAGGAATGGTAATATCTGCGACACTACCACCAGCAACGGTTGATAAACCAGTTAAAGATAAAAGTACTTCAGCTCCTGCAACACCTTCGCTATCAGAATCTAGTACGTTAATTACAAAGGTATTTTGATCACCTAATGGCAAAGAGCTTGAACCGGTTAATTGAACCGTTGTACCAACTACTTCTACATCAATTACATCAGCAATATCGCCTTTACTCGCTGCAACTTGGATAGTTCGGTTTTCTGGCGCGCCTTGTGTTCTTAATATCGCTGTGGCTTGACCATTTTCACCTGTTACAGCATTTGTAACTTGCAACTGACCAGAGTCAGAAGCAAATGAAATGGTTACATCACTTAGCAAGTTATTACTGCTGTCTTTAGCGATGGCAATTAAGGTAATTTCTTGAGCACCGCTCGAAGCCAATTGAAGGCTATCGGCAATTAAAGAGATGTCTGCAACTACTGGACCTTCATCGATAACGTCACCATCACCAGCACTATTGAAACCAACAGCATCTGAAGCAATATCGCCAGCATCTATCGACGCAATTATTTCACCACCACCAGCTTTGGTGCCAGCAAGTAGTATAATTTCTACGATACCTTCACTGTTTGTAGTAGCTGCACCATTTTCTGGTGAGAAAGTGGCTAACTCTGGATCATCAATGGTAAATGTCACTAACTTATTAGCAACTGGAGTTGTATCTTTCATCACAGTTGCCGTAATGGTTACTGGCGATTGCCTCGATACAGTATCATTTGAAAGAGAAAGTGAAATCGTGGCTTCGGTAGTATCACCGTCACCTGGGTCTGGGTTTTCTCCATTACTTAGACCACCATCACCACCGCCACAGCCAACAAGCGTTAATAGCACCATGGCAAAACTTAAGCGTCGAAACAGCTCCATACTGTCATCTCCATGAACATTTTTATTATAGATTCTAACCCATCTTAACTGATAAATATGAAAAACGTCACTACCTAAATGCAAAAAGCCTTTATACTAGGCCAATTAATTTGGTTTTTTATCTCGAATTTAATTGTTACCCTAAACAATGTTTTGCGATTAATAACAATAAATGGTTTGTATACAACATTATGACTATAGAAAAAAATTCTAATCTTACTAAACGAATAGTCACTGGTATGGTTGCAGGTATCTTAGTTGGTACCTTGCTACAGTGGTTAATGCCTAAAGGCTCAGACATTTTGATCCCTCTAGGATTATTCGATTTTTCCATCAGAAGTTTCTTCGTTGAAGGTGTGTTTGAAGTTATTGGACAAATCTTTATCTCCAGCTTACAAATGTTGGTTGTACCGTTAGTGTTTGTTTCACTAATTTGTGGTACCTGTTCTTTAAAAGATACATCTAAGCTCGGAAAGATAGGCGGTAAAGCTATCAGCCTTTACTTAATCACTACTGCGATTGCGATTAGTTTTGCTATGTCTTTGGCATTACTTATCAGCCCAGGTGAAGGGGTTAACATGACTGCAGACACGACGTTTGCTAGTCGTGAAGCGCCATCATTAGCTAACACCATTATTCAAATGTTTCCAAGTAACCCGTTTAGAGCATTTTCGCAAGGCAATATGCTGCAAGTAATTGTCTTTGCTTTATTATTTGGTATTGCAATGGCGCTATCAGGTAAAGCGGGTGAACGCATCGCCAGCCTGTTTGAAGACATGAATGAAGTGATCATGCGCTTGGTTACTATATTAATGAATATTGCACCATATGGTGTTTTCTGTTTATTAGCTGGTTTATTTACTGACTTATCATTAGAAACATTCGGTAATTTAATCGTGTATTTTCTAGTGGTATTTTTTGCGTTAATCATTCATGGGCTGGTCACTTACCCTATTTTGCTTAAAGCATTTACTGGCTTAAATCCTGTGCCATTTTTAAAGAAAATGCGCGATACCGCGATTTTTGCATTTTCTACCTCAAGCAGTAATGCTACGTTACCAATAACGCTAGAAACCGCGACAAAAAAAATGGGGGTAAAAAATTCAATTGCCTCATTTACTGTGCCGTTAGGCGCTACCATAAACATGGATGGCACCGCAATTATGCAGGGGGTCGCCACAGTCTTTATTGCTCAAGTATTTAATCAAGACCTAACTCTTACTGACTATTTAATGGTTGTGTTGACAGCGACGTTAGCGTCAATTGGTACAGCTGGTGTGCCAGGCGTTGGTCTAATTATGCTGGCGATGGTACTTGAGCAAGTAGGCTTACCGGTTGAAGGTATTGCATTGATTATTGGTGTTGACCGCTTACTTGATATGACCCGTACCGCAGTTAATGTGACTGGCGATAGTATGGTAACAATTGTCGTCGGCAAATCAGAAAAACAATTTGATCGCGATGTCTACCTAGACCCAGATGCTGGACATAACATTGAAGAAATTGATTTCCATCACTTAAAAGGTTAATCAGTGTTAATTCATTGCGAAAAATAAAAAACAAGTAACAAAAAAGCTCGCTTTAACCTTTATGAAAAAGTTAAGCGAGCTTTTTTATATCGATAAATTAAAGAGTTGGACTACTTTTTACAACTGGCTTTAGTTGCATTTTTATATGTTCCCGTAACATTCGGTAAGTTATTGGTTAACTGTTTTATACGGGTATCACTCGATGGGTGAGTTGATAAAAATTCAGGTGGTGCATTTTTGCTTAATTTCGCCATATTGCGCCACAATTGCACCGCAGCTTCTGGGTTATAGCCAGCTTGCGCCATCAACTTCTGACCAACAATATCCGCTTCTGATTCATGTGTACGGCTATACGGCATTAACACGCCGTACTGTATACCTACACCTAATCCTGCCATCCATGCATCGCGATATTGAACATTTTGACTAGCCATAGCAACATCAGCTACTTGCATGCCTATTTGTGCTAACTGCCCTGAAGACATACGCTCGTTTGAGTGATGCTCTAAGACATGCCCTACTTCATGACCTAAAATAGCCGCCAGCTGATCCGGTGTTTCAGCTACCGATAGTATCCCCGTATAAACGCCAATCTTACCGCCCGGTAACGCAAACGCATTGACTTGTTCAGAGTCAAAAACCACCACTTCCCACTCTTTAATTTGCGTGCGTCCAGCGGTTTGCTTAACGATGTCGTCGGCAACACATTTCACATATCTGTTGGTGTTTTTATCTTGATAAATTTTTTCTTTTTCTTTTAACTGCTCAAACGAAGCAACGCCCATTTTATCTAGCTCGCCACTGGAAAAAAGTGTTAGCTGCTGTCGGCCAGTTGATGATGTTGAGCAACCTGAGACTAATAAACAAGTGGCGATTACCGATAAATACCATTTCATAGAAAATTCCTGTTTTTCAAATAATTAATCTAATTCTACTTAAGACTAGTTAACATAATCACTAAATAAGCTTAGTTGACGATTGTTGTTCTATCCTTGGCTACACCGTGAACATCCTTCGGCGCAAACCCTAGCGTAATATGGAAGTCTTTTGCCGATAATTGCAAACCTTTACGCAAAGCTTCAGCACTTTCTGACTCTGCAACGACAAAATAAGCAGAGCCTGTTTCGTTCTTAACCATGCCTAGGTCAATAATATCAAACTCAAATTGATGCTTACCATCAACCAGTGACTGAACCTGAAAATCAGTTAACTCTTTAATCTCAAAAGGGTTTACTAAGGTTATATGGAACTTGCCATGATCCCTATTTATCTGATTTTGACGAAACCGCTGAAAGTCTTGCTGCAAGATTTGATTGAGTCTCGTTAAATATTGCGCAACCGCAGTTTGATCAACCGTCGCCCCAACATAAGTTAAACCCGCATTATCCGTTAACATTTGCGCGGTCACGGTTATTTTTTTAGCGACATTTATTGGTTTAGCCAACGTGTTTTCCTCACTAGCGCTTTTCTCATCACTTTTCTCATAGCTCACGTTATGATCTGCTATCTCAACTAATTGTTCAGCGATTGAAGCACTTATTGCCTGTGGTGGCACGAATAATAAAGCAGCAGACACATGACCAATAGTTAGTGCTGCATTAAATTTTTTCAACATCTAATTCCTTCTAATTTTTCGTTAGATTAGGCTAAATATGACGCTGTTTTTGCGCGTATAAACCCAGTATAACGAATATCGCCACAATTGATGGCACCAAGTATAAGTCACTAATTTTAGATAAAAACTCTGCAAGTAAGCCACTTAACCAAACTGTTAATGCGCCATAACCAAATGCACAGACAAAAACAAAAATAATGGTGCGAAAAATAATATGGTGCTTTCTAATTAACTGCCTAATGGATTGCGAAATTTCACCACCAAACAATACTAATAATGTAGCAATAATCGCCATCGCACATTGGCTTTGATACGGTCGAAACCATTGTGCTAAATCTATTAAAAGCCCTTGCATATACTACCTACTTCTTACAATTTACTATGCTTTTGAAATCAAGGCTAAATATTCGGCTTCAGTCAATACTTCTACGCCCTTTTCTCTGGCTGCATTTGTTTTACTTTCACCGACTTTTTCACCAGTAACTAAAAATGACGTTTTACCTGTTACCGATTTAGCCACTTTAGCGCCAAGTGCTTTCGCCTGCTTTTCCATATCACCACGCGAGCCTTGCACCATGGTACCGGTAAATACGATAATTTTATCGACTATTGGCGAGTCTTGTCCCGATTGCTCAGCAAGTTTAGGCGTAACCGCTAAATTAAAACCAAGCTCATAGACCTTAAAAAACTCTTCTTTAATATTTTCAAGCCCTTCAACAATTGCTTCGGCGCTAACTTCAGCAAAACCATCAATTTTGACCATATCATCAACACTAATATTGAATAACTCAGCTAAAGCGTGATGTTCAAGTAACTTTTCACAATTACCACCACCTAAGCGGCTAACACCGAATGCGGCTAAAAATCGCCAATCTTCAATTTCTATTTCTCGGCTAGCCTGTAACTGGTCAACAAGATTTTGTGATGTTTTATCACCAAAACCAAAGCTCACCAGTTTATGTGGCGTTAGTTGGTACACTTCATTGATATGCTTAATGCCATATTGCGTCAGCTTTTCAATGACTTTTGGACCAAAGCCGTCGTTATTACCTAAGGTTTTGAAAAAATGTACTAAAGTATTTTCAGTTTGCGCCGGACAATCTGTTTTATTTGGGCACACTAAATGATCCGACTCCCATAAAAGATGCGAACCACAACTTGGGCAATGCTCAGGAATTTCAGGTTCAGCCCCAGTAATGACTTTTTCAATTTTCGGGATCACTAAGCCACTGCGCACTAGCTGAACAACAGCGCCAGGCCCGACTCGGTTTGTTTTCACCATATTGTAATGATGAACTGTTACTCGGCTGATAGTTGCGCCACTTAATTTAGTAGGCTCAAGCTCAGCAACAGGTGAAACTCGCCCTGTTCTGGAGGTTTGCGGAACAATACGGATAACTTTTACTTCAGCAGATTCATCATTAACTTTATAAGCAATTTGCCAGCGATGGTGGTGCCTGGTCGCCCCCATATGCTGTTTAATCGCATCGTGAGTTACTTCCAGAATGACGCCGTCAATATCGTAATCAACCGCATTCCAAACACTATCTACAATACTGTCGAAATTTTTCAGTACTTGCTGATAATGTCCCGTCCAGTTTTCAATCAATTCAAACGGGTAGAACACACAGGCACCTTCATCTAGTGCTTGTTGAATGGTGGCATCAACTTTTTTCTCAGCAATGATAGCCGCTTGAATATTACGAGAATTTTCGAAACTGCTACTTAGCACTTCATCAAAATAGCTTTTCTTAATAACTATTTCACCTGGACCTAAGCCTCGGGCACCATTATTTGCTACTTGTAAGCCTTTAGTAAAAGCGCGAGTAATATCTTGACCTCGGCTACCATCGCCACGGGTATATAAGGTCGTGCCATCATCGTAAGCTGCATAGCCATCAAGTTTTGGTGTTACCCGAATATCAATATCAGCATTATCGATATCAAGTTCATTGGCCGCTTTTAAAATTCGATCAAGCCACTTTCTAATTTCATCAAACGAATAGGCTTTATCTGTTGATAGCATTTTTTGTGGCAATGCCACGGTTTTACCGTCGACAATGGCTTCAGGCTCTACCGTATTTAAATAATCATGCTCTGGCGCTATTGATTTTAATTGTTCAGTGTATGCATCGTAAGCTTGATCATTTATTACCGGGAAACCAGCGCGATACATAGCATTAGTAACGGTTAGTAACAACACTAGCTGTTCAACTGTTAATTCATTGTTCCCATTATCTGCACGGTTTAATAAGGTAATGAACTCATTTTCAGCAAGATCTGGCGCGACTTGGGTGAAAATATTTCGTTGTTCTTGGTTTAATTGTATTGCTGACATTTATTTTCTTTCTAAGGTAAAAAGCCCCCAATAGGAGGCTCATAGTAAATTTGGTATTCGCAATTAAGCGTTAGCTATTCGGCTTTTGCGCTCGAACTCTCTGACTCTACTTAAATAATGTTGCTCGGTTTGTTTTGTCATCACGCTGCGCTTGTCGTCAAGCACCTGAGCATTAAACTCTTGAGCTAAATGTTTTGCCGCGCCAAGCATTTGTTCAAACACTTCAAAAGCATCGCCAGCATTTGGTAGCGTCATAAATAAACTGACACCTGGCGTTTGGAACGTTTCAATACTATCAAGATCAAAGGTGCCAGGATTAATCATATTAGCTAAACTAAAGGTGATTTTACCATTACCTGCGTTATCTTGATGGCGATGAAAAATATTCATATCACCATATTTCATACCAAGTGTTAATAAACTTGGTAGCAAGGCAGCACCAGAAATCAACTGACCTTCCGGCATAACAACGGACACCGCTAACACTTCGGTTTCTAGTGGTTCTGAAGGCGATTTTTCTTCGCCAAACGTTGGTTCTTTGCGATCTTCGATTGCATCTACAGCACCATCAAAGTTTAATTCAAACTGATTCTTTTTCGGTGACTCTTGCTTCGCGCGAGCTTTACTTTTAGCGGCGTTAATTTGTGCCGAAGGTTTGGCCTGAATCACTGGCTCTTTATAGACAGATGTTTTGGTTTCCTGTTCAGGGATCACCACTTCCGGCTCTAACGGTAACTCTGGCGCAAGTTCTTGCTCTAAGGTTAATGGCTCTCCCGCGGCCTTCCCTAATTCACCTAACGTAACTTCACCTAACGCATCGTCAGGTAATTCGATAGGCTGAGTGTCTTGTTCAGGCATAGGTTCAGCATCAACAGGTAAATCAACGGGTAAAGGCTCTGCGCTAAACTCAGGCGCTGGCGCTGGCTGGTGAGGTATTTCATCTTCAGCAGGCGGATTATCAATTTCTCCGGTAAGCGCGGTTGGCTTGATAACGCGTATTTGACTAACACCATCTTGATCAAACCCTGATGGATCAAAGTCTCGAGTCACAGGATCAACTTTTGTTGGTTTAGTTTTTAATTTATAAGGATTTTTATTTTTTCTTATTGTCCACAAACCGTGGATAAAAATTGCCGCAATAATAATTGCGCTAATAATAATTAATGCGTTTCTGAAATTATCTTCCATCATCAAGCCTGTTTATGATACTTCTGCCATAGCCATTGCTTCATCAATATCTACTGAGACCATACGTGAAACCCCAGGTTCCATCATAGTAACACCAGTTAAATGCGAAGCCATTTCCATAGCGATTTTATTATGACTGATATAAATAAATTGCACTGTTTTAGACATTTCCCGCACGAGATTACAAAAGCGTTCAACGTTGGCATCATCAAGCGGCGCGTCCACTTCATCCAACATACAAAAAGGCGCAGGTGTTAATCTAAAAATAGCAAACACCAATGATAATGCGGTTAACGCTTTTTCACCACCCGATAATAAGTGGATTGTGCTATTTTTTTTCCCTGGCGGTCTAGCCATAATGCTAACGCCCGATTCAAGCATATCATCAGAAGTTAATGCTAAATAAGCACTGCCACCGCCAAATACTTTAGGGAAAAGTGCAGTAAAATCTTTATTTACTTGCTCGAAAGTTGCTTTAAATTTTTGGCGACTTTCTTTATCTATTTTCGCTATCGCTGATTCTAACGTGGCTAGCGCCTGAGTTAAATCATCTATTTGTAAATCTATTTGATTTTTTCGGGTTTCTTGCAATTGATACTCATCAATTGCCGCTAAATTAACCGCACCTATTTCATTTAATGCCTGAGCTACTTGTTTAAGTTTTCGCTGACATTCAGTAAGCGATGGCATATTGGCCATTAAATTCAATGTTTGATTGATATTTTCGCCAAGCTCCGCCAATAACTCACCAGCAGCATTGCACTCAAACGTTAATTGCTCTTTAGTTAGCGCCTTAGCATGTTGCTGCTGTCGATTGTTATCAAGTTCAGCTAAGAGTTGGCTATTTTTTTGGCTAAGAGATTGCTTTTGTTCACGACTCGTTATCAAGCGCTCATTTAAACTTGCCATAGCCTGTTGCTGATGCTCGATAGCTTCAGCCATTACGCTAAGCTCAGCTTCAAGTTTAACGCTATCAGTTAATGCTTCCTGCGCTTGCTGATTATGACTCTGTTGAATGTCGAAACTAGCAATTTGCTCCTGTACATGAGTTAATTTCAGTTCAAGTTGCGTCATTGTCATTGTGACTTGTTGCTGCAAATTTCGTTTCACCATCAAGGCTTGTTGTTTATTTTGAAGTGATTGCTGCGCCTGATTAGCTTCCGCTCTTAATTGCTCTATCTCGGCTTTTAGTAAGGCAATATCTTGCTCTAACGCACTTGTATTCACTCCCGAAACATCTTTTGTAATATTTTGGCTATGGGTATTCGGTGCTTTTTGTGTCACTAACTGGGCAGTTAATTGCTCTATTTCCAGTGCTAGTGATTGAATATCATTTTGCAGCTGAGTAGCTTTTTGCTGTTGTTCGCTTTGTTTTTGATTAAAAAACCTTTGCTGCTCTAGCAGCTGTGTTTTACGAGCATTAACGCTGGCTATTTGTTGTTTTGACTCAGTATGTTCAACTTCAACTTGCTGTAATTGCTCTACTAAAGCCTCTTTTTCACCATTTAACTCAACAAGTTGCTGTTGCAATGTTTGAAATTCGGTTTGACAGTTTTGATATTGCTGTTGAAGTTGTAGGCTATTTTTTAAAGGAATGTTATCACTTTTATTTTCATTACCTGAAGCCGAACCGTTGGCTACGCCATTTGAATTAGCATATAAATGCTCGCCACGACAAACCGCGCCGTTGAATAGTAAAACACCTTGTTTTGACAACGCCGCTTGGTGATCTGCCATAGTGCTAGCAATCTCTTGAGCTTGTGCTTGATCTTCAGCCAGCAAAATCGAATTAAACCAAGGTAAAACGCCAAGCTCAGAGTCAATAATTGACGCTAACGAGTTTGGCTGTTTATCTTGAATCAACGCTGATTGATTGATCAACCAATAGCTGTCTAATTCAACATCTTGCGGTAACTGGGTAACGACATAAGCTTGTAACCAAGCACCTAAACAATTATCAACCGCCGCTTGCCAATCTTCATTGACCTCAATATTACGGCCATACACGCCAACACTCTCAATTTTATTAGCAGCTAACCAAGTCTCAGTTGCTTCTTGCCAATGTGCTTGAACATTAAGTTGCTCAGATAAAATAGTCAGCTTCGCTTCACGCTGATGAGCTTGCTGTCGAATACTATCAATTTGTTGCTCCAGCACGGCTAAATGCGCGCGTTGAGCGCTAACTTTTGCCAATAAGTGACTCTGTTGTTGCTCTGCTAATTGTCTTGATTGCTCTGTTGCCGTTAACTGCTGTTCAACATTTTTAACTTCAATAGCATCAATAGTATTAATGCCTTCAAGCTGACTTTGCTTTTCGGAAAGTTGAAATTGCTTATTGGCAATGGTTTGTTCTAACACCATTAACTGACGCTCAGCCTGTAATTGAAGCTCCTGCGTTTTAACTAATTGAGTATTGGCTAATTGCCAGTATTGCTCTTTGGTTAATAATCTTTGTTGAACGTCGTTAAGTGTTTTTTCTGCCGTTTCCATCTGCTGATTGAGCTCGGCTACATTATTTTCAACACCCACTAACTGCTGTTTAGCTTGTTTAAGTTCTTGTGAAAGCTCAGTGCTTTTTACCAAACTTAGCTCGCGTTGCTCACTAATTTTAACCTTGTTTGATTGCAGCTGATTTTGCTGCTGCTGACTATTCACAAGCTGCTGTTGACGTAATGCATACTGCTGCTTTAGGTCATTAAATTTTTCTGACTCGAGGTTACGGCTGAGATGAAGCTGCTCGATATCATTATCTAAACCGTCAAGTTGCTGCCGTGTATGATCGGCTTCCTGCTGCATTGAAACACTGGTTTTTGCAAGTACCGACAATTCACTATTAACCTTTGTTAGCGCTTCGCTCGCTTTATCGTGTTTTAATTTGGCAATGGCAAATTTAAGCTCGCGCTCTTGTGCTTTGTATTGGCGATATTGTTTTGTCGATTCGGCTTGGCGCGCTAATACGTCAATATGAACTGAAATCTCTTGTGAAATATCAGCTAGGCGCGATAAGTTTTCTCGGGTATTTTTGATCTTTAATTCGGTTTCTCGGCGTCGCTCTTTATACTTAGAAACACCAGCAGCTTCTTCAATAAAAACTCTTAGCTCATGAGGCTTAGATTCAATAAGCTTGGAGATCATGCCCTGCTCAATAATGGCATAACTTCTTGGCCCTAAACCGGTGCCTAAAAACACATCGGTAATATCTTTGCGTCTGCACTTACTGCCATTGAGAAAATAAACATTACTGCCTTCTCTATTTACGCTACGCTTTATTGATATTTCACTTCTGTGGGCAACATTAGGTGGTAATTGTCTGTTGAAATTTGATTCAAGATTAGCCTTATTTGGACTAATCTCTGAATTTAAGTCTGGATTTGAGCCCGAATTTTGGGCTGAAGTTGAAGTTTGCGCTGAGTTATCGAAAATAAGTTCAACACTCGCCAAGCCAACAGGCTTGCGCTCTGTAGAGCCATTAAAAATAACATCGGTCATGGCATCGCCACGTAAGTTTTTTGCCGAGCTTTCTCCCAACACCCACCTTACTGCGTCAATAATATTAGATTTGCCACAACCATTTGGTCCAACAATAGCGGTAACCTGATGTGGAAAAGGTACTTTAGTCACATCAACAAATGATTTAAACCCAGCAAGTTTGATCTGCTTTAAACGCATATTTTAAGGCGTGCTAACTTTAATTATTATTGGGCTAATTTAGCAAATGCTGACGTAATTTGTAACAGACAAAGTGATTGAATGCTTGGTTTGATGGCTAAATTTCTTATAATCAGAACAAATTAATTAATATAAGTTAAATATGTTTGCAAATAGCGGTAGTGGCTACTTTTTAAAAGGCTTTGATTTAATCAATACCAAAGGGATCAGACGCTTTGTTTTAATACCTTTATCCATTAATTTAGTGATTTTCAGCGTAGCCTTTTATGCCATTCTTGGCCAAATTAGCCTGTATATATCTAAGCTACTCGCATGGCTGCCTGAGTGGTTAATATGGCTAGAATATATTATTTGGCCATTTGCCGTTATCACAATATTGGTTGGCTTTTCATTTATTTTTAGTGCCATTGCCAACTGGATAGCAGCGCCGTTTAATGGTCTGCTGTCAGAAAAAGTCGAGGCTATTCTTACTGGCAAAAACGATAACAGCGGCAGCATTTCCGATGTAATCAAAGATATTCCTCGTACCCTAAGCCGAGAATGGTGCAAGTTTAGGTATTACCTACCGCGTGCTATAGGCTTTTTTATTATCATGTGGTTTATTCCAGTGATTGGCCAATTAATTTGGTTCCTGTTTGTTTCTTGGATGATGGCGATTCAATATTTAGATTATCCATTTGATAATCATAAAATTAATTTCGATATAATGCGCGAAAGACTCAATGAAAAGAAAGGCCAAAGTTACAGCTTCGGTATAACAACAGCGCTGTTTTCCATGATTCCTATTGTTAATATGATAGTCATGCCCGTTGCCATATGTGGCGCAACCGCGTTATGGGTTGATCACCATAAAAGGCCGTTACTTAGATAAAAAGCAGTGATAAAAACAAATAAACGACAACCAATAGCAATGATAAACGCCTTTGAATTCAGCGATTTCACTAAATATAGGTTGACCAGCTAGTACGTTGCTTTTACAGTTAACTAAAAGTCATGGAGTATCTTTTTGATGAACGTGAAAATAACTTCTGCGCTTGCACTATTAATTGCACTGCAAGCGCCAAGCGTAAGTGCAAATAACACGGATGCCAGCCAAAGCCCGCAAGACAGTCAAACAACCGCCGAAGTAACGGTTAAAAGTGACGAAAAAACTCAGGCACCACAAGCTCAACCAGCAGATGAAGTGGTTGTTAGTGATGAGCAAATGTCAGAGCAACAATTAGTCAATGAACAAGCGTTAGAAGAGGCCCTTGCTCAGGAAGCTATTTTGGAAGAGACGGTTGTCGAACTGATTGTTGATGAGGAATTAAGCGAAGGCGCAGAAGCGGTTGTTGAAATCGAAGTTGACGAACTCACAGTTACTGAAAACACTATTACTGAAGACACAGTTATTGAAGACACGTTTTTTGAAGACAATGGTGTTGAATTAACAAGCGATGAGCAAAGTGAGCTTCAGCAAAGTGAAACTCAGCAAAACGAGATGCAACAAAGTGATGTATATAACTTTGAACGACCAGTACAACAAACTGGAGATATCTCGATTCCTGTATTAACTGATGCGAAGGTATTTGCAGAGTTTACCGATCAACTGCCAGCCGTAGTTAACTTTTATACTCACGCAACTGAAGATGAAGTCATTGCTTTTTATGCCAATTATTATGGTGAGCCCGTTGATGAGCAACGTAAGCGTGGTCGCTTAACTGTCATTTATTACCATAATGATATCGCTACCCGCGTGGTAATTTCTGAGCAAGATAATTACCGTCAAGTAGACGTGTTACAAGAGAACGCGGCTTTATAGCAGGCCATTTCTACAATTAATTGCGGCAGTTAATTACAGCAACTAAACTTAAAATTCATTCAAAGGAACGCGGAATATAGTTATTAGCTATTACCGCGTTTTTTTAGTGCCAAGTTTTAGTGCCTATTTTTAGCTATTCGAAGCAAATGAAAACCCAATAAAATAGCCAAGCTAATACTCAAGCTTTCTGGCTCAGGTATAGAATTTACTTGATTAACTTCACTGGCTTTTATCGACATCTGTCTAAAAGCAAATGCTTCAGTACCAGCATTAGTAATTGCCGTTAACCGAACATTAAGCAATTGCCCAGCACCATTAATCCCATGGTTAAAATGGCTGAACGCATTCGTTAAGATGCGATTTCCGACCATCATAGGATCATTTAGCTCAACATTTTTCCCTGAAGCCAATTGATAAGATTGGCTAGCGTCTTCATTTACCTGACTTGCAAACAATGTTTGCCAGCGAGCACCATCAATTTGATAATGCCATTGAAACCAGTCGCCAGTTTCAAAGTCCCCCATTGCTGCCATTTCTATAGCAAAAGAAAGCTGTAACGCTGACGTTAATGTGGATGAAATATCAAATTGCCAAAATGCGTTTATCTCATCGAGTTCATTATCAGGATTAACAGTATCCACAATGCCGAAAAAAGGTTTACTTAATACACTTGAATCGACAATACCGTAATCATCTCGGTCATCAGATTTTGAGCTATCAAGCAAGACATCGGGTACTGCCCCTTGAGTGTTTATAAAGATTCTTGCGGCATCTTCTGGTGAAGTAAATTTATCAGTAAATTGATTTTGATAACCTATTAAAGCCAAGGAATCATCACTGATTATATTGTCTATCAGGTTAGCATTGGTTACAGGTGTAAATAGTGAAAAGATTAAAATAGCAGGCAGCAATATTATAGGTACCAGCCCGCCGAAAAGACGAATTTTCATAGCATATCCTTATGATAGGGTTAGCAATCCATTTGCTAAAGTCCATTTGCAAAATCTCATTTGCAAAAATAAGTGTAGAAGAAAAATAAAAAACCGCCAAATGGCGGTTTTTCAATTTATCGACTCAAGCCAATAAGGCTTACTTCAAGATATTATCAACCGTAGTTTGTGCCAGTGGGTGGTATCCCGCCCGAGCTTTTTGATAAACCTTGATTGCCCAAGCTTTTCCTTCAGGGGTTTCAGCTAAGGTTTTGTACAATTGCACAATAAGCTTTTGACGACCAATATTGATCAAATGCTTCTCCATAGCTGGGTAAATTGCCTGATAACCAGCGCGTAATGATAATAAATACCACGCGTGGGCGATTTCAGCATTTTTGCTGGTAGTCAGCCTATATGCGTTATCTAATTCAGCCATTTTATCTAAACTAATGTTTAGCGGCAGGTTATTAATAAAGTGTAACCACTCATGCAATGTCCAGTTTGTTGTAGGCAGTTCAGACAATGTCATTTTATCGCCAATATAGGCACTAATCTGCCTATCTATCGTGGTAAATGCGTCAGACTTAGCGCGAGGTACATCACTTGGTAAACCTTGTTCAAAAATCCATTCATTAATTTTTGCTTTTGTCACTATGCCAGGATGCTTATCCACTAACTCTGTCATTAAATACTCAACGAATTCCAGTGTGCCTAACGACTGAAATGCATGGTCATCGAAATATTGACGCATAAATGGGTCGAATACTTCACGGCCAAACTTTTGCTCTAAATAGATGAGGAATAATTGACCTTTGGTATATGGCACGCCAGTAAACGCATCATCAGGATCTCGGCCTTTTAGGTCGATATAAAGCTGAGTATCACCTGGTGCTAGTTCAGCAATTTCATAATTTAAGCCCTGCGCATCAAGTGCTTGTTCCATTAGCGCACGATCACGACCAAATACTCGTTCCATAATGCGATTTTCCACATAGCTAGTGAAACCTTCATTAAGCCATAAATCACGCCACGTTTCATTAGTCACTAAATTACCTGACCAAGAATGTGCTAATTCATGAGCAATTAAGTTCACTAAGCTTTTATCACCAGCAATAACTGTTGGCGTAATAAAAGATAAACGCGGGTTTTCCATACCACCAATAGGGAAGCTTGGCGGTAAGATTAACAAATCATAACGCCCCCAGCGGTACGGGCCATACATCTTTTCAGTTGCATCGATCATGGCTTGCGTATCATCAAACTCTGCAACAGCCGCATCAATTAAACTTGGTTCAGTATAAACACCTGTGATCTCACTCATAGGTTTAAAGACAATATCGCCAGCAGCAATAGCAATAAGATAAGGCGGCACCGCCTGTGGCATTTCAAAGTAATAATCACCATCGCGCATGGTATCAGGCTTATTATTGGCACTCATCACCGCCATAATATTATCTGGCGTGGTAATACGGGCGCTATAAGTCATACGAACACTTGGTGTATCTTGAGTTGGGATCCAAGAACGCGCATGAATCGCTTGATTCTGACTAAACATAAATGGCATTTTCTTGCCAGCAGTTTGCTCAGGAGTTAACCACTGTAAACCCGAGGCCTCAGGGGTTGATTGATAGTAAATACGTAACTTGCTTGGTTTAACTGGCGAATTTACGGTTAATTTACTGCCTAAAACACTGTCACGCTTAGCTAAATTAAATTCAGCTTTAAGCCAGTCATCATTAGCTGTTTTAGCTAATACCCGTTCTATCACTAAATCTCGCGTATCTAAAAAAATAGGCTGATTAGTTTTGGTCAACCACTTTAGGTCTAACTCAGCAAAACCTTTGAGTGCTTTTTGTTCAAAGTCAACGGCAAGGTCTAAGTATGTGTTAGTAATAACAACTTGATCATAATTAGCATAAGTGAATGCATCATTAACTTTGGCTTGCACTGTCAGCGCGGCAAAGAAATAAATCAGAGCACCCGTTAGAATTTTTTTCATCTTCAACTCTTTATTACAGTTAAAAAAATACGGCGGTAGATTAAACCTAATCTACCGCCGTATTCAACTCAATTCATCAGATTATCTGTCTAAAATTGTATTGGTTTTTCCATTTGAATAACTACACGTCTGTTTTGACCACGCCCTAAAGTTGTCTCGTTCGACGCAATATGGCGCTTCTCACCAAAGCCCGAGGCTTCTATTCTACTGGCTTCAATACCATTACTAACAAAGTATTCTCTAATTTTGTTTGCCCGGCGCTCTGATAATTTCAAGTTATTCCAACGACCACCGTAACTATCAGAATATGCATCAATAAGCACCAGCTCTAAGTCTTGATCAAGCTTCAGGTACTCAGTGATCATTGCCATTCTACGTTCAGACGACTTAGTAAACTTGTCACTGTTTGATTGATAGTTAAGTACGGTGTAAGCAATATCTTCAAAACTGTAATTCAGTAAATTACCAACACAGCCAATAAATTCTTTATAGGCTCGGCTAAACCTTGCGGTTGACAAGCCAACAGCAATTTTATCGTTTTCACTGTACCAGCCATTGTAATAAAACGTCGGGTTCATACCTTGCTCAAGCTCATTCAGCATAGTCCACGCAATTTTTTTACCTAGGCTCGGAGAAAATTGTTTATACAGCTTAAGATCAGCAAGTTTGTAGTCATTAAAGCCCGGTTTATAACTAGGAGCAACAGAGCGCACCTCTGCTAATGAATAGTTATCAGGCAAGCGCAACATATCTAATTCAAACAACATATTGTTATCGCGGCTGGCCTTACTGGAAAAAATAGCTTCACCGTAATTGGGAATAACATGGGATAAGGTGCAATTAAGTCGCGTATTACTCGACACCTGCCAGTGTGAGTTTTCAAGAGAAGCGCTATATTGCCGTATTCCCGCCTGTGAATTTCCGGCAAGCAAAGCACTTATAACAAAGGATAATATTTTTTTCATATTTCGGCGCTTAAACTAATACAGACTAACTTTTATCGGCAACTTCACTATTAACTTTAATCGCAAATCTGGGTTTTTTAAACGGTGTTATCGAGTTTAGCTTAATTTTTTGCGATAATAGCCGCCTTAGTCGAACTATACAAAATAAATGATGCCAGAAGCTGTAACAACGCCAGCAGAGCCTGTTGTTGAAAAATCCCTATTTGCCCAACGATTTCGTGGTTACTTCCCTGTGGTAATTGATGTTGAAACCGCCGGTTTCAATGCAAATACCGATGCTTTACTAGAAATAGCGGCCAGTGTATTACATTTAAATGATGAAACCGGTGAATTCTCGATTGATGAAAGCATTTGCTTTAATATTGAGCCGTTTGAAGGTGCCAATTTAGAGCCTTCTGCTTTAGCCTTTACCGGCATCGATCCGCACCATCCACTTCGTGGTAACGTGCAAGAAGCACACGCGCTAAAAGAAATATTCAAACTAGTCCGTAAAAAAATGAAAGCGGCTGGTTGCCAGCGCGCTATTATTGTTGCCCACAATGCCGCATTTGACTTAGGTTTTCTTAATGCTGCCACTGAGCGCTGTAATATCAAACGCAGCCCATTCCACCCTTTTGTTAGCTTTGATACAGCAACGTTAGCAGGACTTGCTTATGGCCAAACGGTATTAGCTAAAGCTTGTGTTGCCGCTGAACTAGAGTTTGATAATAAAGAAGCACATTCTGCGCTGTATGATACTGAAAAAACCGCTGAGCTATTTTGTAAAATCGTTAATAAATGGAAAGCTCTCGGCGGCTGGCCAGTCTAGTTAACCTGTTCAGGTAACAAGTTTCAGCCATAAAAAAACCAGCATTTTCGCTGGTTTTTAGTTCACTACTTTTTTATTTAGCTAATATAGCTTAGTAACTGATTATAAGTTATCAGCGTTGTCAGCTAGATAAGAAGCAACACCTTCTGGAGAAGCTGTCATACCTTTGTCGCCTTTGTTCCAACCCGCTGGACATACTTCGCCGTGCTCAGAGTGGAATTGTAAAGCGTCAACCATACGGATCATTTCATCAACGTTACGGCCAAGCGGTAAATCGTTAACTACTTGGTGACGAACAACACCGTCTTCATCAATTAAGAAAGAGCCACGGAAAGCAACGCCAGCTTCTGGATGCTCAACATCGTACGCTTGACAAATTTCATGTTTAACGTCAGCAACTAAAGTGTATTGAACTGGTCCAATACCACCTTCGTTAACTGGCGTGTTACGCCATGCGTTGTGGCTGAATTGTGAGTCAATTGAAACACCGATAACTTCTACGCCACGGCTTTTGAACTCTTCCATACGGTGATCAAATGCTAATAACTCAGAAGGACAAACAAATGTAAAGTCTAAAGGATAGAAAAATACAACCGCTTTTTTGCCTTTGATTGCTTCAGATAACGTGAAGCTATCTACGATTTCACCACTACCTAATACAGCTGCGGCAGTAAAGTCAGGAGCCGGACGACCAACTAATACACTCATTTTATTCTCCAATATTTTATTAAGTGTTAACAAGGCAAAGCCTCATTAAAAGTGAATTCACATCACAAGTATTGTGATACAAAAAATTATTTCAATGCCTGATAAAAATTTTTTACGAATTTTCTTCCGTTTTATGTTTCTCAGCAGTTTCTTTGATGATTGTTTGCAACTCGCCTTGTTGGAACATTTCTAAAATAATGTCGCAACCGCCAATTAACTCACCTTCTACCCATAATTGCGGGAAGGTAGGCCAATCAGCATACGCAGGTAATTCAGCACGAATATCTGGATTTTGCAAAATATCAACAAACGCAAACTTCTCGCCACAAGACATTAGCGCTTGAGAAGCCTGAGCAGAAAAACCACAACTTGGTAGCTTAGGAGAGCCTTTCATATATAACAAAATTGGGTTTTCAGCAATTTGCTCTTTAATGCGTTCAATCGTTTCCATAGTTACCTCTTGTGGTGTCGTTTGATTGATTTATTTAATATGGGCTGCGCCATAAAAATTCAATGGCTCGATGTAATCAAATAAAAATCATCTAATTATTCAGGTTAAAGCCTTGATAATAACGCTAGTAATACCTATATATTTCGGTAAACTAAGCATGGCTTCAAAAACTTGAGTATTTTACTCGGTTTTTCAGAAAAACAAAGTTAAACTTCGGCTTTGTTTAAGAACAATATTTTCTAATCAATATAAAATTCTGGAGATAATAATGGCTATCGAATTACCAGCGTTACCATATGCTATGGATGCATTAGCACCACACATTTCACAAGAAACGTTAGAGTTTCACTATGGTAAGCATCACAACACTTACGTTGTAAAATTAAACGGCTTAATTGAAGGCACTGATTTTGAAGGTAAATCTTTAGAAGACATCGTAAAATCTTCAGAAGGCGGTGTATTTAATAACGCAGCGCAAATTTGGAACCACACATTCTACTGGAACAGCTTAAGCCCTAATGGTGGTGGCGAGCCTACAGGCGCATTAGCCGATGCTATCAATGCAAAATTTGGTTCTTTTGAAGAGTTCAAAGCAGCGTTTAACGACAAAGCAGTGAACAACTTTGGTTCAAGCTGGACGTGGTTAGTCAAAACAGCTGACGGCGGTGTAGACATTGTTAACACCTCAAACGCGGCAACCCCATTAACTGATGACAGCTTAACACCGTTAATGACAGTCGATTTATGGGAACATGCTTACTACATTGATTACCGTAATTTACGTCCTAGCTACATGGAAGCATTCTGGGCTTTAATTAACTGGGATTTTGCGTCAGCAAACTTCGCTTAATTAGTCGACAGCTTATCCCACTGAAAAGCCAGCGCATCTGCTGGCTTTTTTATATCTTCTTTTTGCCTAACAATAACCCGTCACCTCTAAATTTCATTTACAAAATTTCTTGTTGTTTTTCTCACAGTTAAGCAAATTGCTACTAAACTTAACAATAGAAATCACTTATTCGCGGTCTAATTTAACGTGACCTGAGTTCTATTTGGAGGCGGTTATGAGTATATTTAAGCATTATCAATCGCGCTACGAACAAGCACAGCAAGAAGAGTATTCACTGCAAGAATTTCTAGATATTTGCCGTGAAGATAAAATGGCTTATGCCAGCAGCGCAGAGCGCCTATTAAAGGCCATTGGCGAACCCGAAATGATCGACACTTCGCCAGTGCCTAGCCTTAGCCGAATTTTTTCTAATAGAGTTATTGCTCGCTATCCAGCTTTTAAAGACTTCTATGGCATGGAAGAAGCCATAGAACAAATAGTTTCCTATTTAAAACATGCCGCTCAAGGCTTAGAAGAGCAAAAGCAAATTCTTTATTTGCTTGGCCCAGTTGGCGGTGGTAAATCATCGCTAGCTGAAAAGCTAAAAGCACTCATGCAACAAGAGCCGATTTATGTACTAAGCGCTAATGGCGTTCGTAGCCCAGTTAATGACCATCCGTTTTGCTTATTTAATCCAGAATCTGACGGCAAAATACTACAAGATGACTACAAAATACCAGCACGCTATTTAAATCCAATAATTTCGCCCTGGGCAGCGAAACGTTTACATGAATTTAAAGGCGATATTGCTCAATTTAAAGTGGTCAAAGTTTACCCGTCAATTCTTGACCAAATTGCCATTGCTAAAACTGAGCCGGGAGATGATAACAATCAAGATATTTCAGCGTTAGTAGGTAAAGTGGATATTCGCCAACTTGAACATTACGCCCAAAACGATCCTGATGCCTACAGCTATTCTGGCGCATTGTGTCGGGCCAACCAAGGGGTAATGGAATTTGTCGAGATGTTTAAAGCGCCGATTAAGGTACTACATCCTTTATTAACTGCCACGCAAGAAGGCAACTACAACCCAACCGAAGGTTTATCTGCCCTGCCGTTTAACGGCATGATTTTAGCGCATTCCAATGAATCTGAATGGCAAACTTTTAGAAATAACAAAAACAACGAAGCATTTTTGGATAGGGTTTACATCGTTAAAGTACCTTATTGTATGCGAGTTTCCGAAGAAGTTAAGATTTATAAAAAACTATTAGATAACAGCGAATTAAAAAATGCGCAATGTGCGCCTGATACCTTAGAAACGCTAGCGCAATTTTCAGTGCTGTCACGGTTAAAGGAACCTGAAAACTCCAGTATTTACTCAAAAATGCGGGTCTATGATGGGGAAAGCTTAAAAGATACCGATCCTAAAGCAAAATCCTACCAAGAATACCGCGATTATGCTGGTGTTGATGAAGGCATGAGCGGCTTGTCCACTCGTTTTGCATTTAAGATTTTATCTCGGGTTTTTAACTTTGATCATATGGAAGTTGCTGCAAACCCAGTTCACTTGTTCTATGTGCTCGAACAGCAAATTGAGCGAGAGCAATTACCCAAAGAAACCCAAGAACGTTACCTTAACTTTCTAAAAGGTTATTTAACACCGCAATATATCGAATTTATCGGTAAAGAAATTCAAACCGCTTATTTAGAGTCGTATTCTGAATATGGTCAAAACATTTTTGATCGTTACGTCACTTATGCAGATTTTTGGATCCAAGACCAAGAATACCGCGACGCTGAAACTGGCCAACTGTTTGACCGCGAAGCGTTAAACAATGAACTGGAGAAAATAGAAAAAACCGCGGGTATCAGTAACCCCAAAGATTTCCGTAATGAAATCGTCAATTTTGTCTTGCGTGCTAAAGCTAATAACAATGGCAAAAACCCAACATGGACCAGTTATGAAAAACTGCGCACCGTTATTGAGAAAAAAATGTTTTCAAATACCGAAGACTTATTGCCGGTGATTTCATTTAACACCAAAACCTCAAGCGATGATCAGCAAAAACATGATGACTTTGTTGAGCGCATGATGGCTAAAGGTTATACCAAAAAACAAGTTAGACTGCTGTCTGAATGGTATCTACGCGTCAGAAAATCTTCTTAAATTAGCAAGTAACAGTTTAAGGAGCAGTAACATGGCCAACTTTATTGATAGACGACTTAATAGCAAGAATAAAAGCACGGTGAATCGCCAGCGCTTTATTCGCCGCTATAAAAGTCAGATCAAAAAGTCAGTCGCTGATGCCATCAATAAGCGTGGCGTCACCGATGTCGAAAGTGGCGAGAGTATTACCATTCCGCGGAAGGATTTAACCGAGCCAATCTTTCACCAAGGAAAAGGTGGTATTCGCGACCGAGTTCATCCAGGCAATGATCAATTTACCCCTGGCGATAGAATTAATCGACCGCCGCAAGGTGCTGGGCAAGGCTCAGGTCAAGGAGATGCCAGCAACACAGGTGAAGGCGAAGATGACTTTGTTTTTTCTATTTCAAAAGACGAATATCTCGACTTATTGTTTGAAGACCTTGCCTTACCCAATTTAGAAAAAAATCAGCTAGATAAACTGATTGAATATAAAACCGTGCGCAGTGGCTATACTGCCGAAGGCGTACCCGCCAATATTGATATTGTGAAATCACTACAAGGCTCCATTGCCCGTCGCATCGCCATGACCTCAGATAAGCGCCGGCAATTACATGAATTAGAACAAGCGCGCGAACAGCTGATTAACGACAAACATGAACATATCAGTGAAATCGCAGCCCTTGATCAACAAATAGCCGAACTGAAAGCCAAAATAGATAAAGTGCCCTTTATTGATACTTTCGATTTGCGCTATCGCAACTATGCCAAACAACCGGTACCGACATCAAAAGCCGTGATGTTTTGTTTAATGGACGTTTCAGGCTCAATGGACCAAGCAACCAAAGATATCGCTAAACGTTTTTATCTGTTGTTGTACTTATTTTTAACTCGCACTTACAAACAAATCGATGTGGTTTACATTCGCCACCACACCCAAGCAAAAGAAGTGGATGAACAGGAATTTTTCTACTCTCAGGAAACTGGCGGCACTATTGCCTCAAGTGCGTTAAAGCTAATGGATGAAATTATTCAAGATCGATATAGCGCTAATGACTGGAACATTTATGGCGCGCAAGCCTCTGATGGCGATAACTGGGCGGATGACTCGCCATTATGTAAACAAATACTGTTAGAAAATATTCTCCCCAAAGCTCGGTACTTCAGTTATATCGAAATCACCCAACGCGCTCATCAAACCTTATGGCACCAATATCAAGACGTTGCTAATCAGTGCAGCTATTTTGCGATGCGTCATATTCGAACCGTTGAAGATATCTACCCAGTATTTAGAGAGCTATTTCGCAAAGATGAAAAATCGGCGGCGTAAGGACATTCTATGAAAAAACGCACTCCGTTAGATGACAGTCCTGATTGGACCTTTGATAAACTTGAGCTTTACCAAGCGGAAATTGCTCGGGTCGCTGAGCATTACCGTCTTGATACTTATGTTAATCAAATAGAAGTGATCACTGCCGAACAAATGATGGACGCTTATGCTAGCGTTGGCATGCCAATTGGTTATAACCACTGGACATTTGGTAAAAAGTTTATTCAAACCGAGCAAACGTACAAGCGCGGTCAAATGGGCTTAGCTTATGAAATTGTCATTAATTCCGACCCTTGCATTTCGTATTTAATGGAAGAAAATACCATGACCATGCAAGCACTGGTTATGGCTCATGCCTGTTATGGCCACAATTCATTTTTCAAAGGAAATTATTTATTTAAGTCGTGGACAGACGCCAGTTCGATTATCGATTACTTATTATTTGCCAAACATTATATTGCTGAATGTGAGCATAAATATGGTATTGATGAAGTTGAAGCGACATTGGATGCCTGCCACGCGTTAATGAACCACGGGGTTGATCGCTATAAACGCCCTCAGAAAATATCGTTAGATGAAGAGCTAAAGCGCCAAAAAGAACGTGAGGAATACTTACAGTCGCAAGTAAATTCACTGTGGCGTACTTTGCCAGAAACCGAAAAAAACAAATCGAAGAAGCGCCAACATTTTCCCAGTGAGCCTCAAGAAAACCTGTTATATTTTATTGAAAAAAATGCACCACTCTTAAAACCCTGGCAACGAGAAATTGTCCGTATTGTCCGTAAAATTTCGCAATACTTTTATCCGCAAAAGCAAACCCAAGTGATGAATGAAGGTTGGGCGTGCTTCTGGCATTACACCATTCTCAATCACTTATATGATGAGGGCTTAGTTACCGACAAATTTATGCTGGAGTTTTTACACAGTCATACCAATGTCGTTGCACAGCCCGATTACAATAGCCCTTACTATTCTGGTATCAACCCATATGCGTTGGGCTTTAATATGTTTATTGATATTCGGCGAATTTGCGAAAACCCCACTGAAGAGGATAAACGCTGGTTTCCGGAAATTGCTGGTAAAGACTGGCTGGAAACTGTGCACTTTGCTATGGAGAATTTCAAAGACGAAAGTTTCATTAGTCAGTTTTTATCGCCAAAAGTGATTCGGGACTTCAAACTATTTCACATAAAAGACAATGGTAAAAATAGTTATGTCGAAGTGACTGCAATTCATAATGACGCTGGCTACCAAGATATTCGCTCAACCTTATCTAACCAATACAATTTAAGTAATTTAGAGGTAAATATTCAAATTATTGAAGCCGATATCAATGGCGATCGTTCTTTAACATTAAAATACACCCCACAAAACGATATTCCACTAGCAGACAGTACTGATGAAGTATTAAAGCATCTACATTACTTATGGCAATTTGACGTTAAGTTAGTTGAAGCTAATGGTGATGAAGAAGATATTGAAATTGGCCGCTGCCCACCAGCCAATAATGACTAACAATGGCCAGAGCGTGTTGAACTTTGCTGTAGATAAAATCACAATATACCAATGAAAAATCAATAATTTAATGCTAACTTATTAGCAGGTTAATTTAATCATATTTTGCTTTACCAAAACGTCGCTAGTTATTTGCCCTGCCTGATAGTTATTCATGTTCAATCAAGCAAAAGACGGTAAATACCTGACTATCAGGAGCGTTTATATGCGAAAAACCATAGTAACCACCCTGCTATTGGCATTTTTACTTAATGGCGTAATCAGCTATTTCTGGCCGGCATTCGTCTGGCTAAACATCATATTTCTTATTCTAAGCACTGTCGCAATTTATGACATTTATATATCCAAGCACAATGTCTTACGCAACTACCCGATTGTCGGTCATTTACGTTATATGCTGGAATTTATTAGCCCGGAAATTCATCAATATTTTGTTGAAGGTCCACATGATGGCGCGCCATTTAATAGAGAGCAACGCAAAATAATTTATGATCGCGCCGAAGGGGTTAATGACACCATGCCCTTTGGCACACAATATAATTTATTGGCTAGCGGTATCGAATTTGCCTATCACTCACTCTATCCTAAACAAGTTGCTGCGCAGCAAATGAGAGTTGCTATTGGTGGCAGTAAGTGCAAACAAATTTATCTGGCATCTCGACTAAATATTTCTGCCATGAGTTTTGGCGCCTTATCAAAAAACTCTATACTAGCGCTTAATCATGGGGCCCAACTCGGAAGTTTTTATCATAATACCGGTGAAGGTGGGTTAAGCCCCTACCATCAACAATATGGTGCGGACTTATGCTGGCAAATCGGTACGGGTTATTTTGGCTGTCGAACACCAGAAGGAGGCTTTAGCCCCGAATTATTTGCTAAAACAGCTGCACTCCCCCAAGTTAAAATGATTGAAATTAAACTATCACAAGGCGCTAAACCCTCTCACGGTGGAATATTGCCAGCCGCGAAAATAACCAATGAAATTGCCCGAATTCGATTAATTCCTCAAGATAAAGATTGTATTTCACCGCCGAGTCACACTGCCTTTAACGGCCCGGAAGGTTTATTGGCATTTATTGCACAATTACGCGAGCTCAGCGATGGTAAACCAATTGGCTTTAAATTATGTATTGGTCGTCGCCATGAGTTTTTTGCCATTGTTAAAGCGATGATTGCTACAGGTATAACTCCTGATTTTATTACCATAGATGGCGCAGAAGGCGGTACGGGTGCAGCCCCTTATGAATTTAGCAATCGTTTAGGTATGCCATTAATTGAAGGTTTGAACTTTGTTCACAATGCCCTGCTTGGCGCAAATTTACGGGATCAAATTAAGTTGATCGCTTCAGGAAAAATAACGACTGGTTTTGACATCTTATCAAAAATTGCCCTTGGTGCAGATATGGTGAATATGGCTCGACCAATGATGTTTGCTTTAGGCTGTATTCAAGCGAGACGTTGCGATTCAAATACCTGCCCTTCTGGCGTCGCCACACAAGATCCCGCCAGAGGTGCCGCAGTTGATCCTAACACTCACGGTAAAAAAGTTAATAATCTACATCAGGCAAGTTTACGTAGTTTTAGCAATTTGCTTGGCGCTATGGGCCATACATCACCTGAGCAATTAACCGCGAGTCAAATCTATCGCCGTTTAGACAATGGTCAATCAATTAGCTACGCCGAATTATTACCACAATTAACCGCCGGACAACTGTTAACTGATGATATTCCTGCTTTCTATAGCTCTGATTGGCAGCAAGCTTAATTGCAGTGATAAAAAACCTAGCACTTAGCATCAAACGAAAGTACTAGGTTTATATTTAGTTGGCTTGGAAACTAATTTTAACAGCCTGTCGTTAGCCTTAAATTACACTAGCCGCCACTAACATCAGCACCAGAAAAACCACTTAAAAATAAATTATTAAAATCTGTTGAATCAGCAATATCTGCTCGCTGCATACAGGTTAAACGTTCCGTACAAGTTTTTCCTTGAAAACGGGTACCTGTTGATTTAATCGCTTTTCGGAAATCCACCAACTGTCGATTAAAGGTTTGCTCTAATGGCGGTGACGTTATAGTAATAATTTCCATACGCGACTTAGGAAACATTAAACTACCATCTTTCGCTGTTTCTAATGGCAGATCATTCATCGCGGCAAACAGTTTAGGGAACGACTGTTCGGTGATTGGCATCTCAGCTTCAATATACTTAACTACTGTTGGCATTTGCTCATGCTTATCAAGATAAGCTTCTGCAAAATAGTCATCAGCTTTAGCTAAGTTTCTATTGTCATATTTTTTATCAAAGTAAATCATACCCAGTAAAAAGTTTGCCCCTTTATAGTCGTATTCTGCGGCTTTTTCTAAGTAATCAATACTGTCGTCAATATCGCGCAATTTATCATTCGACATATAGATATAGCCGGCTTTAAACTGCGCTGAAGTATAGCCATGGCGCGCGGCTTTTTTATAATACTTAAGCGCCATTTTCTCATTAATTTCTGTACCATAGCCGTGGTGATAAAACTGCCCTAACGTTAACATTGCTAAGGGGTGTCCACGTTTTGCTGCAGTACGATATTTCTCAAAATAATCAACACACTTTGCCGTGTCACATTGTGCAATTTCTTCTGCTTGTACAGTAACACTCAATAAACTAGCACAGACCAACAACAGCAAATATTTCACTTTGCGTTTAGCGTTATCCAAATTCATCATAAAAAATCCTTATTAGTTAATACGCTTTATTTTCTTAATCTATTTAACTTTCACTAACCTGAGGTTAGGTTAACGATAAAGTTGTAAACCCAGTTTAGCATTGTAACTAGGGGGATTGTTAAACTTTGTATAAAAAGCAAACAGCATTTAACTTGTTTTAGCTTTTTTAAAGATTAACTATTCATACTAGATTGCTAAATGCTAATTAACACACCACTTACCCCTTCATTTGTGCCACTTATCACAAAATCGCTATTTGCCAAATTTAGGCATAAAAAAAGCGAGTAAATACAAAGTAGTTACTCGCTTTTAAAATCAGCTTTTTAGTTCTATTCAGCTAACTCTTTTAATACTTCGTCTTTAAGCTCTCGCCATAAATTGCCCGACTCAATACCAAATTTTCTAACAGCAAAAATAGATTCGTCATACTTACCCGCTTTTGCCAACGCGATTAAACGCTCATAGTATTGTCGAGAAATTTCACGCCCTTTTGGGTGCTTAAAGTAAAGCGCGCCTAAACGTGAATATAGCCCTCTAAAGCCATTTAATATGAGTAAATAAATCGAGTTTCCAGAAGCCGTTACCAGTTCTTTATTTAATTGATAATCAAACTCTGCAAACTTTTCGCCATCGTCTTCAACATCTTTATAAGATTCTAAAAGTTCGATAGTTTTTTCAGGATTATTTTTAATGGCGGCACGTACATAAATCGCGCTGATATTAGTACGAGCTGACATTAAATTATCAACTAACTCTGGAATGCCGTCTTGATCTAGCTGCGCCAAGGTTTCAAGAATGTTTAAACTTGAGGTTTCCCAAAAGTTATTCACTTTAGTTGGCTTTCCATGTTTAATTGTCAACCAGCCATCACGCGCTAAACGTTGTAACACTTCACGTAATGTTGTTCGGGTGACCCCAATTAATTCTGATAGTTCTCGCTCTGCCGGTAAAATAGAACCAGGAGGGAAGCCACCATTCCAGATAGATTCAACGATATACTGTTCTGCAAATCCAGCCGGACTTTGTGCTTTTATTACCATATTATTCTTAGCCTCTAAATACCTGCATGCACACAAATTTAACTGATTGTACCAGAACGCTCATCTTGTACAACCAGTTATATTACACGATTAATACTCACCTTAGGTTTGCTGTCGATATAATCCCAACAAGCTATTAACTTTTAGTTAACACCGCGGGTAAAAAAAATTATTTAGCCTATTAATAACTAACAAATTTATGTGATATATTCAAAATCACATTGTGAGAGAATCGCTCTGCAGCGACGAATTCATATAGAACTACAATTATAAATAGGTAAGTTATGCAGCAATCTTTTTTCGATGCTTTCTTTAAAAATTTTTTAGGGAATTCGCCAGAGTGGTATAAATACGCCATTATCGCGTTTCTAGTTATCAACCCGATACTCTTTTTCTATGTCAGCCCTTACGTTGCTGGTTGGGCATTAATATTAGAGTTTATCTTTACCTTAGCAATGGCACTAAAATGTTATCCATTGCAACCGGGTGGTTTACTAGCCATAGAGGCAGTGTTTATTGGCATGACCTCGCCCGAGCAGGTAATGCATGAAATCGTAGTTAATATCGAAGTGTTGCTACTACTGATCTTTATGGTCGCCGGCATCTACTTCATGAAAAACTTACTGTTATTCTTATTCACCAAAATAATCACTAATGTGCGCTCAAAAACTACCGTTTCATTAATGTTTTGTTTTGCCAGTGCTTTCCTTTCTGCATTCTTAGACGCGTTAACGGTTATTGCAGTAATTATCAGCGTTGCCGTAGGTTTCTATTCGGTATACCACAAAGTGGCATCGGGCAAAGATATCAGTCACGACCACGACCATACTTCTGATAATGAAATGACCGAAGTCTCGCGCGGCGATTTAGACAGCTTCCGTGCTTACTTGCGTAACTTATTAATGCATGCGGGTGTAGGTACAGCACTAGGTGGTGTTTGTACCATTGTTGGTGAGCCGCAAAACTTAATTATTGGCCAACAAGCGAACTGGGAGTTTTTAGAATTTGCTATTCGCATGTCACCAGTAACATTCCCAGTATTAATTGCCGGTTTATTAACTTGTTTCTTAATGGAAAAGCTCAAATGGTTTGGCTATGGTGCCCACCTACCAGAAAGTGTACGCACAATTTTAACTGACTTTGACCGAGCTGAATCAGCTAAGCGTACTAAGCGCGACAACATTAAGTTAGTGATGCAAGGTGTTGTTGGTATTTGGTTGATTATTGCTTTAGCCCTTCATTTAGCTGCCGTAGGCTTAATTGGTCTAACCGTGATTATCTTTGCAACCGTATTTACTGGTGTTAATGAAGAGCACCAAATTGGTCATGCCTTTGAAGAGGCGTTGCCATTTACAGCATTACTTGCGGTATTCTTTGCCGTAGTTGCCGTGATTATTGATCAGCAACTATTTACCCCAGTTATCGAGTGGGTATTAACGTTTGAAGGTAATATGCAATTAGTTATGTTCTATTTAGCTAATGGCTTCTTATCAATGGTTTCAGATAACGTGTTTGTTGGTACGGTATATATTACTGAGGTGAAAAAAGCGTTATTAGCGGGCCACATTACCCGAGACCAATTTGATATGTTAGCTGTTGCCATTAACACCGGCACCAACTTACCTAGTGTCGCTACACCAAATGGTCAAGCAGCATTCTTATTCTTATTAACTTCTGCTTTAGCACCGTTAATTCGCTTGTCATATGGTCGCATGGTTATTATGGCATTACCTTACACTATCGTATTGACGCTAGTTGGTTTATTAATGATTTCAAGCGGCTTCTTACAAACACAAACAGATAAGTATTATGAAGCTGGCTTAATCCATCACCATAAAGTGGTTGAAGGCAATGATGCCGCCCCTAGCGGACATTAATCGCTAACCGCAATTTCTGAAAAAGCGCCTTACAAATTGGCGCTTTTTTTATGTTTTTTTTCGCACCGTATTCAGCAATAATGCTGACAAACCAATAATAAAGGGAATATTGTGAATTTTTTAAGCAACTTAGCAACACAAAAAAAAGCTTGGGGCTTACTAGCATTAACCGCATTGTTACTTGAAATTACCGCCCTGTATTTTCAATACGGCATGGGGTTAGCTCCATGTATCATGTGCATTTATCAACGCGTAGCCATATGGGCGATATTTTTTGCAGGGCTAATTGGCTATTTTGCACCGCAACAATTGCTGGTCAGAATAATCGGTTATGGCTTGTGGGGCACAGGTGCGATTTGGGGGCTACTAATTGCCCTTGAGCATGTGGAAATGCAGTCAGCTTCCTTGTCATTGTTTTTCACCTGCGATTACACGCCAAACTTCCCAACTTGGGCACCACTGCATGAGTGGATTCCAGGGCTATTTGAAGCGACGGGCGATTGTGGTGAAATTAGTTGGCAATTTTTAGGATATAGCATGCCGCAATGGATGATTGTGGTTTATAGCGTTTACACGGCTATTTTTTCTGCTATTTTAACTGCACGAATTACCGTGGCTAAAAACTTATAGTTCCTTCGTCCAGTGTGCGCTATTTAAATATACGTTATTAAAATAGGCAACAATAAAAGCAAATAATAATTAAAACAGACAATAGTAAAAAATGCGGTAGTTAAAAAGATTTAAACTACCGCATTTCTATCATTTCTAGTTAGTACTCTGTCAGTTCCTAAAGCAAAACTACATAAGTTACACATGTTGTAACGGCAACCGTCAGTAAGCTTAAAATAAAACCTTCCTTAACCATTTGCTTGATTTCGATTTGCTCGGTGCCATAAGCAATGGCATTAGGTGCGGTTGCCACTGGCAACATAAATGCGCAACTAGCGCAAATAGTAGCTGGTACCATAAACACTAACGGATCTTGATCAATTGACACAGCTGCCACCGCTAAAATAGGCAGTAATAATGTAGCGGTTGCCGTATTACTGGTGATCTCGGTTAAATAGGTCACCACTAATCCAATAACTAGCACCATAGCAAGCACCGGAATAGCTGACAAAGAAGATAGCCATTGACCAAGCAACTCACTTAAACCTGAGGCCACAAACCCTTTAGCAATGGCGATACCACCAGCAAACAACAATAACATTCCCCAAGGAATTAAATTAGCCGTTGGCCAGTCAAGCAAGCGCAATTTCTTACCTGTACTTTCATCTACTTCGCCATTTGGAACAATAAACATCAGTACCACAGCCGCTAAAGCCACAGTGCTATCACCAACGCCTTTTAACCCTAGCAGCCCGGTCCAACCGCCAAATGGCTCTTGACGCGTGATCCAAGCTAACGCGGTAAGTCCAAAAACAATTAACACCCGCTTTTCAGCAACCCGCCACGGCGCTTGCTCTGGCAAAGTAATATCAAGAGACGTTTTAACATTGCGCGTTAACCATAAAGCCATAAACGGCAAGGAAATGACGACAATTGGCACACCAATTTTCATCCAGCTGATAAAGCCCATTTCTTTGCCAACATACTCTTGATATACCGCCATAAAGATAACATTCGGTGGTGTACCAATAGGCGTAGCAACACCGCCTAAGCTAGCAGAATAAGCAATGCCTAATATCAGTGCACATGCTAATACTTTATTATTAAGTTTATGAATAATGGCTAAGGCAATGGGCAGCATAATTAAGGTGGTTGCCGTGTTTGAAATCCACATACTGAGCATGGCTGAGGCAAACATAAAGGCAAACACCAATCGTTTACCACTAGAGGTGCCAACAATATTAATCATGCCCATCGCTAAGCGTTCATGCACACCACTTCGCTCTAGCGCTTTAGATAAAATAAATGCACCCATTAGTAATAAAATAACGTGGCTGCCGAGTGCTGATGCCGCTTGTTGATGATCAATCACGCCAAACAAAGGCAACAAAGCAAAGGGCACTAAAGAAGTTGCAGGAATCGGTAATGCTTCGGTAACCCACCAAACAACGGTTAACACAGTAATGGCCGCGGCTACTGACGGTAAATAATTCAAACCGGCATAAGTTAACCCTGCGTACATTAGTAACGATAATGCTAGCCCTAATCCTAAATAAACATACTTACTATTTAACTGTTCAAGCAACCCCGCTGTAGGTAACGTGTTTTTCATGTTAACTCAGTCCTAATGCCGTTCTGGCTGCCTGCCACTGAGCGAGCTCTGGCAACTGCTGATAACTCACTGCGGTTTTTGACAACATAGTCGCTAATCGTCGCTGGCTATCTGGCAATATTTGAATGTTGGCATGATCAATCACTTCCACCACGGCATCGCGATTATTACAAAGTAACAACATATCGCAACCGGCTTGCTGAGCTGCTTCACTGCGTTCAACATAACCACCAATCGAGGCAGCACCAGCCATTGATAAATCATCACTAAAGATAACGCCATCAAAATTAAGTTGCTGACGTAACACCTGCTGCAACCAAAATGGTGAAAAGCCAACCGACTTATCGTCAAGAGCAGGATAAATTACATGAGCAGGCATCACAGCGTTTATTACATTCGCCCCTATCAATGCAGTAAATGGTGCCATATCAACGCCAACTATTTCCGCTTGTGCCCGTCGGTCAACCGGCATCGCTATGTGCGAGTCTTCTTTAACACTGCCATGACCTGGAAAGTGTTTGGCCGTACATTTCATGCCAACCGTGTGCATGCCCTTTACAAACGCTTGCGCCAATACTTCAACCATTGCAGGGTCTTGATGAAACGCGCGATCGCCAATAACTTCGCTAACGCCATTAATATCAAGCACGGGCGCAAAGCTAATATCAATACCTACCGACATCACTTCAAGTGCCATCAATTGACCAGCATAATTAGCCAGTTGCTTGGCTTTTTCTAGGTCTTGCTGCGCCTGCTGCCATAATTTCCCCATAGCAGGCAATGCGGAGAATTGCGATCTAAAACGTTGAACTCGCCCGCCCTCGTGATCAACTGCGATTAATATATCGCTGTGGGCATGTTGGCGAATTTGCTGAGTTAACTCGGCTATTTGTGCTGGAGATTCATAGTTGCGAGTAAATAAAATAAAACCGCCAACTAACGGGTGAGCTAAAATTTCTTTATCTTCGGCGGTTAGAGATGTCCCCATGACATCCATCATTATTGGTCCCATCGTATCCCTTTTTATTATTTATTATGGTGCTGCTTTATTGGTTGTTACGAGATTAATGACGAGCATTAAAAAAGCGATATTTAACCATATTAAATATCGCTTTATAACTAAAGTTTTTAGATAAAAGTTTTCAGATAAAATTTTTACAAAAAGTGTTTAATTAAGTGGTGCGGCAACGCCTGCAGCAATATAAGGAATAACCTGTTCAATTAAATCTTCTATTTCCAAGTCTTGGCCAAAGTCGCTTTTGGCAATATCAAGCAAGGCGTCACTAGAAGACATAGTAAAGACAATAGTCCCCATAGTGAAATGTAAACGCCAAAACATATCGTCAGGTTTTAATTCAGGGTAAGCCTTTTGTACTGCATCAACAAAGTAAGCAATAACATTAGGATATTGGGTGGTTAAAAACCAACGTAGAAAGCCTTGGCTGTCGGTATATCCTCGGCCTAAAAGTTGTAAAAAAGTACTGGTACCATTTTCGCGAAACTGGTTTAAAGAAATTAACGGCTGCACAAATGCTGAAAATACTTTATGTAAATTCAACTCGCTGTCATTCATTACATCAATTAGCGATCTTTCTAATTTAGGCGCAAGCTCATTCATATAGCGAGACATTACCGCTTTAATCAATTCTTTCTTAGAGCCAAAATGATAATTAACCGCCGCTAAGTTAACTTCTGCCTGACTGGTAATTTCGCGCAACGAAGTGCCATTAAATCCCTTTACTGCAAAAAGCTCTTCAGCCGCATCCAATATTTTATTTTTCGTACTCATAGTCCATACATCTACAACTGAAAACCCAAATGATTTAAACGTCTAGTTTAAACGAGCGTTTAAAATAACGTACTACACAATCAAAGGTCAAATCAATTGGCTAGCTTTAAAATATAAAACAGCTGAATTATTTCAACTTGTTCAAAGTTTATCCACCATTAGACTTGATTCACGAACTTTATCTACGAGAAGTTTAATATTTTTAGTTCTTTTTATTTCTTTTTTGGCTTTCAGGGAACTTAAATCAATTTCAGTATTCAAAGTCAGTATAAAGCACATTTCTCCCTGACTCAGCGACCTGATCTGTCAATCGGCACTGAGTCTTTTTTTATCTGCTGCTTTTTGTCTGATTTTTTAACAACGTTTTACCGAAAGGTTAACCACGGCAATAGCAACTTAGTAATTACAATTAATCACATAAAGCCAACAATAAACCTACAGATACTGACTTAAGCGCTCGATATAATTATCTCAACTTTCCAAGGTAGAAGCTTGTTAAGTGACTTTGTTATACTCCCTTTAATGATTTTGCCCAATCGCCTTGATTGGGCTTTTTTTTATCTCAATACTCACCGTAAACCTTTACTTAAGCCACTATTCAGAACATCAATTAAACTGTACAAATTTTGACATTTTTACCACAGTAAAAAACACGGGAGCTAGCTAAACTACAAGCACTTTCCAAGGTAGAAGCTTGTTAAGTAACTTTGTTATACTCCCTTATTGTTTTTTTGCCCAATCCCCCCGATTGGGCATTTTTTTATCCTTAGTTTTTAAATAGATAAAAATATATACAAAAAAACACAGCTAAAAAACAAATATAGGTCTACACTTTAATTGCTTGGCAAAGCAGCCTTAAATTAAGTCTATTGTTGAGTGTTGTACAATACTTCCTTGTTTCATGAAAATCCGGCCGTACAGCTGTCATGCTGTGCGGCCGAACTCTTTCTAGCACTTTAAAAACTTTTTACATATCTACTACTTTAAAAACTCACTGCTTTAAAAAAAAAGTCACTGCTTTATACTGTTGGCTTCAACATTTCATTAACAACAATAAATAACGACATGAAACAGCTATTTAAACTAACTACACTAGCGGCATTGACCTTGTCTATCGCCGCTTGTAATCAAGAAACAACAGCAACTACCCAAACACCAACCGCTACGACAACCGCCGCCAAAGCACTTACCGCTCAAGATGCCGAGCAATTTCTAGCCGATACCGCTAAAGAAATCAAAGCGCTAAATATCGAAGGCGCGCGCGCCGAGTGGATTTATCAAAACTTTATTACTGACGACACAGCAGTGCTTTCTGCCGACGCCGGCCAACGTTCAACCGAAGCCGGCGTTCGTTTTGCCATGGCAGCAGCAAAGTTTGATAACGTTGAGGTAACCCCTGAGCAGCGTCGCAAGCTAAACATTTTAAAACAAGCGTTAGTTATTCCAGCACCACAAGATGAAGCAAAATCAGCGGAACTTGCTAAATTGGGTGCCGACATGGGCAGCATCTATGGTAAAGGTACTTACACGACTAAAAATGGTGAAACCTTAAGCCTCGTCGCGATGTCAGCCAAAATGGCAACTTCACGCGATTACGACGAATTACTCGACTTATGGCAAGGCTGGCGCACAGTAAGCCCAGCTATGAAGCCTTTATACGAAAGACAAGCAGAACTTGGTAACGAAGGCGCACAAGGCTTAGGTTACAAAGATTTAGGCGCTATGTGGCGTTCGAAATATGATATGCCAGCGGATGACTTTGCCAAAGAACTTGACCGTCTTTGGGGTCAAGTTAAACCGCTTTATGATGACTTACACTGTTATGTTCGTGCCGAGTTAGGCGAACATTACGGCACCGATAAAGTACCGCAAGATGGACCAATTCCTGCGCACTTACTTGGTAATATGTGGGCGCAACAATGGGGCAACATTTATGATTTAGTGGCGCCAGAAAATGCCGATCCAGGTTATGACGTTACTGAGCAATTAGCCAAACACGATTACGATGAAATCAAAATGGTTAAAGGCGCTGAGCATTTCTTTACCTCGCTAGGTTTTGAGCCATTACCAGAAACGTTCTGGACGCGCTCATTATTCACTAAACCTGCGGATCGCGACGTTATGTGTCATGCTTCAGCATGGAGCTTAGATGGCGCTGACGATATTCGCATTAAAATGTGTATCCAAAAAACTGGCGAAGAGTTCTCAACCATTCACCATGAATTAGGCCATAACTTCTACCAACGCGCGTATAAAAACCAGCCGATTTACTTCCAAGAAGCGGCAAACGACGGTTTTCATGAAGCAATTGGCGACACCATTGCCCTTTCTGTTACGCCAAAATACCTAAAAGAAATTGGCTTAATTGATCAAGTGCCAGATGAATCAAAAGATATCGGTTTATTAATGAAAATGGCACTAGATAAAGTGGCATTTATTCCATTTGGTTTATTGGTTGACCAATGGCGCTGGAAAGTATTTTCTGGTGAAGTTACCCCAGAAAACTACAACACTGCTTGGTGGGAATTACGTGAGAAATACCAAGGTGTATCCGCGCCGGTTGAACGCCCTGCTGATGCCTTTGATCCGGGTGCAAAATATCATGTACCTGCCAACACACCATACAGCCGTTATTTCTTAGCGCATATTCAGCAATTTGAATTTCACCGCGCGCTATGTGAAATTGCCGGTAATACCGAAGCCATTCATCGCTGCTCTATTTACAACAATAAAGCAGCGGGTGAAAAGTTAAATGAAATGCTTGAAATGGGTTCAAGCCAGCCTTGGCAACAAGCTTATAAAGTAGTAACTGGCAACGAACAAATGGATGCAACCGCAATATTAGATTACTTTGCGCCATTACATACTTGGTTAAAAGACAAGAATAAAGATCGCACTTGTGGTTTTTAATTCCTTGTAAACCGTTAATTAAGTAACCTAGTTAACCATTTTAAAATGCCAGCGCAAATGCTGGCATTTTTTATGACCAGTCATTAGTCTCCATTGCACATACAAGATCCCGTCTTTCAACGGGATGACGCACTAGCAGGTTCGACGGGATGACGAATTAGCACGTTCAACGGGATGACAATGCTTATGCTCCGCCTCTTTCAACGGGATGAAAAAATTAAAATCCCATACCGTCATTCCGGTGAAAACCGGAATCTCCTAAGCATTTCACAAATAAGATCCCGCCTTTCAACGGGATGACGATGCTTTAACCCTACTTCCGTCATTCCGGCGTAATCCGGAATCTCCTAACCATTTCACATATTGGATCCCGTCCTTCGACGGGATGACGACGCAAAAGCTACGCTGCGTCCCTTAAGAGCATGACGACATTAAAAAGCAAACTAAATTAACTTAGCTAAAATAATACCTACCATAAATGAAACGGATTTCATCGATGAAGCTACCTTGTATCTACATAATGACCAATAGCAATAACACTGTGTTATACATCGGCGTTACTAGCAATTTACCCCAACGGGTTTATCAGCATAAAGAAAAGCTAGTTGACGGTTTTACTAAAAAGTACAACCTAATTAAGCTGGTTTATTTTGAACAATATGAAGATATGGAAACGGCTATTGTCAGAGAAAAACGCCTGAAAAACTGGCGTCGAGCATAGAAAGAACAATTGATTAATAAGTTAAACCCAAACTGGCAAGACCTTTATTTTGAACTTATCTAGCATAAGTTATCGTCATTCCACTGAAAACCGTAGTTATCGTCATTCCGGTGAAAACCGGAATCTCCTAACTAATGAATACACAAGATCCCGTCCTTCGACGGGATGACGAATTAGCACGTTCGGCAGGATGACGAATTTACTCGTTCGACGCGATGACAACGATATAAACCCATGCCGTCATGCCGGTGAAAACCGGAATCTCCTTACCAATGAATAAAAAAGATCCCGTCCTTCGACGGGATGACGAATTAGCAGGTTCGATGAGGCAATAACACTATCGCCCTACAATCGTCATTCCGGTGAAAACCGGAATCTCCTAACCAATGAATACACAAGATCCCGTCTTTCGACGGGATGACGACGGTAAAAGGCACACTAAATTACCTCAGCCGCAATACGCAATTTCATCTTAACTTCATGATAATTGTCTATAGTTAATAGAAATTTGAGGTTAAGTTTGATTAGGTCTTAGCTCGATTAAATTTAAATAAGGTACGCTAGGCAACTTAGTTAAGGAGGTCGATCATTATGTGTCACGCATGGCGCTTAAAGTGCTACCTTTTTTCACTACTTTTAGTTATGCCAATGGTTATGCCAAAAGCAAATGCTCAACAAACAAGCCCGGAGCTCGCTAGCTTATTTATTGTAGGCTCAACCTCAGTAGCCAAGTTAGTAGAAGTCACACAAGCAGCATTTTACCAACAGACCAGAATTAATATTTTACTTAGACCCATCGGCTCACAAAAAGGCGTTGTTGCCATTGGCGAAGGGGTGTCCGACATTGGTATTATTTCTCGCTATTTAACCCCACAAGAAGTGCAAAAATGGCCACAGCTTAGGCAATTTACCGTCGCTCAGGATTTAATCGTATTTTTAACTGAGTCATCTAACCAGATGTCGCAGTTAACTAAACAACAAGTGGTTAATTTGTATACTCAACGCTCGGCGTTAACTAGTCTTGAGCTTTATAGTAAAGCCCCGCAACACGGTACACTTGCCAGCTTTCTTGAATTTTTTCAGCTCGATGTAATGTCTGCCTCTGCTGATGGTAGCCAGCTCATATTTAAACAAGTAGGCGAAAATCAGCTTTACGGCTCTCATACCGTTAACACGTTTGATCAAGTTAATCAGGCAGTCGCTAATATTATTCGACATAAAAACGCCTTAGCATTTGAATCGTTAGGAGCATATACGGTTTTTGAGCAAAACCAGCCTGTTCATAATATTAAGCTACTTGCGTTAGATGAACAGCCACCGCTAATTAGAAACAAAATAAACCCGCTATACCCGTTTAAACGCCCGTTAAACTTTTTGATCACGCCAACGGCGAGCTTAGCTGCCAAACGCTATATTGAGTTTTTATTAAGTGACCAAGGCCAACAGCTGTTAAGTCAATACAACTTTGTGCCCTTACCTTAGCCTTAACCGCCAGTTTTTAATAACAATAATTTATTCACTAACGCTTACCGTGTATTATCGGCACTAACAATAAAAACAATAATCAGCAGCGATACATTCACTTACATGAACAGCATTACCCTCGCCCTCACCAATGTTTATGCCAAAGGCGATTACACCGCCACACTTTATATTGGTAGTGAACAAGCGCCAGTTAACTTAATTATTGATACCGGTAGCAGTACCTTGGTCATTGAACCGAAAAGTTACCAGCCAGAAAGTGATAAAGCCTTGGTCGCCACGCCAGTAGTACAGGAAGTCAATTATGGTATTGGCGGCTGGGCAGGCGCAGTAATTCACAGCCAACTGCATTTTTTAGATCATAACGACGCCACCAAGTTAGCCGATGCATCATTCGCAATTGTAGAAGCTGAGAAATCTGATACCTTTGGCTTTGCCGATGGCATTTTAGGGATGGCTTATCATCATCTAAATAAAAGTTTTGATTTAAGCAACTATTTTCAAAGCGCTGATTCAAACGTAGGCGCAAATACCGCTAAGCAAAATAAAAGCTACCCCTGGCCATTTAATATTAGCAATGACCAGCCAACGCCGACTGAGCCACCTAACTTTGTTGATTTACGCACTTTTAAATCGTTTTTATGGCAACACCCAGAGCACGACTTAAAACCGCTATTTACCCAAATAGCCAATCAACATATCGTTGAAGATCGTTTTAGTTTTTACGCCAAGCGCTCAAGTATTCATGTTGCGGACGAAAACATCAATATCGCTAACGCTAGCCGTGAACAATTGGAAACTTTAAAACAAGATCCACTTAATCAGGGCAAACTTATCCTTGGCGGTGGTGAAGAGCAAACCGAACTTTACCAAGGCGATTTTCACACCATCAAAGTGCTGCACGATGTTTATTACAATGTCGAACTGCTGTCGGTACAAGTGGGCAATAACCCACCGATTGCTGCCGAGCCGCTTGCGGAAAAAAATGTTCACGCTTATTTTACCAACGCTATTGTCGATACTGGTGCTAGCCTCACCATGTTAACCCACGATATGTACAATCAGGTGATTAACCAACTAAGCGCCGTGCAAGCTAGTTTTAACCAATTGCTCGCGCCATTTAGTGATATTAAACAGCAATATATTGGTATTGATGCAGAAAAGCTTAAGCTTACAGATTGGCCAGCTATTCGCTTTACTTTCACTGGTGAAAATCAAGAAAAGGTTACATTAGTTTGCCCGCCTGAATGTTATTGGCAAATAAATACGCCAACAAAAGGCAAAGCCTGTTTTAAACTATTAAGCCAACTGCCAAACTGGCCAAATCAAACGCTAATTGGTTTACCGCTTATTACCAACTACTACACGATATTTGATCGTAGTGTTAGCGATACAGGAGTAATAAAGTTTGCCAAACGCCGATAAATTAACGGATGCCAAATTGCCAGAGACTCATTTACCAAAAGCAGTAACTTTTACTTTTGAAACCGAGAGATTATATTGCCGATTGTTAAACGCTAACGATAAGGATTTTTTTATCGCGCTGCATACCAATGAAAAAATAATGAAATATAGCGGTGGCGCCATTTCGGAACACGCAGCGATTAAAAAGTTTAACCTTGCTTTAAAAGCCAATATTAAAACTAACAACAACTTTAGAACCTGGGCTATTTTATCAAAACAAACTAACGCAATAATTGGTATTCAAGTGCTTTTTGTTTCGGCTAATTGCACAGACGATGCTACGCTTGAAATTGGCATTATGTTATCTAGAACCGCACAAGGAAAATTGTTGCCAGAAGAAGCCATGGGCGCATTAATGGAATTTGCCTTTACCTCGTTAAACATAAAAAAAATCATCGCTGAATTCGATCAAAAAAACCTCGCCACCAAACGCTTTGTTACTAAATTAGGCTTTAACTTTCTTTCATCAAATATTGATTCCGCCACAATAAAAATATCTTTCAATTCATGCCATTGGCAAAAAACATTGTTGCTTTAATATCATTGCTATTTTTTGTATCAATCAAATGAATAACTTGGTATCTTTTAACCCAATAGTTACAAAAATAATTCGTAATAATGTCAGGTAGTTTGGTTTGCGTAGGCGTTGGTATGACACTCGGCGCCCATATTTGTCCCATCAGTAGAAGCCACATTGAACAGGCAGATAAAGTATTTATCTTAATGTCTAACGGCATTGTTGAAAGTTGGGTCGCCGCAATGAATCCAAATTCGGAAAGCCTTCAACAATATTATCAAGAGGGTAAATCTCGCCACATTACCTATCAAGAAATGGTAACGGCAATTACCCAAGAAGTTGAAACGGGTAAAAAAGTTACTGCGGCATTTTATGGCCACCCCGGTGTATTTGCTTGTGTCGCACACAAAGCGATTAATTATTTACACCAAGCAGGCTACAGCGCACATATGGAAGCGGGAATTTCAGCCGAAGATTGTTTATATGCTGATTTAACCATAGATCCGGGAAAAACCGGCTGCATTCATTACGAAGCCAGTCAATTTATGTTTTTTAAGCGCCAAATTGATACTGCCGCCCACCTTATATTATGGCAAGTCGGCATTGCTGGTGATCAAACGTTGAGCAAAATGTCGACTGACGTTGAATACAAGCAATTATTGGTTGAATTATTACTTGAACACTACCCTGCTGACCATGAAGTTATTTTATATGAAGCTAAAGTATTACCCATTCAGCAAGTAAGAAAAGAACAAGTAAAATTAAGAGATTTAGCCAAAGCCAACTTAAAAATGGAAACAACCTTAGTGATTCAGCCAGCAACTAAGTTGGTTGAAAACACAAAACTAAGAGCCTTGCTCAATACCTTAGATAAAAAACGCACAACACCTAAATTAACCCTTATATAAAATAATAATTAGGAGAATTTTATGACTCAGTTAATCAAAATGCTTGAAACATTAGGTAGCGATGCCTCAGCATCATTAAGCACTGAAGAATTAGAGCATTTAACCACTGAACTTCAAGCATCTGAGTTTCCAGAAATTAAATGTTTCATAGTTGTTCCAGCTGAAGATGATGACAATAACGATGAACAATCAGATGAAAATAAAGAGCAGCAAGAGACAGAAAATACACTGTCTCATGTGGTTAACTTTTAATACCTCTAATTAAGATAAGCGCCTGAAAATTTCAGGCGCCAACTATTTATGAAAAGTTTTATCGCTACGATATTTATCCTTTTATTGTTTTTTTGCACTAGCTACTCGTTAGCGAATACTGTTCGCCCTTCCATTGAACAATTGCTTGCAGATGCCGAAAAACATCGCCAACAAGATCCTCAAAAATTTAGTGAGTTGCTAACCGAACTTGAAGCTATATCAGATAAGCTTACGCTTGAGCAACAAAGCCAGTTTTCGCTATTAAAAGCATATAACTCGTTTATGACTGGCGATTATCAGCAACCAGAAAAGTTACTAAACTTTGCATTGACTAATAGTAGTGATAAAGCAACACGCCTAAGAGCGCAGTATGGATTAATCAATCTAACCATTGCCAAAAAAGATTGGGCAACAGGCTTTCAGTATATAGAAGACACATTAAAACTAACCGATGCACTAAGTTCGATAAACGATAAAGAAATTCAACAGCAAATTAAATTAGCCAAGTTTGTCGTCATTGTTTTCTTTAATCAATTACAACAATTTGATTTAGCACTAAAACATTTAGATAGCTTAGATAGAGACACATTAAACTTGAAAGAACAGTGTCATTTTTCACAGCAAAAAATTGAAGCCAATCAGAATCTAATAAACTCACCAGCGTTCGAAACCTATCAAATAGAGCAAGCACTAAAACTATGTGAAAACGCTAATTGGCCAGTAGCGGTAAGTGTTGTGCGTACATACCTTGCTAAAGAACATTTAACACAAGGCAATTTACAACAAGCTATTTTCACAATAATGCCACATATTGAAGCAATTAAAGCTACCCGTTTTTCATTAGCAATAATTGAAGCATATAATATTTTGGCTAATGCCTATTTTCAGTTAGGCAATAAAGTTAAAAGTGAACAATATGCCGACCTTGCTATTGCCAATATTACCTACAACAGCACTAAACAAACGGTAGAAGCCTATAAAATAAAATATCAACTGGCGTTTGATCGTGATGACTTTAAAAATGCCTTAAAGTTTTATATTCAATATGCCGAAGCGGATAAAGCTTACCTCAATGACGTTTCAGCGAAAAATGTGGCATTTCAATTGGCTCAGCATAAAACCGCTCAACAAAAATCCGAAATTGCGCTATTAAACAAAGAAAATGAGTTGCTAAACAACCAAAACCGCTTATTAAATACGGAGCAAAATTTAGTAAAAACCGAAGCTGAAAATACGCGATTAGTTGCTGCGTTATTTTTAGCGATTATCGCGTTATTAAGCTTTTTTGGTTACCGTTCATGGCGCACGCAAAAACGCTTAAAAACACTAGCAGAATACGACTTTTTAACTAAGGTTTATAACCGCGGCCATTTTATGACCTTAGCGGAAGATACAGTAAGCCTTGCAGAAAAATCGGGCCAAACCGTGACTTGCATAATTTTAGACTTAGATAAGTTTAAGAAGATTAATGATAGCTATGGTCATGGCGCTGGCGATTGGGCATTAATTGCCACGGCCAAAGCGATAAAAAGCTGTATTCGCGATCATGATATTTTTGCCCGTTTAGGCGGTGAAGAATTTGTGATTATGCTGCCAAGTTGCGATATACAAGCCGCCACTTATGTTAGTGAAAAATGTATCAGCACCTTACAGCAAATTGATACCAAAGAAAGTGGTCATAAATTCCAGATCACCGCTAGCTTTGGTATCACCACCACTAAACTTTCAGGCTATGATGTAGGTGCGCTTATTGCCGATGCCGATAAAGCGCTGTATCAAGCAAAAGACGGTGGCCGTAATCAGTTTACGATTTATGATAATACGCTGTAGTGCTTTAGTATCGTAACCCTATCAATTTGTCACCCTGTCGAAAGACAGGGTCTCTTCAATAAACAGTCAGAAGATTCCGGTTTTCACCGGAATGACGGGAATAGATTTTAGTATCGTCATCCCGTAGAAATACGGGAACTCAATCATTAAATAGCCGGTAGATTCCGGTTTTCACCAGAATGACAAACAAGCGACCCGAATGACGAGAATGAGGTTTTAGTATCGTCATCCTGTAGAAGTGAGCAATGCCTCGCTGATATCGTCATCCTGTCGAAAGACAGGGTCTCTTCAATAAACAGTCAGAAGATTCCGTTTTACAACGGAATGACGGCTGAGTAGTCAGAAGATTCCGGCTTTCAGCGGAATGACGGACAAACGAACGGAATAACGGGGTTGAGGTTGTAGGGCTGTCGCCTCGCCAATTTGTCATCCCGAGAAGTGAGCAATGCCTCGCTGATATCGTCATCCTGTCGAAAGACAGGATCTCATTCAATAAACAGCCAGAGATTCCGGTTTTCACCGGAATGACGGACAAACAACCAGAATGACGGGAGTGAGGTTTTAGGGCTGTCGGCTCGCCAATTTGTCATCCCGAGAAGTGAGCAATGCCTCGCTGATATCGTCATCCTGTAGAAAGACAGGATCTCATTCATTAAACAGTCTATAGATTCCGGTTTTCACCGGAATGACGGACAAGCGACCGGAATGGCGCGAATGAGGTTTTAGGGCTGTCGCCTCGCCAATTTGTCATCCCGAGAAGTGAGCAATGCCTCGCTGATATCGTCATCCTGTAGAAAGACAGGATCTCATTCATTAAACAGTCTATAGATTCCGGCTTTCACCGGAATGACGGCTTGAGTAGTTAGAAGATTCCGGTTTTCACCGGAATGACAAACAAACGACCAGAATGACGATAGTGATCATCATTGTTAATTTAGATCCAATATTTCACTAAATAACAACTATTCGGCATCAGCGCTTTCAGTGCCTTCCGCGCTTTCAATGTCCTCGTCATCATCGACTTTTACGCCCCAAACATCATGTTCGTCAGCATGAATAATTTGCGCCCAAATCATATCGCCTGGCTGCACATCAAACTCGTCAGTTAAATACACTTTACCGTCAACTTCTGGGGCATCCATATATGAACGACCGACAGCACCTTCACTGTTTACTTCATCAATCAATACTAAGTATTCCTGACCAATTCTGTCTTGGAGCTTTTGCGCGCTTATTTCAGCTTGCACTTCCATAAAGCGTTGCAAGCGGTCTTCCATTACCTCATCAGGCACATGATCGGGTAAATCGTTCGCTGTTGCGCCTTCAACCGGCGAGTATTTAAAACAGCCTACGCGATCTAATTTGGCTTCACGTAAAAAATCTAATAACTCTTCAAACTCTGCTTCCGTTTCCCCTGGAAAACCAACAATAAAGGTTGAACGAATCACTAATTCAGGACAAATTTCACGCCATTTGTTAATGCGCTCTAATACGCGTTCAGAGCTCCCCGGACGCTTCATTAATTTCAAGATGCGTTTGTTTGCATGCTGAAACGGAATGTCTAAATACGGCAGAATCTGCCCTTGCGCCATCAGTGGAATAATGTCATCCACATGCGGATACGGGTAAACATAATGTAGGCGCACCCAAATACCAAGCTTGGCCAGTTGCTCACATAATTGCTTCATGTGAGTTTTCACTGGCATGCCATCCCAAAAATCGGTTTTGTGTTTAACATCAACACCATAAGCCGAGGTATCTTGCGAAATTACCAGCACTTCTTTAACACCAGCAGCGGCTAAACGTTTGGCTTCACCAAGCACATCACCAATGGGACGCGAGTCTAAATCGCCACGCATAGACGGAATAATGCAGAACGTGCAACGGTGGTTACACCCTTCCGATATTTTTAAATAGGCAAAGTGCTTCGGCGTCAGCTTAACGCCGTGATCCGGCACTAAATCAGTAAATGGGTTGTGTGTTGGTTTTGCTAGGTGCTGATGAACTTGGGTTAATACTTCATCATAAGCATGTGGGCCAGTGACACCAAGTACGTTCGGGTGCAGTTCGATAATTTCATCTTTTTTCGCGCCCAAGCAACCGGTCACTAACACTTTACCGTTTTCCGCGAGTGCTTCACCAATCGTATCAAGCGATTCCTGCACCGCAGAGTCGATAAAACCACAGGTGTTAACAATCACCATATCAGCATCGTCATAACTTGGCACTACGTCATAACCTTCAGTGCGCAGCTGAGTTAAAATACGCTCAGAATCCACCAAGTTTTTTGGGCAGCCCAGAGATACGAATCCTATACGCGAACCTTTGGTTTGGCTATGGTCAACCGCACTCGCCTGTTCGGCAATCACTTTGTTTGGCGTTTCCATAGTGGTAGTTTGCTTGGCAATATCATGCCCTGCATCTGCCGATTGGCTTTTTTGATTCGGGTTTTGTGGATCGAACGTTTCAACTGTCATAACAGACCTGTACCTGATGAAATTACCTAAAATTTTAGTGCGCGGATTATACAAGAAAACTAAATGGAGTTCATCAGAACATTCATTACTTAAACTATGATTGCTCTAACGTAATCGAGTACGTAGATTAAGTGCCCGCTATACAGTTTTCACTTTAACTATCCATTAATATTCGCTAGCATCGCGCTAAACCCAATCCTAATAAAACCAAGATAGGCCAGCCGATGATTGATTTTCGCTCCGATACTGTGACTAAGCCCTGTGCAAAAATGCGCGAGGCAATTGCTAACGCCGTTGTTGGTGATGATGTTTATGGTGATGATCCAAGTGTTAACGAGCTAGAGTCATGGTCAGCAGATCGTCATCGCTTTGAAGCCGCGTTATTTTGTAGCTCGGGTACCCAAGCGAATTTACTGGCGCTGCTCAGTCATTGTCAGCGCGGCGATGAATACCTTTGTGGTCAACACGCACACAATTACAAGTTTGAAGGTGGTGGCGCCGCGGTACTTGGCTCAATACAACCACAACCCATTGAAAATGAAAAAGATGGCAGCTTGTCGCTCGACAAGTTAAAGCGTGCAATTAAACCTGATGATTTTCATTTTGCCAAAACCACATTAATCAGCATTGAAAATACCATCAACGGCAAAGTGCTGCCGCTTGAATATTTAGCAAAGCTGCGCGCATTTTCACTTGAGCACCAGTTACAGCTGCATTTAGATGGCGCCCGTGTTTATAACGCGGCAACCGCATTAAATGTTGATATTACCGAGATTGCCAAACACTTTGATTCAATGACGATTTGTTTGTCAAAAGGCTTAGGCGCGCCAATTGGCTCATTATTGCTCGGGTCTAAAGAGCTAATCAAACAGGCAAGACGCTGGCGCAAAGTGGTTGGTGGCGGCATGCGACAGGCAGGTATTTTAGCGGCTGCGGCTAAAATTGCGTTAACCGATAATGTCGACAAACTCGCTACCGACCATGACAATGCGAAATACTTAGCAAATGAGCTAAATAAACTAGAAGGCTTTGATATAGAACTAAATAGCGTTATCACCAATATGGTATTTGCCAAAGTAAGTGAGCGCATTGATATTAATGCGTTGGCTGATGCGCTAAAACAGCGAGGCATATTAATTACGCCGAGTTACTACCTACGTTTAGTCACCCATTTAGATATCGCTAAAACCGATATTGACAAGTTTATTGAAGCAATTAAAGATTTAGTATAATTCGTTAATAGTCGCGATTATTAGGTTACCTTTTATTGGCGCAGCGACTAGAGGGTTCAACACTAAAAAATTAACCTCACATTAATTTTAGTGAAAGAAAAAAGCACCTAGAACAGGTGCTTTTTAATATTTTAAAGAGAATGCTATTTCAAGTAAGTATACCCTTCCAAGCATTCTTCATAAAAATCAATCCAGTGCACACCTTCACGCGGTTTGATTTTTCCTCGCTGAATTTGGCGATCGATCTCTTTTTTCACCACTTGCGCCATAATTTCTGGCGTATATTGCATGGTTGAAAGTACGCCTTTTACTGATGTACCTTTTACAACTTCCTCGATGTAGAAGTCTTTTGGATCTTCATCATAGCTAACAATATGCACTTCGTTTAATCGGCCAAAAAGGTTATGCATATCGCCCATTACATCTTGGTATGCACCAGTTAAGAAAATACCAATGTAGTAATCTTCTTTTGGTTTTAATTGGTGCATTGGAATATTAGTGGCAACGGTTTCTTCACCAATAAACTTATCGATTTTGCCGTCACTATCACAGGTAATATCCACTAAGCTACAAAGCTTGGTTGGCTGCTCATCTAATCGTGAAATTGGCACAATTGGCAGTACTTGATCAATTGCCCAAGAATCAGCAGCCGACTGAAACACTGAGAAGTTTGCTAAGTATTGCGACGACAACATTTCAGGAATTTCACGTAATTCCTCTGGAATAAACTCTAAGTTGTGAATCAACTTGTCAATGCTGTCGAGAATACGCCAGTAAATCACTTCGATTTTTGCCATTTCTTCCAATGACAAAATACCCAACTTAAATGCTTGCATCGCTTGTTCTTTAAGCAAGGCAATATCATTGTAGGCTTCTTGATAATTCTCTGGTGTTAACGTGTCTTCAATTTCGCGAATATTGGTGACAATAATATGTTCACCGGTTGCTTTTCGCGTATTGTATTTAACGCCACTTGGATGAATTTCACCGATAACTTTGGTGATCACACAAGAGTGATGCGCAGTCATGGCTCGGCCACTTTCACTGACTAAATGCGGATGATTTACCTCTTCTAAATCACAGTTTTGTTTAAAGCCATAAACGATATCGGCAATGTATTCTTCAAGGCTGTAGTTACATGATGAATCATTCGTTGATTGTGAGCCGTCATAATCAATCGCTAAGCCACCACCAACATCAACATATTCTAATGGCACGCCCATTTTTACAAGGCGCGAGTATATGAGTGATGCTTCTTGTACCGCTTCTTTAACCGAGCGAATATCGGTTAATTGGCTGCCAATATGGAAATGCAACAGTTTGATGCAATCCGTCATGCCTTCTTTTTCTAGCAAGTGTACGGCATTTAAAATTTCAGCAATGCTTAAGCCAAATTTAGCTCGCTCACCACTTGAACTTTCCCATTTGCCACGGCCTTTCACCATCATTTTAACCCGAAGGCCAATTATCGGTTGAATATCCAACTCTTTTGACAAGGCAATTAGCTTGATCAGCTCACTGAACTTTTCAATAACAATCACTACTTTGCGATTAATTTTTAAGCCTAGTAAGGCCAGGCGTAAATATTCTTCGTCTTTATAACCATTTAAAATAGTTAATGAGTTTTTGTTGGTATTATAAGCAAGCGCGGCAATAAGCTCAGGCTTAGAGCCTGCTTCTAACCCGTAATTAAAACGTGAACCCGCATCGACAATTTCTTCGATAACTTCACGCATTTGGTTTACTTTAACCGGAAATACCCCTAAATAACGCCCTTCATATTGCGCTTCTTCAATGGTGCTTCTAAAAATGCGGTTTAAGCGTTCAACCTGAGAACGCAAAATATCGTGAAAACGTACAACGGCTGGAAACTCAATACCTTCTGAGGCAATTTCATCAACCACTTCTTTTAAATTAATTTTCAGATTTGGCTGGTCATATCGTGGTGATACTTCAATATCGCCTGTTTCGCCAATCGCGAAATAGCCGTTACCCCAACGTTTTACACGGTAAGTTTTTTCTGCTTCTGCTACCGACCATTCGGTAGCACTTTGCTCTGTTTTGTTTGTAAGTTCCAAATTATCGCGGCTCAAGGTGTTACTCTCTATTTAAGTCAACCAAGTTGACTATGATTTACCTAAACAAAGTAACAGTTCGCGCACCACTTTGGCGGCAAATACGTCACTATTACCAGTACTGTCAATTTCGGGTGACAACTCTACCACGTCACAACCGACAAAATTTTTGCGTTTTAAGATTTTACACAAGCTAACGAACGAATGAAAATCTTCGCCACCCGGCTCAGGTGTGCCTGTACCAGGGAAAAAACTTGGATCAAAGTAGTCTAAATCCAGCGTTAAGTAAATTGGTCTATCATCGGCAATTTGCTCAATAGCACTTAAAAACTCCGCACGGCTTGGCTTTAAGCTGTTGTGAGTTTTCATCCATTGATATTCTTCCTGAGTACCAGAACGAATACCATACTGAATTAATAAATGCTGTTCAGTAAAGTGCTCTACCACACGATGAATAATTGAAGCGTGCGAATAATGATAACCTAAATAGCCATCTCGTAAATCGGCATGAGCATCTAAATGGATCAATACCATATCAGGATATTCAGCTAAATAACGCTTAATTGGTGCATAGGAAATTGAATGCTCACCACCTAAGGTCATAATTTTAACCTTGTCGTTAACCAAGGAAATATCAGCAAATACTTGGTCAAACAGCTGATTAGCCGCTAGGTATTGTTCTTCAATATACGTAGGATCTGTGTCGTGATTTATCGCTAAATCAATCGGCAAATTTCCCAAATCAACAAAGGTATGATTTTCTAGGTCATCATCTAAGTATGGAGAATACGTTTCAATACCGTCAGAAACCGCACGTAACGCATTTGGCCCATGCTTGGTGCCTTTACGAAAACATGCGGTGCCATCAAATTCAAAACCTATAATATGGGTAGCATCGCTTAACAATTCTTGGCACTCAATAGCACCTTCGAATGGTGTTTCAACAACCGATAATGGCGTGTTTAGCACTTTGATTTTATTCAATCTACAATTCCAAAATAATCGCGGAAATAATTTTGCGCAATTATGCAAAAAATTTAACCAAAGTATAGTATTTTTTGTCTTAAATAATGTTCTATTATACGAGGCTGTATATCAGCTTAACCCATAAGCAAATATTCGGGCGCGTTGCGCTTTGTGATATAAATTTGCTGACCGTATAGCACCAAGTATTGAGGGCAGACTATTGTTTTTTGAAGGCTCAGAAAAAAAAGCTGAGATTTTAGTAGATACTAACCAACTTAATTTACTTACCGATATTGATCATACGTTTTGGGCAGCTATGGTTGAACGTTGCCATGCACAAATCTTATCCAGCATTGAAAATGACCACTGCAAAGCATTTTTACTGTCGGAATCTAGCTTATTTGTTTGGCGCGATAAGTTATTGATATTAACCTGTGGTCAAACACACTTAGTTAATGCGATTGATTTTTTTATTACCAGCCATGGTAAAAATGTGATTACCCAATTAACTTATCAGCGCAAAAACGAATATTTCGCTCAGGCCCAGCCCAGTTGTTTTGGCGACGATATAAAGTTACTTGCCAGCCACATCAAAGGTAAGGCGTTTCGTTTTGGCGAATTAGATAGCCATCACAATTATGTATTTCATTTAGACAATGGCGTTGTTGCCGACACCAACGATAAAACCTTTGAACTCTTGGCCTATCAAATTAGTGAACAAGCATCACGGCATTTAACCCAGCCCAATTTAACTGCCGAACAAATTCGAGCGTTTTTATGCATTGATCAGATGTTGCCGGGTTTTACCCTTGATGACTTTGTCTTTGAGCCCTATGGCTACTCGCTTAACGCGATTAAAGGCAAAGAATATTTAACCATTCATGTCACGCCACAAGCTAATAGTAGTTATATCTCTTTTGAATCAAACTTAAATTTAGTGAAACTGGCCCCGAAAATATTGCATATTTTACAACCTAAATCGTTTGATTTAATCAACTTTAATCAGGCTAATTTCAGCCAGCAGTTACAGACATATATACCTGCAACTTATGTCAGTAAATCATTAGTTAGTGACACGTTAACTAATGGCTATCTAGTTAATTTTGCTAATTATATTTTGCCGCAAACAACGTTTGTTTCATCAATCCCGCTCGATATTTCAGGAGAAAACCATGCACTCTAACCTTTGGGTAGAAGAAAAATTCCAAGATTTTCTTGGCATTAAGTTTAAAGTTGAAAAAGTGCTGTTCTCTGGCCAAAGTGAATTTCAATCAGTAGATGTGGTCGAAACTAAAGGTCATGGCAAAATGCTACTCAATGACGGTTTGATTATGGTGACTGAGCGCGATGAGTTTGCTTACCATGACATGATTACACATGTACCACTTTTTGTGCATCCAAAACCGCAAAACGTACTCGTTATTGGCGGCGGCGATGGTGGTACAGCCCGCGAAGTGATCCGCCATAGTTCAGTTGAACAATGTACCATGGTGGAAATTGATGCCATGGTGGTTGATGCCTGTAAAGCCCACATTCCACAAACCGCCAGTGCATTGTCAGATCCACGCATTAACTTAATTATTAGTGACGGCGTTGAATTTGTGAAACAAAGCCAGCAGAAGTTTGATGTAATTATTGTCGACAGTACAGATCCTATTGGCCCTGCTCAACCATTATTCGGCGAAGCTTTTTATCAAGATGTCTTCAATTGCTTAACCGACGACGGCATTGTTGTTTCTCAAGGCGAGTCTTCTTGGTATGCCTTAGAAATTCAACAGTCACTGCTAACAGTATTAAATAAGGTATTCCCCAAAACCTATTTATATAGCTTTTCAAATCTGACCTATCCAGGCGGTTTATGGAGCTTTACCTTTGCTTCCAAGCAATATCACCCAGTTAACGATTTTAATGCAGATCGCGTCACACAAAGCGCTTTGGACTTTGACTATTACAATGCCAAGCTCCACACAGCGGCATTTGCCTTACCAAACTTTGCCAAAAAGGGCTTGTCTGGCTTAATTAATAACGATGATTAACTTCTTATTACAGGCTAATAAGGCAATATCCAAACTTGCTAGTTATTAACAACAGTTAAAAAGATGATGAAAGCGATTTTTCATCATCGCTTTCTATTTCATCATCGCTTTATAAATAACGACACACAACTTTCCACACTAATCATCACACAGGAATTACACTGGATTCACACTAAGTTCACACTGGTGATTGCGCCAGCAAATAGCCGATAGCTCACGCTACTGCTCTATTTAACCTGAAGTTATTTAGTAACATCTTGTATTACATCTTTTTAACAAATTTCTTTACAACGATTAAAACTTAAACTAAATTTGATATCAAAATGATATCACTTAGTTATCATGTAAAACGATAAGAGAGACAACGATGAAAGAAAAACTTGGATTTTCACTAAATGGCTATATCGCACTGGTTATTCTATTAGTGCTGCAAACACTGTCGGTGATTAATTTACAAAATATCTCTGGCAACCCTATTTTTGAATTAGGCTTTGTCGCTATTGTCGGCTTGTGTTGGGGAGGTTTTTTTATGATCCAACCAAACCAAGGCAAAGTAATGACCTTCTTTGGTAGCTATGTCGGCACAGTAAAAGCTAACGGATTACGCTGGACCATTCCATTTTTCATTCGCAAAACCATTTCATTGCGTATTCGTAACTTTGAAAGTGGCCAATTAAAGGTTAATGATAATCATGGAAATCCCATTGAAATTGCCGCTGTTGTTGTCTGGAAAGTAGAAGATACTGCAGAAGCGATGTTTGAAGTTGACAGCTATGAAAGCTACGTTAGCATTCAAAGTGAAGCTGCCCTTCGCAATATGGCAACTACTTACCCTTATGATATGCATGAAGGTGATAAAATTGCCCTACGTAGCCATCCGCAAGAAGTTTCTGAATCGCTAGAAAAAGAAATTCAGCAACGCTTAAATAAAGCTGGGGTTAGCGTTATTGAAGCGAGAATCAGCCATTTAGCTTATGCCCCAGAAATTGCCAGTGCCATGCTACAACGCCAACAAGCATCAGCAATTATTGCCGCTAGAAGCAAAATTGTTGAAGGCGCTGTAAGCATGGTAGAAACCGCACTACAAAAGCTTTCTGAAAAAGAAATTGTTGAGCTAGATGAAGAGCGCAAAGCAGCAATGGTCAGCAATTTGTTAGTTGTGCTTTGTGGCGATCATAGTACACAGCCGGTGATTAATGCCGGTAGCTTGTACTAAGGCTTAATGGTTTATCATGGCTGCCAAAAAAAGCTTTCCACTGAGAATTAACCCCGATATTTTAGCGGCAACCCAGCGCTGGGCAGACGATGAACTGCGCAGCGTGAACGCGCAAATTGAATACTTGTTGCGAGAGGCATTAGTTAAATCTGGTCGAGTAAAATTAGTTCAGCAGGTAGTAACGGTAGTTGAACCTACCGAGCAGGAAACTAAAGGCTCAGTTCAAAGCAATGACTTGCAAGGTAACAATAGCTCGGAAGACAACGCTTAGTTTTTAGAAAAGTAAGCTTAATTTCTAACTAAAGAAGCGGGCTTATGCCCGCCTCTTTTATGCACCTATGAGTGTTCAACTAGTTTTGCTGAAAACGATAAACACTACCTAAATTTAATAGCTGAGTTAATTCATCAAGAGCAGTACGTGACTCTATTACTAATTGCGGATCTCTTAAGTCATCAAAGGTTAACTGGTCGCGATAATGTTTATCAACCCAAGCATTTAACCGCGCAAACTTGTCATCCGACATCATACAATCAGGATTCACCGCACTACGCTCTGCTTCATTTAACGCTACGCGCAAGCGCAAACAAGCAGGACCGCCACCATTTTTCATACTTTCATTAACATCAAAATACTTCACTTGTTTAATTGGCGTGTTTTGGGTCACCAACTCATCCAAATAGGCTTTTACTGATGGGTTTTCATAACAGTGCATCGGCGCAATAATTGCCATTTCCCCAGAAGGTAGGGTGATTATTTGGGTGTTAAATAGATAAGTATTTACACAATCTTCTACAGAGACTTGCTCACTTGCTACCTCAATGCAATGCAACTCGCCAGCAAATTTACTATTAAGTTCCGCGATAAAATTCTCGGTATTTAAAAATGCCTGTTGGTGATAAAACAGCACATTTTGGTTGCCGACCGCAATAACATCATTATGGAATACCCCTTGATCGATTACGTCAGGGTTTTGCTGAACAAAAACAGTATGTTCATCTGAAAGCCCATGAAGCCTGGCAACTGCTTGGCTGGCTTCTAACGTTTGACGAGCGGGGTATTTTTTCGGCATTGGCATCATACGGTTAAAGGCATAGCGACCAAAGGTGAATATTTCAATTCCAACATCACCATAGTTTTGACATAAACGAGTATGATTAGCCGCGCCTTCATCACCAAAATGATCATTATCTGGCAGGTGTTGATGGTGAACAAAATGTTTGTCGTTGTTAAACGTTGCTTGAAGAATATGTCTGGTGGTTTCAGGCTCTAATGAGCGGTGAAATTTATTAGTTAAGTTTGCAGAGGTGAAATGCACTTTGCCATCGACAGTATCGGCCGACGGCGAAACGGTTGCCGCATTGGCAGTCCACATACTCGAGGCTGAACAACAAGCCGATAGCAAGGCTGGTGCTTGTTTATAGGCAGCCGCCAATATTTGCTCATCGCTACCGCTAAAGCCGAGTCGACGCAAAGCATACATATCTGGGCGCTCTTGCGGCGCTAAAATTCCTTGGCTCATGCCCATATCGTGTAGCGCTTTCATTTTTGCTAAACCCTGTTTTGCCGCTTGTTTTGGGCTAGAAACATCTTTGGCGTTGTTAAGCGATGCAACATTACCTTCAGATAATCCTGCGTAATTATGGGTTGGGCCAACGAGGCCATCAAAATTAACTTCCGTACTTTTCATACTGGCCATAGGTGTCATAGGTGTCATAGGTGTAATAGGTGTAATAGGTGTAATAGGTGCGATCTTTTTTATACTTCTAATAGTTAACACTTAGTTTACCGAAAATTAATGATTACTAAAGTTCAAATTAATTATTTAAAGCCAGTTAATGAAAACTCATGTAAATACATGGAAATAACATTATCAGGCATTAAATTTTGTAAATTTTTTGATCTATTCGATACTAAGCGCTTATTTTTATCGCTTTTTAAATTAAAATTGCTACTCTTAGAAAGTTAATTAACTCTTCTCTGCCCTTAAAAAAAATACTGGCAGTGACAATAAAGGTAGTAGTTTTGAACAAAGCAAACATCGCTTCGTTTATTATTGTATTCTTTTGTAGCGTCAGTAGTTCATTTCTTTATGCAGATACTGTGCGCTTAGGCATGTCTGCGCCTTTTTCAGGGCCAACTAAAGAGTTAGGTATTGAGTTACACAAAGGCGCAGTTAGCTATTTTGACCAATACAATAAGCAGCCTGAAAACCAAGATAAAGCCATTGAGCTTATTCGCTATGATGATGGTTACGAGCCAAACCGCACTATTGCCAATACCCGACAATTAATCACCCAAGATAAAGTCTTTAGCTTATTTAGCTATGTTGGTACGCCAACGTCAAAAGCAATACTGCCATTGCTTGAGCGCTATCAAATGCTTTATTTTTCTCCTTTTACCGGCGCCGAGTTTTTACGTACGCCGTTTAATAAACAGTTTTTTAATGTTCGTGGTAGTTATTATCAGGAAGCAGAAATACTGGTTGAACATTTCACCAAGCAACTTCCGTTAAAGAAAGTCGCCATTTTTTTCCAAGCAGATGCCTTTGGTATCGCCGCCAGCAAGGGTTATATCAATGCCCTAAGCCAGAAGTTTATCACTGATATTATTCAGGTTCGCTATAAGCGCAACTCAAATGATATCGCTGCGGCAGTCAAAGTGCTGCAAGATGAGCAACCCGATGTCATATTATGCGTTGGCACCTATCAACCAGTAGCGAGTTTAGCCAACGCCTTACGCGCGAAAAATTTAACCATGCCTATAGGTGTATTATCGTTTGCTGGTGCTGAAGCCTTAGTAAGCCAACTTAAGAACCCGAAAAACATATATATGTCGACAGTTGTGCCAAACCCCAAACAGTCTAAATTAGCTATCGTTGAGCAATATCGCCAAGCAATGCAAGGTAAGCAACTGACTCATGAGTCGTTAGAAGGTTATATTAATGCCGCGTTATTTAGCGAAATTATCAAACAGGTGTCCTTGCCAATAACCCAAGAAAAATTTATCGAAGTAGCAGAAAGTCATACTTTTGATTTAGGTGGAATAACTGTCAGTTATAGTAGCGAGAACCATGCAGCTAACATTTTGCCAACCCTTAATAAAGTGACAAAAAAAGGGCTAATTGAAATTAATTAGCCCTAGAGTATTGTTGGTTCATTTTCGCCTAAGCGCGGGCTTAAAAAGAAGCTGGTCCAAAAAGAAGTTGGTCTAAAAAGAAAAGTTAAACCGACTTTTTCACGTAGTCTGCAATAATAACAATACGTGTCCCATTCACTCGACCTTCAATATGTAATGGATTATCGCTTAACGAGATATTACGTACTGCCGTGCCACGTTTTGCGGTAAAGTTCGCGCCTTTTACCACTAAGTCTTTCACTAAATGTACGGTATCACCGGCCTGTAAGTGGGTACCATTGCAATCAAGTGTTGGCTCAGCATCTGCCGCTGGCATGGCTTTTTCTGCCCACGACTTTACATCGTCTTCTAAGTACATCATATCCAATAAATCTTGCGCCCAACCTTCAGTTGATAGCTGATGTAACATACGATAAGCAACGACCTGCACCGCTGGCACTTGGCTCCACATACTGTCATTTAAACAACGCCAGTGGTTCATATCATATTCAGCATCACCACTAATTTGGCTGGCACAAGTACCACAGATATAAATAGCCTGATCTTGATCGTTACCTTCCGACGGCGGCACATGGTAAACCGTTAGGTCGTTTTGGCTAGTACAAAGTTCGCAACAACCGCCGCTGCGAGTGATAAGTGCTTGTTCAATTGACATAAGAAATAATGCCCATAAAAAAATTGGTGCTATTATGCCTGTTTAGCGCCAATTTAAAAAGCCGTGACAAGATAAATGGCAAAATAACTGCGCTAAGTTAAGGAACATCACTAAAGCGATTAATTAACTTCAGTCTGTTGCCAACCGCCAGCAAGTGAACGATACAACCTTGTTAGGCTCTCTAATCGATCATAGGTCGCCTCTGCTAACGCTATTTTTGCGGAAAATAATGAGCGCTGTGCATCCATTAAATCCAACGAACTGGCAACACCATTGCGATATCGAAGCTCCGCCAAATGAAAATATTGGGCAGAACTGTCAACTAAACGTTTTTGTGCAAGCAAAGCGTCTTGAGTGGATTGATAATGACTAATGTTATTGCTGACATCAGCAATCGCGGCAATAACAGTACGTTCATAAGTAAGGCTTGCTTGATAAGCTTGCTGCTCGGCCGCTGATAACGCATTTAAATTTTTGCCCATATTAAAAATAGGCATCAGTAAATCGCCCCCCAATAACCAGACGAATGCATCATTGGTGAATAAATCTGACAAGGAATCAGTTTCTGAGCCAATATCAGCCGAAATGGTTAATTTGGGAAATAACTGTGCTTTAGCAACCCCGATATTGGCCATATTGGCATGCCAATTATGCATAGCTTGTTGCACATCAGGGCGGCGAGCGAGCAGCTCACTAGGTAAACCGGCTTCAAGTACTTCAGGTAGAGGTTGAGATAACCAAGCGTCACTGAAGATAATTTCTGCGTCGCTATCACCAATAAGCAGCTTAAGCTGGTTTTTAGCTTCTAGTGCGTTTTGCTTTAACGCCGGAATTTGAACTTGTGCGGTAGCCAACTCTACTTCAGCTTGGCGCTCTTCTAAACCCGAGATAACGCCACCAGACTTTCTCAGGCGAGCGATAGACAACTGTCGTTCCCTGATTTTTATGGTATTTTCACTGATATAGCGCTTTTGTTGAGCTAATTGATAAGCAAAATAGGTTTGTGCAACTTCACTAATTAATGCCAGCTTGGTCGCTATCACGGCATATTGCTGAGCATAATACTTTGCCCATGCGCTTTCTGTACGCCTGGTATTTTCACCAAATAAATCAAGCTGCCAGTTTAAATAAGCCCTTGCTTCAAAATTATTTTCTGGGCCACTGCCAGACTCTTTCCTAGTTGCTTCAGCACCGATTTCAGCATCTGGCCACCTATCTGCTGCAACAATATCAGCGTTTAGCCCAGCCTCTTTCAATCTTGCTCTAGCTATTTCAAGATTATGATTATTAGCCAATGCTAAAGTGATTAAATGTTGCAGAGCAGGCTCAGTGTATACTTGTTGCCAAGAGGACAATTCTTCACTAGTTGTTTCACTAGCTTCTACGCCCATATAATCTTGAGCGCCATTATATTCAGGTGTTTTAAAATCAGGGCCTAATGCACAACCGGTTAACGCAAACATAACACTAGCTGCAATGACAGTGAACTTATTCATTCACCACCTCCTGCGCTTTACGCGTTATAAACCTAGCAGCGGTGATAAAAAATAGCGGCACTAAAATTATACCTATGGTACTTGCTGCAATCATACCGCCAAGAATGGGTATCGAAATCGCTTGTCGGCCTATCGCGCCAGGGCCACTAGCCAATGCTAATGGCAATACCCCTAAAATAAATGACGCTGCAGTCATAAGAATTGGCCTAAATCGCAAACTTGCTGCACTTAACGCGGCAGTTATGGCATCTTTACCACGTCGGTACTCTTGGTTGGCAAATTCGACAATTAATATCGAGTTTTTCGCAGCCATACCTATCAAGGCAATAAAGGCGACTTGGAAAAATAAATTATTTTCAACACCACCAAGCCAAGCAAAGGTACTTGCACCTAGCATTGCCATTGGGGTAATTAATAATACGGCAAAAGGTAAAACCCAGCTTTCATAAAGCGCAGCTAAGAATAAAAAGACAAAGGAAATGGCAAGTATTATGGCGATATTAAGCTGCCCTTGTGAGCGAATTTCTTGATAGGTTAACCCGGTCCATTCATAACCAATATTATCTTGTAATTTCGCCACTTCTTGCTCAATGATTTCAATGACTTCACCGGTTGAAATACCATTTTCGGGCGAGACATTCACCGTAGCGCTGGTAAACATATTAAAACGACTTATTGCGGAAGGCCCTGTAATTAGCTTTAAGTCAGCTAAGACACTTGAAGGCACCATATCTCCTGACGAGCTACGTACATAAAATTCATTTAAATCTGAAGGTCGGTCTCGATACTCCCCCGCTGCTTGCACTTTCACGCGGTAAACTCTACCAAACAAATTAAAATCATTTACCGTTGATGAACCTGTTAGTACTTTAATTGTGCTGTATACATCAGCAATCGGGACATTAAGTGCCTTGGCTTTTTCTCTATCGAGCTCTAAAAATAATTGTGGCACTTCCCCTCGTAGTGAAGAAGTGGCAGAAGCAATTTCAGGGTATTGATTTAACCGAGCAAGTAAGGTTGATAAAGGCTCAGATAATTTCGCTAAACCGCCGCCCGATTTTTCCTGTAATGCAAATTCAACACCTGAACCAGAGCCTAGCCCAGCAATTGCTGATGGCTGGTATAAGCTAAATTTTGCTTCAGGTATTTGATACAACTGTTGTTCTATATCACTAATGACATTACCGACATCAAAATGTTTATCTGCTCGGTACTCCCACGGCTTAAGAATTACTTCAAACACACCGTTTGACTGAGCACTGCCTGAACGACGATTTTCACCGGCAATAGTAAAGGTATATGCAACCGCGTCATGGGCAAGAATGATTTGGTTAGCCTTAGTCATTACCGCATTGGTGCGAGAAACAGTAGCGGCGTCAGGTAAAGCGACATCAATAAAAAATCGCCCCTGATCTTCTTTAGGCATAAAAGATGATGGCAAATGAATCATAACGATATAACATGCTGACAACATTAAAATAAACAGCAAATAAGTACGTTTAGCGTTAATTGTCGTTAAACTCACCACGGCACTATAGCGCTGACCTAGATTATTTAACCACGTATTAAACCAACGAAAAACTTGGTTAGGCGCTGTTGGTTCCTTTTTAATAAATAGCACACACAGTGCAGGACTTAACGTTAAGGCAACTAATGTGGAAATTAGCACCGCAACCGTAATTGCCAAAGCAAACTCTCGGTACATTATGCCGGTGATGCCTGCTAAAAAAGAGACCGGCACAAATACCGCCGCTAATACTAATGAGGTGGCAACTAAGGCACCACTTAATTCTGACATTGCCTGTTTAGTGGCGGTAACTACATCAAGATTATGTTCGGCGATTAAACGCTCGACATTTTCAACAACCACGATTGCATCATCAACTACTACGCCAATAGCTAACACCATGGCTAATAAACTGACATTGTTAATGGTAAAGCCAAATAGCGCCATCGCAGTAAAAGTACCAACAATCGACACAGGTACCGCTAACGCAGGAATTAAGGTAGCTCGCCAGTTTTGTAAAAATAAATACACCACGAGGATCACTAAAACTAACGCTTGAAACAGGGTTACAACCACTTCTTCAATCGACTGTTTAATAAATACCGACGCATCGTAAAATACTTGCCAATTAACCCCTTGTGGAAAGGTTTTACTTAAACGCTCCATTTCGGCATGAACTTTTTCGGCAACAGCTAAAGCATTACTTCCCGGCAACATATAAACCTGTAGTACAGTCGCCGGCTCATCATTTAACTTTGAATTAAGTGTATAGGCAGAAGAGCCAAGTTCTATGTCTGCAACATCACGTAGCCGGATCATTGAGCCATCGCTGTTGACCCGCACCATAATATTTTTAAATTGCTCAACCTGATTAAGCCTACCTTGAGCTCTAACCGCAAAGTTCAGCTTGATGTTATCTTCCACCGGTTGAGCACCAATTTCCCCCGCGGCCACTTCTTTATTTTGCTCTTTGATGGCATTCGTAACATCACTGACCGTTAAACCGTAACCTGCCAGCACATCAGGGCGTACCCATACCCGCATAGAATAAGAGCGCGAACCAGTATTTCTTACCCTGCCCACGCCTGGTACGCGCTTTAATGCCGCCTGAATATTAATAGTGGCATAGTTACTTAAATAGATTTCATCATAACGATCATCATCTGAGGTAAGCGCTAGTTTCAATAATTCTACTGAGCTTTCGTTACTGACACTGACCCCTTCAGTTTGCACATCAACGGGTAAATTTGAACCTGCTTGGTTTGCGGTATTTTGCACATCAACTAAGGCAATATCAGGGTCGGTACCAACATCAAAGGTAATGGTGATACTTGTACCACCTGAGTTGGTAGACTTTGATTCCATATACAGCATATTCGGTGTGCCGTTAAGCTCTTGCTCTAATGGCACCGCGACTGATTCAGATGCGGTTTCAGCGATAGCGCCAGGAAAGGAGGCAGACACTTTAACCGAAGGTGGTGCAATATTAGGGTATTGATCTATCGGTAAACTAAATAACGACACTAAGCCAGTTAATGAAATAACCAAAGAAATAACGACAGCAAATACTGGGCGATTAATAAAATAATGAGAAAACACCTTATACGCCCTCTGGTGATATACGCTTAGCTTGTTGTGCTTCCTGATATTCTTGCTCAGTTAACGCCTGAACTTTACTACCATGGCGAATACGGTGTAGCCCTTTAATCACTATACGCTCTCCAGCTTGTAAACCAGAGCCAATTACTATGCCCGGTTCACCATAATGCTCAACAATGACAAATCGACGCTCTACAACATTATTATCAAGCACTACCATCACATAAACGCCACCTTGTTCGACCTGCGCGGCTTCTTCAGGAACAATCACCGCATTGGTCATTTCATCTAACTTAATTCGTGCTTTGGTATACTGACCGGGTAACAATTCACTTTCAGGGTTTGGTAAAACCGCGCGAACTCTAAACGTACCGGTTTTCGGATTAATTTTCGGATCAGTAAAGCTGACATCCCCCCAATAACGATATTCACTGTCATCAGGTAATGTAATACGCACAAAACCTTCAACCGCCTTACCTTTTTCTTCGGCTTTTAATTTATCTAAAATTGAGGTCATTCGGCGCTTCGTATTAAGGTAATCGAGCGCCGACATATTAAAGTGAACGAAAATAGGGTTAATGCGTTTTATGGTGGTAAGCAAAGAAATGCCGCCAGAGCCCACCAGTGCGCCAATATCAGCTTCAGAGCTTGAGACCATACCACTAACTGGTGCGGTAATTCGGGTATAACTTAATTCTAGTTCGGCTTCATTTAACTCTGCTCTTGCCGCCAGTACCGAAGCTTGCGCTTGCTCCTGAGTAGATAAAGCGTTGTCATAATCGAGCTGGCTGGCAGCATCTTGTTCGTATAGAGGCTTAAGTCGCTGAACATCACGCTTTGCTTTAGCTAAAGCCGCTTGCGCTTTTTCAAAGGCTGCACTTACGCGTGCCACTCGGGTTTTGTAGGGTTTATTATCAATTTCATAGAGTAAATCCCCTTCGTTAACCCAACTACCTTCAACAAACTTTACGCTTTCAACAAAGCCAGTAATACGGGCACGAACTTCAACATCAAGTGATGCTTGGGTGCGCGCTACATAATTACCATAAAGCGGGACATTTTCCAGCTTGGCTTGGGTTACTACAACTTGCTCAACGACCTCAGGCTTTTGCGCAGGTTGGCAAGCAGTTAACAGCACAACCAGTGCCAACATATACAGCGAGTAAAAACCAAGCTTAACCATTTTTCTCTTTCCCTTTAAAACATGTCAGGAGTAGCTTTGCTACCTATCAGCTATTTTGCGCTGATAGTTTACAATTTTGCAACAGTTTTAACTAAATATTGATAATGCAATAACTACCTAAAGCATAAGAGAAAAGTTCGAAAAATGAAAATGGGTGGGATGCATAACAAAACTATTCGATACAGTTGGCTGAGTAAAAATCTATTTGATACGTTGGAAGAGGTTCAAGAACATGCTACAAATTGGTTGTGGTTTTATAATCATAAACGACCACACAAAGCCAATGGCGGCAAACCACCGCTAGCTGTAGCTTAACTTTCTATTTTTGATAATAGTTAAAAATGGGAGGATTACCCATTAAACGGTTAAGTTAAAAACGTTACCTTTAGTAAAATAGCTAGCTTGATAAGCTTGTAATTGCTTAGTCCTTGCGCGGGAATTTTCGGTATCTGCTAAATGTAATTGATGTTGCTGTTCAATTGCCACCATATCTATTGGCAGTCGTTGTTCAGTATCAATAAATTTAGCAACAGAGGTAATGAGCGGATTTAACTGAGTGACGGCTTGGCGATAACTTTCGGTATCTTGATAACGATACAGTTGAATTGTATTTGTCATAGCCCTGCTCCCAGTTAAAATTTTCTAATGAAGATCTTAGCTGAAGAGTCAGTGGTTAATTGTGATTAAATGTAACAGTTGCGCAACATATTGTGCATAAAAAAGGCGGATAGTCCGCCTTTTATTAATTGATTTTTAATTTCTTTACCTAAGTACTTTAACTTAAGTACTTTAACTTAAGCATTTTAATGCTTTGGCACTTTAACGCTTTTGCATTTTAGCTTAGGCGTTAGTCGCTTTTTCTTCGCTAGCAGTGTCAGTTGCGACATCTGTTTGTTCATCGGCGAATTTATCAACCCAAAGCGCAATAGCGCCATCACCAGTAACATTACACGCCGTTCCAAAACTATCTTGCGCTAAATAAAGTGCAATCATTAACGCTAATGCTGCATCAGTAAAGCCCAGCATACTAGCCAGTAAGCCTAAAGCCGACATAACTGCGCCACCTGGCGCGCCTGGCGCTGCAATCATAGTTACGCCCAGCATTAGAATAAAGCCGATCATGCCACCAATACCCGGTACTGCAAGCTCTGGCGTTAATAACATAACCGCTGTAGCACAAGTCACAATAGTGATTGTTGAACCACTTAAGTGAATTGACGCACATAATGGCACAGTAAAGTTAGCAATATTATCGCTAACCTTATTTGATTTTGTTGCTTTAAGTGACACCGGAATGGTTGCGGCACTCGACATGGTACCTAATGCCGTAAAGTAGGCCGGCAACATGTTTTTCAATAAAGTGATAGGTGACTTTTTCAGTGCTATACCGCTACCAATATAAAGTACCGTGATCCATAGCCAATGCATAATAATCGCTAAAATTAATACCACACCAAAGGTTTTTAGCGTTGAGAATACCGTACCATCAGCAGCCATTTCAGCAAATACGCCAGCAATATAAAACGGTAAAGCAGGAATAATAACCTTACTTAATAAGACATCAATAATATCACGTGCCTCGTTTACGCCTTTACGTAAGCTAGTGGCATTAATTGCACTAATACCAATACCTAAAATAAACGCTAACGCTAATGCCGTCATTACTTCAAACATTGGCGGAATGCTAATATCGATAAAGCTTTTTAGCTTTTCACCTTCATGAGCCGCTTCTAATGCGTTGCCACCGACTAAACTTGGCAATATTGCACTAGCAACTAAAAACGCCAATGTACCTGCGATGATAGTTGAGCCATAAGCTAGGCCAACGGTTTTACCTAGCAACGAGCCCGAGCCTTGAGGTAATGACGCGATACCACTGGCGATATAAAATAAAATAATCAGTGGAATGGTGAATTTAATTAATTGGCCAATTACCGTTTGTGCGGTAAATAACAGCTGAACAATAACATCTGGGCCATAAAGACCAATCAGCATACCGGCGACAATGCCGGCAATGAGTTTTAATACTAGGTTCATGAACGCTCCAAAGTGAGAATTATCATTTTTATTATGGGTAAAATATTTAAATTACTTTTTGGTAAATACACGCCTATTCTAACGTGATTATTCACTTGCAAGCCAGCGCACCCATACTGATTTTTGCGCTTTATGCGTATTTTCAATAAATTGCCGGCAAACAAAATAGTTCGGAATTGCCACCAGCTCATCGCAATAATAAATAAACGGTAAACGCGTGCGCTGCCACGGCGGTAATTGCAGCTCTTGTAATACTTTTTTGAGTGAGCGCGAGTGCTGACGATAGTCAGGAGTAACGTTTGGGTTGTGATGACTAAACCTTACAATAACTGGCAAGGTTAAGTCTGCAACACAAAAGACATTGCCCTCACCTTTTTCACGTTCGACAGTTGCCTGCGTAAACTCCAAAACGCCTAAATTATCTGGCAATGGTAGGCGTAACTTAGCGCTTGCTAATTGTGATAAATCCAGTTGAAATTCAACTGAAGAAAGATCAGCAAAGTCATCGGTAATATAAAGTTTATCCTGATATCGCCTTGCCCAATAGTGACCTAATTTCACCGCTGGTACTTTATCTTGCTCAGCCGTTAGCTGGCTATAAAGTTCATCCAATTGCGCTTGCGATGGCATCAAGTACTGCTGCGATGCAAAGTAATAACGCATAACATTATTAAACCGAATTTGAGACAACTTAGATAATTCGTTAAGACAAAAGCGAGCATTACTTTCACCAACAATATTTTCACCAGCAGCAGGTATCAGCAAAATATTCGTTAAGTCATCAGCGGCTAATTCATCCGCCAATTGCTGATTTTCCCTACATAACTGCGCACTTCTCGCCACCGTTTTAGTAAACGCCGGCCAGCGCTGGTTTATTAGCGGTAATACACTGTTGCGTAAAAAGTTACGATCAAAACGCTGATCTTGATTTGACTCATCTATTACCCAAGTTAGCTGCTGAACTGTGGCAAATTGCTCAATAGCAAGACGCGACTCACCTAACAATGGTCGACAAATTATATTGCCGTTAATCTCAGTAAGCTCAGCCATTGCACTTAAGCCTTTAACGCCTGAACCACGCTTTAACGCCAATAATAATGTTTCAGCCTGATCATCAAGATGATGGCCAGTAAAGATTAACGTAGGCTGATCAAATACTTGGTGTAAGGCCAAGTAACGCGCTTCACGTGCTTGGGCTTCAAGGCTTTCTGTCGAGTTAATATCAAGTGTCACGCTAACCACTTTAAGCGCTAATTGCCTTTTCGTACATTCTTGCTCAGCAAAACGTTGCCAGTCATCGGCATTGCTACTTAGGCCGTGATGAACATGGCATATCACTATCTTTCGATTGCGATATTTAGCATTTTCATGCGTTAACGTATCAAATGCGCTTGAAACTAGGCTAAGTAAAACTTGAGAATCAACACCACCACTGTAGGCGACAACTACAGGCCAGTCAGGGTAAGTTAATAATATTGAATGTATTTTACTTTGTGCTGAATTCATCAAATGTGGTTGGAGTAAACGTTAGATTGGTAATAAAAAGCGGCCTTCAGGCCGCTTTAATTGAGTGCTTAACAATAACCGAAAGACATCAAACGTTGGTAACGTTTCTCAATCAGCTCATCTTTCGATAACCCACTTAACGAGTCTAAATCAGCCTTAATTGCTTGTTTTAATAAGGCTGACATTTCGTCCATATCACGGTGCGCACCGCCTAATGGCTCTTCAATAATGTTATCGATTAAGTCTAATTCTTTAATACGTTTTGCAGTAATCCCCATAGCTTCGGCTGCGGTAGATGCTTTCTCGGCTGTTTTCCATAAAATTGACGCACAACCTTCTGGTGAAATAACTGAGTAAGTAGAGTATTTCAGCATGTTCACGCGATCGCCAACACCAATGGCTAACGCACCACCTGAACCACCTTCACCAATAACCGTACAAACAATTGGTACCGTTAAACGCGACATGACTTTAAGGTTACGGGCAATGGCTTCACTTTGACCACGCTCTTCTGCGCCAACACCTGGGTAAGCACCTGGCGTGTCGATAAACGTGATAATTGGCATATTAAAGCGTTCTGCCATTTCCATTAAACGTAGGGCTTTACGATAACCTTCAGGACGCGGCATACCAAAGTTACGTTTAACTTTTTCATTGGTTGAGCGGCCTTTTTGATGGCCTATAATCATTACAGGCTTGCCATCTAAACGTGCGGTACCACCAACAATGGCTTTGTCGTCAGCGTAAGCACGATCACCAGCTAACTCGTCAAACTCAGTGAAAATACGTGATAAATAGTCAAGTGTGTAAGGGCGTTGCGGATGACGAGCAACACGCGCAGTTTGCCAAGGATCTAAATTGGCATAAATTTTCTTAGTTTGTTCTTTGTTCTTTTCGCGTAGCTGATTGATTTGCTCTTCTAAATCTAAATCAAGCTCTTGACCATTGCTGACCAACTGCAACTCTTCAATTTTTTCTTCTAGTTCAGCAATAGGCTGTTCAAAATCTAAAAAATTTAATGACATATGCGTTTGATTACCTAACCTGTCGTTAACCAATGCTCATGCACTGGCTTTATTTAAATTGTAAGGTGAGGTTTTCCTCACCTAGTAAAATTCTTAATTCATGCAGTAACATATCTTCTGGTGTTACTCGCCATTGCACGCCAAGCTCGAACATAGCCTCAGCTTCCGGACAACGATAAAATACACGAACTGGACAAGTACCGTCTTTATACGGCGACAATACTTGAGTAAATTTCTCGATAAAGTCTGCACCAATTTCGGCGCTATCAACGCTAAGATCCAGAGATTTAACATTTTTTTCTCTAGCAGCCGCGATGGTCATTATATCTCGGCCGGACATTGTATATCCACCGGAATAATCATCAAAGCTGACCTGTCCGCTACACACTAATATAGCATCATTCTCTAACAGTTCCGCAAAGCGTTCATAATCATCAGGAAATAGCCTAACATCCATGCGCGCACTGCGATCATCAAGTGTCACCAACGCCCAACGTTTGCCGCGTTTATTCACCAATACCCGAACACCAAGCACTAAACCTGCTACCGTTGCTGACTTATCTTTACCCGTGGGTTGCACGCCGACTAAACGGCTAGTGGTGTAATGTTTAATTTCACTTAAGTAACGATTAATCGGATGACCGGTTAAATAAAGCCCTAACGTTTCTTTTTCACCATCTAACCAAACTTGCTCTGGCCAAGGCGCTACTTGCTTAAACGTTTGGCGGGTATCTTCCGGCTGTTCATTGATCAGGCCAAATAAATCATCTTGCCCTAATGATTGGGCTTTTGCATGCTGCTCTGCTGCGCGAATAGCATCAGGCAAAGTTTCAAACATTGCTGCGCGATGTGGGCCACCACTAGGCGTTTTAGGGCCTAGTGCATCCATCGCACCTGATTTAACCAAGCGCTCTAACACGCGTTTATTGGTTTTCTTAATATCGACTCGCGCACAGAAATCGAATAAATCAGCAAATGGCCCGCCAGCTTTGCGCGCGGCAATAATAGCTTCTATTGGCCCTTCACCAACACCTTTAACCGCACCAATACCATAAACAATTTCATTATCATCGTTAACGGTAAATTTATATTGACCAGAGTTTACATCGGGCGGCAGCAAAGTCAGCCCCATATTTTTACACTCATCAACCAAAGTCACGATTTTATCGGTGTTATCCATATCCGCCGACATTACCGCTGCCATAAATGGCTCAGGAAAATGCGCTTTCATCCACAGCGTTTGGTAAGACACTAATGCATAGGCTGCTGAATGCGATTTGTTAAAACCATAACCGGCGAATTTTTCCACCAAGTCAAAGATTTTCATGGCAAGCTCGCCATCGACACCCTGACTTTTTGCGCCCTCTTCAAACACGGCACGCTGTTTAGCCATTTCTTCAGGCTTTTTCTTACCCATAGCACGACGCAACATATCTGCGCCACCTAGCGTATAGCCTGCCAAAACCTGAGCAATTTGCATTACCTGCTCTTGATACAAAATAATGCCGTAGGTCGGTTCAAGTACCGGCTTTAACCATTCATGCTGCCAAGTAACATCAGGGTAAGACACTTCTTCACGGCCATGCTTACGTTCGATAAAGTTATCTACCATCCCAGAATCTAGTGGGCCTGGGCGGAACAAGGCTACCAAAGCGATAATATCTTCGAAGCAGTCAGGCTTTAGCTTTTCAATCAAGGCTTTCATACCGGACGATTCCAGCTGGAAAACGGCAGTCGTTTGCGCGGCTAATAACACATCAAATGATTTTTTATCATCTAGTGGAATAGCAGTAATATCAATCGGCTCTTTACCTGCTACTTCTAACTTGGCATTAGCCATTTGAATGGCCCATTGCAAAATGGTCAGCGTACGAAGGCCTAAGAAGTCAAACTTAACCAGACCGGCATCTTCAACGTCATTTTTATCAAACTGAGTAACGGGGTTTTTACCCTCGTCATCACAATAAAGCGGCGCAAAATCAGTAATGGTTGTCGGCGAAATAACTACGCCACCGGCATGTTTACCGGCATTACGTGTAGTACCTTCTAAAATACGACACATGTCGATCAAATCTTTAACGTCTGAATCTTGCGCGTAAAGCTCGGGTAATTTTGGCTCAGCATCAAAGGCTTTAGCTAGCGTCATGCCTGGATCAGGCGGGATAAGTTTCGAGATTCGATCAACAAATCCGTATGGATGACCTAATACTCGGCCAACATCGCGAATTACCGCTTTTGCCGCCATAGTACCAAAGGTAATAATTTGCGATACCGCATCACGCCCGTAAAGCTCTGCTGTATGGGCAATTACCTCATCACGCCGGTCCATACAAAAGTCGACGTCGAAATCCGGCATCGAAATACGTTCAGGGTTTAAGAAACGTTCGAAAAGTAGATCAAATTCTAGTGGGTCAAGGTCGGTAATTTTTAAGGCATAGGCCACCAGTGAACCAGCACCAGAGCCACGGCCTGGGCCTACAGGAATATCGTTATCCTTACTCCACTGAATAAATTCCATTACGATCAGGAAGTAACCAGGGAAGCCCATGTTATTAATAACTTCAAGCTCTACTTTTAAGCGCTCATCATAAGGCTTTCTGATTTCTTCAAAATCAGGGGAGTCTTTATCAAATAAAAACTCTAAGCGCTCTTGTAAACCTTCTTCCGAAACTTTGACTAAATATTCATCAATTTTCATCCCTTCGGTAGGAAAATCGGGTAAGAAATATTCACCAAGACGGACGGTTACATTACAGCGTTTGGCAATTTCCACTGAGTTGGCCAGCGCTTCAGGAATATCGGCAAATAGCTCGCACATTTCCTGCTCAGAGCGCAAATATTGCTGCGGCGAAAAACGTTTTGGTCGACGTTTATCATCTAGCGTATAGCCATCATGAATTGCTACGCGAATTTCATGGGCATCAAAATCATCTTCTTTTAAAAATACCACTTCGTTGGTGGCAACTACCGGTAAGTCATATTCACTGGCTAGTTCTACAGCCAAATGCAAATAAGTTTCTTCATCAGGGCGGCCGGTACGAATCAGCTCTAAATAGAATCTATCGGGAAAGTATTGCTGGTAAAATTCAACCATGGCACTGACTTGAGCGTTATTGCCTTTGAGCAATGCTTTGCCAATATCGCCTTCTCGGCCACCAGATAAAATAATTAAGCCTTGTGCGTATTCCACCAACCAAGACTTGTCTAATACCGCTTTATTTTGAATATGGCCACGTAAATAGGCTTTGGAAATCAGTTCAGTTAGGTTTTTATAACCCGTGTTGTCGCTAGCAATAATAACCAGACGAAAGAGCTGATCTTCAAGTTCTTCGCTTTTTACCCAAAAGTCACAGCCAATAATCGGCTTAATACCTGCGCCATGACAAGCATGATAATATTTAACCAAGCCACACAAGTTCATTTGATCAGTTAAGGCAATCGCTGGCATATTTAGCGATTCTGCTTGGGCAATAATCGGCTTAACTTTGCTTAAACCATCACACATTGAAAAGTCACTATGAACTCTTAAATGAATAAACTGAGGTGGTGTTGCTATTGCTTGCTCGGACATGAAAATTCGCTATCGTTTGTCGTTATTATTATGGCTATTGATTAAATACTTTCGCGAACCTGATTACTAAGGCGCACTATTTTCTGCTTTATTTTTCTTATTAACTTTTCTTAATTAATATTTTTATTAAAGATAGTGGTTATATTAACTTAGCTAAGCTTACCTAGCCTAGCTTCACTGCTGACTTTGCTAACTTAGTTTAACTGCTACGCTGATTAATAATTGCTGCTACCGGTTTAAAGCTTCTACGATAACAATCTAACACGCCTAATTCAGCAATTTTTTCAAAATGCGCTTTGGTTGGATAACCTTTATGCTTGGCAAAACCAAATTCTGGATACTCGGCATCAAGGGCAATCATGTCATTGTCACGCTCAACTTTAGCAAGAATTGATGCAGCACTAATTTCTGCCACTCTAGCATCGCCTTTGACTACCGCTTGTGATGGTATGCCGAGCTCAGGGCAACGATTGCCATCAATTAGCACATAATCAGGCGTAACATTTAAGCCAGCTACCGCACGTTGCATCGCTAGCATTGTCGCATGCAAAATATTAATCGTATCTATTTCTTCTGGTGTCGCTCTGCCAATGGCCCATGCTACGGCTTTTTGCTTAATCTCTGCGGCCAACAACTCTCGTTTTTTTTCAGAAAGCTTTTTAGAGTCCATTAAGCCTTCAATTGGGTTGTCCATATCCAAAATAACTGCAGCAGTCACGACATCTCCGACTAACGGACCGCGCCCGACTTCGTCAACACCAGCAATACAATAAGCCACTGGGTATTCAAATGGTGGTAATGATGGCTTGCTTTTTTTAGCTTGAGTTTCTCTAGCTTGAATGGATTTAGTCATATTGATTTAACGTAAGTCTTAAAACAGTTTGTAATACACAGGTAAAGCAATTTTAATCAGCGATTAATTCAATTACCGCTTTAGCTGCCTGCTTGCTCGCATCTTGTTTTAGCGCTAAATGAATATCAGTAAATGCTTGGTTAAGTGCAGATTGATCGTGATATAAGCGCTCTTTAAGTAGTGGCACTATATTTTCAACCGTAACTTCATCTTGCAATAATTCGGGCGCTAATTCTTTATCTGCCAATAAATTAGGTAAAGAAAAGTATTTCAGCTTCACTAAAAACTTACCCATTTGATAAGTCAGCCAATTAAAGCGATAAGTAATGACCATAGGTCTTTTAATCAGCGCAGCTTCCAAGGTCACTGTACCAGACGCAGTTAGCAAACAATCACTGGCCGCCATTACCTCTTGGGTTTTACCGATGAAGACTTGCACCGCTAAATCGGGGGCCACTTGTTGATGTATTTCGTGAAATTGCTGGGCGCGTTTTTCACTGATCATCGGCGCAACTAATGTTAGCTCAGGATCTTCTTCTGTTAATTTAACTGCAGAGGCTAAAAACACTTCAACTAATCGCGATAATTCACCGCCACGACTACCCGGCATTAATGCCAATACTTTACCCTGAGTTTTTATTTCTAGAGCGTCACGAGCGGCTTGTTTATCTGAAATTAACGGAATGTCATCAGCCAGCGGATGACCAACGAATTGACATGGGACTTGATATTTATCGTAAAACGCTTTTTCAAACGGCAGTAACGCCAACACTAAATTAGTGGCACGCTGAATTTTAAACACCCGCTTTTCACGCCACGCCCAAACCGACGGACTAACATATTGCACGGTTTTAATCCCTGCATTTTTCAAGCGCTCTTCAAGTGTTAAGTTAAAGTCAGGGGCATCGATACCAATAAAAACAGCCGGCTGATGCTTAGTAAAATACTCGGTTAAGTATTCTCGAACATAAAGTAAGCGCCTGATTCGACCAAGTACTTCAACTATGCCCATTACCGCTAGTTCATCCATCGCGAACAAACTATCAAACCCTTGAGCAATCATTTTAGGGCCGCCAATACCGACAAACTTAGCATCAGGGTATTGTTTTTTGATGGCGAGCATTAAGCCCTCGCCTAACGTATCACCCGAGTGTTCGCCAACAACAATGGCAAACACCGGTGCTTGATCTGTAAACTTTGACATATGTAGGCAGGCAGTTAGCGAATAATGCCGCGATTTGATGATTTAATAAAAGCCGAAAATTCAGCAACTTCATTAAATTCTTCAGCGAGTTTATCCACTTCAACTAACGCATCGTCAACCGATAAACCTTTACGGTAAACTTCTTTATAAGCGCGGCGAATCGCAAGAATTGATTCTTTAGAGAAGCCACGACGTTTTAAGCCTTCTGAATTTAAACCAAATGGTGATGCGCCGTGACCTGAGGCCATAACGTATGGAGGCACATCTTTTAATACCAAGGCATTGGCGGCAACAAAGCTATGAGCGCCAATTTTACAAAATTGGTGCACACCTGACATACCGCCTAGAATAGCCCAATCCCCCACATGAACATGGCCTGCGATAGAGGCATTGTTGGCTAAAATACAATGGCTACCAACAATACAATCATGCGCTACATGGGTATAAGCCATAAATAAATTATTGCTACCAATTTGCGTTAAGCTTTTATCTTGAATCGTGCCGCGATGAATGGTGCAACACTCTCTAAAGGTATTGTTATCACCAATAATTAACTCGGTAGGCTCACCGGCATATTTCAAATCTTGGCAATCTTCACCAATACTGGCGAATTGGTAAATAGTGTTACCTTTGCCAATTTTTGTTGGTCCTTTGATCACCGCATTAGAGCGGATATCACAATTGTCACCAATAACGACATCCTTGCCAATAAACGTCCAAGGTCCAATAGAAACGTTGTTACCTATTTGAGCACCTGGCTCAATAATCGCTTGTTCGTGTATCACTAAATTATAACTCTCGTCTTGCGCACATCAGGTCGGCACTGCACACTACTTTGCCATCAACTTTCACTTCACCGTAATATTTCCACATACCACGACGTGCTTTTAAAAATTCTACGTGTAAATGCATAGTATCGCCCGGTACAACCGGTTGCTTAAATCGTGCATTATCAATTGAAGCAAACAAAAACATTTCGCCGTCTTTGCGACCGCCGGCAGATTTAAAACCAAGCACACCAGTTGCCTGTGCTAAGCTTTCTAAAATCATCACGCCAGGAAAAATCGAATAGTCTGGAAAATGGCCAGTAAATACCGGCTCATTAAAAGTAACGTTTTTAATGCCGTGCAACCACTGATTTGGCTCGTAATCTTCTACCCTATCAATTAATAACATAGGGTAACGATGCGGAAGCAAGGTTTTGATCTCTTCGATGCCAATTGTATTTTTAATTCTTTCCACGTAAACGTTCCTTTTATTTCATCGAATCTTTTTCTAATTGACTGACTTTCTTGGCAAGCTGATCCAGCTTTCTGATACGTGCATTCATCTTATGCCAGTCTTTATTCGATTGTGCAGGAATACCTGATGAGTATACTCCTGGCTTAGTAATTTGCTTAGTTACCATGCTCATGCCGGTAATCAATACTTGATCGCAAATGTCGATATGACCATTAATCGCACTCATACCGCCGATCGTACAGTTCTTTCCAATGGTGGTGCTGCCCGCAACAACGGTACACCCTGCAATAGCGGTGTGTGCCCCGACTCGCACGTTATGGGCAATCTGCACTTGGTTATCAATAATACAGCCGTCTTCAACAACGGTATCTTCTAATGCGCCACGGTCGATTGTGGTACTGGCGCCAATTTCAACATTATCGCCAATAATCACTCGGCCTAATTGCGGAATTTTATGCCACTGCCCTTGATGCGGCGCATAACCAAAGCCATCTGCGCCAATAACGGTATTGGCTTGAATTAGGCAGTTTTCGCCAATAATGCATTGGTGATATACGCTAATATTAGCCCAAAGCTTGGTATTAGCCCCAATTTGGCTATTTTTACCAATAAAACAGCCCGCGCCAATCACGACGTTATCACCTAAGATAACACCTGATTCAATAACCGCATTAGCACCGATAGCAACATTGCTACCAAGTTGCGCGCTGGCATCAATCACTGCTGACGGGTGAATGTCAGTCGCAGGTGTTGGGGTAGTATCCATTAGTTTGGCAACTAACGCATAGCCAATATACGGATTATCCATGATCAAGGCATTAGTTTGGCAATTATCAGCCATGTCTGGCGCTAGGATCACCACGCCAGCTTGCGTGGTTTGCAATTGGCTTTGGTATTTAGAATTTGCCAAAAAGGCGATTTGATCATTTTTTGCAGTCGCTAAAGTAGCAAGACTGCTAACGGAGAAGTTGCCATCTCCCTTAACAGTCGCGCCAATTTGCTGTGCAATTTCAGTTAATGTATAACTCATTGCAATTTTCTTAGTTTAATTTGCTCACTTGCTCTACTACTTGATCAGTGATCGCAGCTTCAGGCTTTGAGAAAACAACCGCTTTTTGTTCAACAACCATATCTAGCTTTTCTTTCGCGGCAATGATATCGATTGCTTGACGAACTAACGCGATAATTTTAGATGTTTCTTCGTTTTGACGTTGCTGAGATTTTGCTTGAAATTCTTTACCTTTAACTTGGTACTCTTGGAATTTAGTCGCAATTTGCTGATCAAGATCGGCAATTTCTTTTTCTGTCATTAAAGAAGAGTCACGCTTTTTCTTTTCTTGAAAATATTTAATATCTTTCTCTAATTGCGTTAATAGTGCTTTTTCATCTTTAAATTCATTTTCTAACTGTTGCATAACCGCAGCAGTTTGAGGAATTTTTGCCATCACTTCTTGGAAATTCACGACAGCAATTTTTTGCGCCATTGCTGCACTTGCTAATAACATACTTGAAGCGGCAGTTGTTACTGCTAACGTCTTAATAAATTTTTTCAACTTCTTCTCCTAAAAATTAAAATCTTGTTATATGAAAATACGTTTAGAACGTTTTACCAATGTTGAAACTGAAGAAACTTGTATCATCCCCATCTTCTTTTTTCAATGCTTTGGCAAAGCTAAATATCATTGGTCCCATAGGCGATAACCACTGTACAGAAAGGCCCGCCGAACTACGGTAACGGCCAATATCTGAATAATCATCAAGTTTGATAAACTCATTTTCCGCTAAGTCACGATAACTATTAATATCAAATTCAGTATCCCAAACATTACCTACGTCAACAAATAAACTGCTGCGCACGCTATTTGAGTAACCTTCATCAAGGAATGGTGTTGGGAACACTAGTTCTACACCACCCAATACCATGGCGTTACCACCTACTGAGTTCTTAGAGATATCAATATAATCATGATCAGGGCCTAAACAACAACCACCTGAGTCACCCACAGGATCAGGGCTACCACCAATAGTTGTTGGGCGTCTAAAGATTGCGCGAGGACCTACTACGTTATTCTCAAAACCACGTAAGGTATCAGCTCCACCGGCTCTAAAGTTTTCCCAGAATGGCAGAATTTGATCATTGCCGTTAATGTCTGAGTAACCATTAGCATAGCCTGCTTCAAAACGGGTTAACACTGTCCAGCGCTGATCACGAGTGATCGGGAAGTACCATTTAGTATCTAAGTTAACTTTAAAGTAATTAACATCTGAGTTTGGCGTAGTCACCTTCGCAGACAAACTTTGCTGTGAACCCGCGGTTGGGAAAGTACCACGGTTTAATGTGACACGAGAAATACCCGTTGAGAAATCAAAGGTCTTAAACTCTAAACCAGCATCTGGATCATCCGGATCTGAGTATAAGTCATAGAACTTTTGAATTTGCTCATAGGTTTGTAAGCGCGTAATACCGTTACTTTTGTAGCCAAAACCAAAGTTAACTCGCACATATTCATTAATTGGGAAACCAAGGTTTAACCCTAAACCATAAGTTTTATTTTTATATTCAACTAAGTTGGCGTTACCAGCATCAAACTCGTTATAAAATAGCGAGCCCCCCAGTGAAATACCGTCAACGGTAAAATATGGGTCAGTATATGAAATACTTGCAGCCCGTGAATAACTTACGGTATTTAAGTTAAATGCTAATCGATTACCGGTTCCCAAGAAGTTATTTTGCTGAACACCGGCATTTAAACTTAATTTAGTTTGTGAGCCATAACCAACACCGGCGGTAAACGAGCCAGACGGCTGCTCTTTCACTTCAAAGTCAACATTCACTAAATCGTCTTCCCCTGGAATTTGATTAGTTTCAAATTCAACCGTTTCCATATAAGGCAAACGAGACAAGCGAGCTTTCGACGCTTCAACTAAGCTATTTGATAACCATGCACCTTCCATTTGGCGAAGTTCACGGCGCAGTACTCGATCTGCAGTTACATGGTTACCCTTAAAGTTAACGCGGTTAACATAAATGCGTTTACCTGGGTCAACCGAAATAGATAACTTAACGGTTTTATCGTCATCGTTAATATCAGGAATGGTCGTAACTTTCGGATAAGCATAACCAAATCGCCCTAAGAAGCGGCTGATGGTTTCTTCGGTATAAGTAACCTCGGCACCGTTATATAACTTGCCTTCTTGTAGCGGGTTGATTGCACGAATGGTTTGTTCAAACCCTGCCATATCGCCAATAAAGTCAACTTCACTAACGGTGTATTGTTCACCTTCGGTGACATTAAGCGCAATATAAACCGCTTCTTTATTAGGCGTCATCGACACTTGTGTTGAATCTACTTTGAATCGTAAATAACCACGATCTAAATAAAAGCTTTCAATGGTTTCCATATCGCCTTGTAGGGTTTGTTTTTGATAGCGATCTTGCGCCATAAAATCCCACCAAGGTGAATCAAAGGTCAGCTCGATATTTTCTAAAATTTCTTCATCAGTAAAAATTTCATTACCAACTAAGTTAATTTGTTCAATGGCTGCCGCGTCACCTTCTTCGAAAACAAACTTAAGGTTTACACGGTTGCGTGGCAAGTGAGTAACTTCTGCTTTAACATTAGCGTTGTATTTACCAACACTGTGATAGAAGTCTTCCAAGCCCATTTCAATACCAGAAATCACCGTACGATCTAAGGTTTCACCAACACGGATATTGCTGTCTTCTAAACTTTGCGTTAGCTGTTCATCTTTTAAATCGTCATTACCTTCAAAGGTAATTTCACTGATCGTTTCACGCTCTTTAACACGGTAAATAATACGATTGCCGTCACGGGAAACCTGAATATCATTAAAGTGACCAGACTTATACAGTGCTTTGATCGACTGGGAAACTCGATATTCATTTAACGAGTCACCAACGTTAAATGGGATATGGGTTAGCGCAGCACCGAGTGCCACACGTTGTAAGCCCTTAATTTGGATATCTTCAACTTGGAAATCACTTGAAGCTTGTACTGAAGTCCCTAGAGAGCCTAATAAAACGGCTAAGGCAATTTTTTTTATCATCATAAATGTAACTTGTTTACTTCTTTTTTATTAAAGTCGCGATATATCGTTAAATATGGCGATACTCATTAACGTGAGCAACGCAATTGCCCCGAAACGAAATCCCAACTCTTGTATTTTTTCTGGTACAGGCTTTCCTGTAAAAAGCTCTATAAGGTAATAAAGTAAGTGGCCACCATCAAGTACTGGTAGCGGTAAAAGGTTAATTATTCCTAAATTAATGCTAATTAACGCTAAAAAGCCTAAAAAATAGACAAAACCGTAACCTGCACTATTTCCCGCACCTTGTGCAATGGAAATTGGTCCACTTAAATTTTTAACCGACACATCACCAGTAATTAGCTTACCTATCATGTCGAAGCTTAAGACCACTAAATTCCAGGTACGTTCAATACTTTCTGTAAAACTGCCAAAAACACCATATGCTAAGGTAATTTGATGACCATCAGGCCATGTATCAAAACGAGGTGAAATACCTAAGTAACCTTGCTGTATGCCGTTAACTTCTCTCGCATCGGGAATTACAACCAAAGAGACAGGTTGGCCATTTCGCTCTATGGTGACAAGCACTTCTTGATTAGGGAAAGTTTTAATCATTGAGGCAAATTTAGACCAGTCATCATTGATCATCTCACCATTTAATGCCACCAATTTATCATTAACTTGCAAACCCGCTTTATCGGCAGCACTGTTAGGGCCTACTTGAGCAATTTCGGTATGAACTTTGGGTGAAAAAGGTACAATGCCTAAACTCGTTAATGATGATATCTTTTCAGGAGAAAACTGCCAATTTTGAGTGTTTAAGGTAAATTGTTTAGCGAACTGACTGTCAGGTAACTTTGCGCGAATTTCAATGGTGTCATGACCAATTTGACCGACTAACGCCAAATTAATATCTTGCCAGTCTTTAACGGATTGCCCTGCCACTTCGACAATTTCACCATTAACCGGTAATTGCGCTTGTTCAGCAATTGAGTTTGGTGTTACACCACCTATAACCGGTTTAACGCTAGGCACACCAATTAAAAACATTAAATAAAAGGCAACGATGGCAAACGCAAAATTAGCAAAGGGGCCTGCAGCAATAATAGCAATGCGTTGATAAACATTTTTTTGGTTGAACGCTAAATGCTTTTGATCTTCAGGCACTTCATCAACCCGCTCATCAAGCATTTTTACATAGCCGCCAAGCGGTATTAGCGCAATCACGTATTCAGTGCCTTGTTTATCGGTTTTACGCCAAATGGGCGTACCGAAGCCCACCGAAAAGCGCTCTACTTTAACGCCATTTTTACGTGCCACCCAAAAATGCCCGTATTCATGTACAGTAACTAATATTCCCAGAGCTACAACAAATGACGCTAAATTCCACAAAATATCGAACATTTAGTGCTTACCTCCTAATTCGGTTAGGTAGCTTAATGCAAAAGTACGCGCTTTGGAATCAAGCATTAATACATCATCAATGGTATGAATTTGCTCATGAGAAAAAGCATCAACACTGGCTTGATTTATTTGATATATATCGGTGAATTTAATTTGCTTTGTTAAAAATGCTTCAACCGCAATTTCATTAGCAGCATTAAGTGCAGTGCACGCTGCTTGCCCTAATGAGCAGGCATCAATCGCCAGTTTTAGGTTTGGATAACGTTGATAGTCAACGTTTTCAAATTCAAACGGCTTTACGTTGAAAAAATCTAATGGCTCAACACCGGCATCAATTCGCTCTGGGTAAGCAAGCGCATGAGCAATTGGCGTACGCATATCAGGGTTACCCATTTGCGCTATGACAGAGCCGTCTTTATATTGCACCATAGAATGAATGGTACTTTGTGGATGCAGCACCACAGTAATTTGCTCTGGCTCAACATTAAATAACCATTTCGCTTCGATAAACTCTAAGCCTTTATTCATCATAGTGGCCGAGTCTACTGAGATTTTTTTGCCCATATCCCAGTTAGGGTGCGCGCACGCTTGCTCGGGCGTTACATCGCTAAGCTCAGCAACCGGTTTGGTTCTAAATGGGCCACCAGAGCCTGTTAGCAATATGCGGCTAATACCACTTGCTTGTAATTGGCATTGTCCCGGTCGATGTTGTTCAAATTCAGGGAGACACTGAAAAATAGCATTGTGCTCGCTATCAATGGGTAATAACTGAGCACCCGACGATTTAACCGCATCAATAAAGATTTGACCCGAAGTGACTAACGCTTCTTTGTTTGCTAGCAATACGCGTTTACCGGCTTTAACCGCAGAAAGTGTAGGCATTAAACCTGATGAGCCGACAATTGCTGCCATGACGGTATCAATATCATCAGACGAAGCAATGTTACACAAAGCTTGCTGGCCAAAATCAACAGTAATATTGCTAATGTTTTGTGCCAACAATAGTGCTTTAAGTTCAATCGCCGCCGCTTCTGATGCCATGACTACATGTTTAGGCTTAAATTCCAAACACTGTTCCAACATAGCGTCGACCCGCGTATTGGCTGACATTGATACAACCGAAAATCGTTCAGGGTGACGCCTAACAATATCTAAGGTACTAACACCGATGGAGCCAGTTGAGCCAAGAATGCAAAGTTGGTGCTGTTGCACCTTACTAGTTGTCATCAGCTACCAGCCGATAATCACGTAACAAAGTGCATAAATTGGCGCGGTAGCCGTTAGACTATCGATACGATCAAGCACCCCGCCATGACCTGGTAAAATAGTGCCACTATCTTTTACCCCAGCCTGACGCTTAAACATACTTTCATTCAGATCGCCCAGCACAGAGATAGTGGTAATAATCACGGTAACAAATAAAACAACAGAGAACTGCTCAACATTCCAGCCAATAATTTTACCTGCGGTAATAATTAATACGCAGGCAAAAGCGATACCACCAAAGAAGCCTTCTAAGGTTTTTCCGGGGCTAACATTTGGCATTAATTTATGTTTACCAATGGATTTACCGACAAAGTAGGCACCGACATCCGCACTCCACACCATCATAAATAAAAACATAATCAATTGTGCGCCATGGTAAGGATCTGTTTGATATTCGCTAGAGCGAATGACCATAAACGCCAGCCAAGTTGGAATAAGTGTTAACCAGCCAAACACTCCACGTACAGAGCGGTGACTTGACCAGAATTTGCTAAAACGCGGGTAAACAAAGGTAAGAATTGCCGATAGCGCCCACCAGGCTACGGCTAACCATAAAATATATACGGCGTTGTCTTGAAGTTGGCCTTTTTCTAACCATAGCAACTCGGGCGGTAAAAATGTCCAAATACTACCGATAAGGCTGATAGTTGCAAACACGAAAAACAGGCGTCGCGATTTTTTCGCAAAGCCCATTAAAGGACCCCATTCCCAAGCGCCGATGGCCATTATAGCCAGTAAAAGTGCGCCAAAAAAAGGCAGCGGTAGATAGAAAATAGCAGCTATTGCTAGTGGTGCTAATATCACCGCAGTCAGTATTCTTTGCTTTAACAAGCGAATTTCCTTTTATTCTTGTTTTACTTGGTCACCCGTCTTACCAAATCGGCGTTCACGTTGTGTAAAAACATCGAGCGCCTTAGTAAATTCGCCTTCATTAAATTCAGGCCATAACGTATTGGTGAAGTAAAACTCCGTATAGGCTGACTGCCACAGTAAAAAATTACTAATGCGATGGTCGCCACCGGTACGGATCATTAAATCTAATTCTGGTAAATCGGCTAAACAAGTGTATTGATTTAACGTTTGCTCATTGATATCAGCTAACGAAATTTCATTATTGACTACTTGCTCAGCTAGCTGCTTAGCGGCATTGGCTATATCCCAACGCCCCCCATAATTAGCAGCAATTGATAACACCATGCTTTTGTTGTGTTTGGTTAACTCTTGCGCCGCTCTTATTTTTTCTTGTAGTTTGTCAGAGAAACGACTGGTATCACCAATCACCTGAAATCTTATATCATTTTTATGCAAGCGCTTCACTTCTCTATTTAGCACAAGCATAAACAATTCCATTAAAACGGATACTTCTTCTTCTGGTCGTAACCAATTTTCGCTGCTAAAAGCAAATAATGTCAGGGCTTCAACCCCTAACTTACGGGCAGTTGTAACTGTTGAACGAACAGACTCGACGCCTGATTTATGACCAAAAACACGCTTTTTTCCCTGCAGCTGTGCCCAGCGACCATTGCCGTCCATAATAATGGCGACATGTTTCGGAATATTGAGTTCCGATGTAGCTAGAGTAGAGGTATTTGACACGTAAATCTCACTATATAAAAACGCCGTAGTTAAGTTACTACGGCGCGTATTCCATTACTAGCAAATGCTAGATTTCCATTAATTCAGCTTCTTTATCAACCAGAATTTGGTCAACCTGTTTGACATACTTGTCAGTAATTTTTTGAATTTCGTCTTCTGCTTGGTGCATTTCATCATCGCTAATTTCTTTTTCTTTATTTAGCGATTTAAAATCAGAGTTGGCATCACGACGAATATTGCGAATAGCAATTTTACCGTTTTCACCTTCATTCTTAACCACTTTTACTAAGTCTTTACGACGCTCTTCTGTTAGCGGCGGTAAAGGGATACGAATTAACGTACCTTGTGAAGACGGGTTTAAACCTAAGTCTGATGCTAAAATTGCTTTTTCTACTGCACCAATCATAGATTTATCAAACACTGTGATTGCTAACGTACGTGCATCTGGTACTGAAATATTACCCACTTGGTTTAGTGGCGTTTCAGAGCCGTAATAATCAACAGAGATATTGTCCAATAATGAAGGATGCGCACGACCTGTTCTAATTTTATTTAAGTTAGTTTTTAATGAATCGATACTTTTACTCATACGAGTTTCTGCATCTTTTTTAATATCTTCAATCACTTGGATATTCCTTAATACTGAACAATTAAACTAAGTTTTCGGCGTGATCTATGGTTGTGCCTTCTTCAAGCCCCATAACGACGTTCTTTAACGCACCAGGCTTGTTCATATTAAACACACGAATAGGCATATTGTGATCACGCGCTAAGGTAAAGGCAGCTAAGTCCATTACCTTCAATTCTTTTTCAAGTACCTCATTATACGTAAGATGAGTAAATAAGGTAGCTTCTGGATTTTTTACTGGATCGGCAGAGTAAATACCATCTACTTTGGTTGCTTTTAATACCGCATCTGCTTCAATTTCAATACCACGTAAACACGCAGCTGAGTCGGTAGTGAAGAATGGGTTACCTGTACCTGCACTGAAAATAACTACGCGGCCAGATTTTAACATACCAATGGCATCTGCCCAGTTATAGGTATCACAAACGCCAGCTAAGTCGATTGCTGACATTAGACGAGCATTTACAAATGCACGGTGCAATGCATCACGCATCGCCAAGCCGTTCATCACCGTAGCCAACATGCCCATTTGGTCGCCGACCACTCGGTTCATACCAGCTTCAGCTAAGCCTGCGCCACGGAATAAATTACCGCCACCAATAACCAAGCCGACTTGAATGCCCATTTCAACCAGTTCTTTGATTTCTTGTGCCATTCGATCAAGGATTTTTGGATCGATGCCAAACCCTTCTTCGCCCATTAAGGCTTCACCACTAAGTTTTAAAAGAATACGACGATAACTAGGTTTTGGGTTGACGCTCATAGCTCAAGATTCCTGTAGAAAAATAATCCAGCCGAATTTGACCGCGGCTATTTTAATCGTTTTTCTTGAACATCGAAAGCTTAATATGAAAAAAGCAATTTAGTTGGTTATTTATTGATTGAATTAGACTAATTGCCCTAGCCGGAAGTTAAAACAGATCATTTAACATTACTAAAACTCAAACACTGAATAAACATAGCAGTTCAGTAACTTATTGAAATCTTTTATCTCACTAAAGCTGCAACTAAAAATCAATTTGAAGGTAAATACTATTATAGTTACTACCGCCTTTGATTCGGCCAAATTGTGAAGCGGACTCAAAAATCGCCGAGCGATGATGAATACTTAAGCCCAACCACACCTTTTGCAGTGGCATTAAATTAAATATATCGCCTAAATTAGTATCAATGGAAAGGTCTATATAATTGAGCATTTTACTGCCTTGGTAACCCTTTTCATCCATCTCAGTTTGTTCTATATAGCTAAGTTGGCTAATGTAAGAAAGCCCTTCGGCAACACCGATTCGCGTGCGTACAGGCCAGTCAAAGGTATAATACACTTTTATTGCAACCACACCTTCCTGTAGTGCCGGTTGCACATCGGACGACCAGTGACCAACAAAACCTGACGTTAGATAGACATCTAATGGTGCACCAAAAAGTTCATCGGTTAATGGATAGCCATAAAATATTGAACTTAGTTGGTTATTATATTCATCTTCTTCCCAGTCAAACGCCAATATTTCACCCAAGTTTGAAGGCGTCGCCCAGCCATGTGCTATACGGATATATTTAGGGCTCGATAAAGGAGCGCTGTAACGCTTTTTAGCATGATTAAAAAGACCAAAACCAAAATAAACTTCGCTTTGCCAGTCGTTATCAATGCTCGCTGAATGTCTGGCATTACTGTTTAAGTAGTTGGCATAAGCACCGCCAAGTAAATATAAATTATCAAACCAGTGATACCTTGCGGCAATGCCTATTTTGGTATCAACGCCAGCACCAATGCGCTCATCAGCAAGATTATAATAGTAGTTGTTGTAATCGGCTTCGCGCCAAGCAAACGATACCTTCGGTTGTAATAACCAATTACCAGGTTGGAATTTGCCTTCAACACTCATCACGCTATGGAAAAGCTCTTTCGGATCGCTCATCAACTCAACTTCAGTAAATAAGTTTTGATTAATTTGGTACCTAAACTGCAAACCAAAGTCGGTGGTATCACCGCCAATGCGATTTTGAAATGACGAAGGTATGTCGATAAAGTGATTGCGCAGTATTGCGTTCAGCTCAAAGTTTTCACTTTTTTTTAGATGCAGGCCGCCTTCTGTACCTCGAAGGAAAAAGCGCTGTCCTTGATAAAACATCATTGGAAAAAAGGTGGTTACGGTTGAGTCTTCAACGCCAAAATCAACCGAATATGGAATAGATGCATTTCGAATTAATGCGGCCAGCCCCCATTTAGGGTGCTCAAATTCAACGTCACTCGCTGGCTTAATATTAAAGGACTTATCTGATAAAGAGGTTTCTGATAAAGACGTGTCTGTTAACGAAGTGCCTGATAAAGAGCTGCGGTTGTCACTACTAATATCAAGCTCTTGAGTATTGCCAGCAAAACTCGCTAAAGCTAGCGCTACAACTATCCATGACTTCATTAGAACTCCCTGAAAAATTAATAACTTTAGTTTTATATTAGCAACTTATACTAAAGCGCCTGATTAAAAAACGATAAGAACAATATCTTTAAATAAAAGACCATTTTATTTAGTCTGAACCAATTCCGTTAATTCAACAAACAACTATATCAACACCGATACGATACGAAACCAATACCAATTCTAAACGAGCTAAGAAATAACATCCGTATATAAAGCTATTTATTTAATCGTGATCTTTAGCTGGCAGAAAACTAAATTAGTTCAGGTAGCTAAAAATACCTTTATTACATGCCCTCAACGCCGACAAGTCGAGCCGAACTGCACTCCTCTCTCATCGATTTCAAACTTTGATAGCTTTCGCCATAATAAAATTCATTGATGGCATCGATTGATGGAAATTCAAAAAGCACAATTCTGCGTGGCGTCCAATCCCCTTCATACACTTTATGTTCGCCGCCTCGCGCAAGATACTTGCCGCCTGCTGCTTCAATAGCAGGTTTAACTTGTGCCATATATTCTTGGTAGCGCTCAAGATCATAAATCTCGACATCAAATATTGCATAAGCAGCCATATGTTATCCTTTTTATAAAGTTCAATTTGTTATTGGCAAATAAAGCCATCGATTTACCATAAAAATTACTAATATATGCTTTCGTTCGAGACTTAATTTAATCATTCTTTTTTAATAAGTTAACAACAACTAGCAGCGCAGACAATCATTAGAAAACAAAAAGCGAGCTCCGTTGCCGGTAGCTCGCTGTGCTAAAAGTTTACTAATTAATTTTTACGAATTAAAAACTACTGTTAATTTTGATGCGCGCTAGCTTTTTCACCGTATTCTGTAAGTAAAGTATAAACTTGTTCATCGTTAAGCCAATATTCTCTGACCTTCTGATGAAAAGCATTAAGATCAATTGATAAATCTAGGTCAACATTAGCTTGAGTAATAAATTCCTTGAGCTCATCAGACAGAGCAAGCGGTATTTTCAATGCCAATGCTTTAGGCAACTGGTAAGTCAAGTAATAAGCGATTAATTCACCGTATTTCGAAGCAACATTAAGATACAACTGATGTCGATACAACTTACGTCCAAAGCTCAGGTAATCAAAATCAAGTTGTCGGCCAATTTCAACCCAGTAGAAAACGGTCTCTATTGTAATAACTGCGCCGTAATTTTCCATTAATTGCTTGATCACCTGTCGTTTGAACGTTCGTGAATTTAATCCATCTTTAGAGCTAGGCTTAGTTAATTGGCTTACAGGGCGCCAGTCGTTAATATTAACCAATATCTCGGTATTGCTTTCCATGTTAATTACTCACTTATTCAGTTAAGTTCACTTGATGTAAAAGCAATAAGTAAAAAGCACTGTTTAATTTTTTACTTGCTTTAGTGTTGGATTTAAAGTCCTAAATATAATTGAGTTAACAGATTAAAAATTCATCTGTTCAGATGAAATATCAGCATATGTGAGCTATTTTTACGTTTACATTAAATTAACCAGCTAACTCAAAAAAGTCGTCGAGTTAAAGTATTCAACACAAGAACAAGAATATGGACTCGCTCAACACGCTCACTAATCTTGTCTACCAAGGGGCAATTGATGGTGATTTTTCACCCTTTTTAAACGAATTAATGATTACCACAAACTCCAACATTGGCTGGTTAGCAATGGCAGATCAGGAAACATTACAACCGATGTTTTTTGATTACAAAAATACCGCCAGTGGATTTAATAAAGAGTTTTTTCTTAATGAATATTTTTATAAACTTAAAGAGCTCGACCCGTTTTGGGAAGTGGCAAAATCACTAAAAGAGTTAGCGTGTATCCGAGGAAGAGATTTCCTGTCAAAAGAGCAACTTCACCAAGCAGATGTTTATCCAATATTTGAAAAGGCAGGTGTTGAATATAACTTAATTTCTTTCCCTATTCGCTCTGCCTCTCTTGAAGCATTTATCGTATTAAATAGAAATAAGTTGAAAACTGAATATAGTGATTACGACCTCAAATTATTTTCAATGATTTATCCACACGTCAATAGAGCCTGTTTTTTGTATGACAAATTAGCACGACAAAAACGGCAAATTTCACTTTACCAGTCCGTTTTAGAAAATAACCCTTATCCGCTAATTGTAATTGATGAATTTCAAAATTTATTACAAGTTAATAAAGTGTCATCCCATATTTTAAGTAAGCAAAATATACTGGTTGAGCGCAATGGAAAATTAGTCACCAAAATGGCAAGCAAAAACCATTTATTGAAAGACTTTATTCGCTCTACTTTAGATTGGATACAAGCAAAAATACCAGAGCCGGTCGCCATCACCTTAGAAAATAGTCAAGAACAAATCATGCTAAAGGCCTACCCGATAACCGCGGAGAGCAACCTGAACGATTTCAATAGCCCGTGTTGTGTCATTGAGATACTGTCCACTAAGCAACCTCAATGGCAATTGTTTGCCGAAAAATTTAATATTTCGCAAAAAGAACTAAGAACAGTGAAATTGCTCTTTGAAGGCAATGACTTACAAACAGCAGCCGAGTTATCTCACCTGTCTTTTAACACCATCAAATCACAATTGATGTCGGTCTACAGTAAATCGGGGTTTAATAGTCAACGAGAGTTGGTTGCACACCTTGTTAACTATATTTAGTTAAATCATACCTTTACAGTTTAACTATAAAGTCAAGCAAGGTAGTCGTTCAAAGTGTGACTACAACATCTGGAGAATTAGCTGCAACAACCTGATTTCGACCGCTATTTTTTGCAGCATAAACCGCAGCATCAGTTAATTGGTATAGTGTATCAACATCTTCGGCTTTGGTATTTTGAAAGCTTCCAACACCTATACTCGCCGTAATGGTAAAGTTCGAATTTTCAGCTTCCCCCATAGTTAGCTGCTGAAAGCATTCATGGAGATTACCCGCCATAGCTAGCGCTTCACTTAATGATTTTTCAGGTAAAATCACCGCAAATTCCTCGCCACCAATTCGAGCGACAATATCTAGCTCTCGACGAAAGTTATTGCTAAGTATACCGGCTACCTTTTGGATACAAATATCACCAGCAGCATGACCTAAGGTATCGTTTAATGTTTTAAAATGGTCAAGATCGAGCAATATCAGACTAAAGTCACTATGATGACGGCTAGCCTGTGCGAAGTTCCTTTGCATTTCAGCATCGAAAACCCGCCTATTATACAGGCCAGTTAACGCGTCGGTACTCGCCTGGTTTTCAAGTTCGCGTTGAGTATCAATAAGCTTTAATTCGATATCCAATTGGCGAAAAAATTCACGATGTGCATTATTAATAGTTGAAACTAAATAGACACAATAAAAGCCAAAAGCGTACAAAATGGCGATCAATTCCGGGCGGTAAATAACTACCACTCCCGATGCCCATGCAAAGCAAAGTAAACTGCTAATGGTTGCATTTCGCTTATCAATACAGAATTGGTGGGCTATCGCCGTAGAAAAATTAACGGTGGAAATCAGACTAACAATAAATGCGCTAGTCCATTCAGGATGCATTGATACCCAACCGAAATAAATACCCCATATCAACACAGTGGCATAAACCAGCAACCAATGTCTTTTATGCCATAGCGAATAGTCGCTAGCAGTTGGCGTCTTTTCAATTAAACGCACCAATGATATGGCAAGTAACGGTAAAAGGAATGCAAGTACTTCAACTAAATGAGTAGTAAATAGCCCTTGTGGCAAAGCACTAAAAATCACCGCAAGACTATAAAATAATGGTCCAACTTTCGACCGAGCAAACAGTGTTTCAGTCGCACGGCGAGAAACATACGAGCTAGGCTTTTCCTCAATTAAAGTAATATGGTTATTTTCGTTAAGCATATTAAAAAATGTTCTACTCTCGTTATGTTTATGTCTTTAGTGCTAATTACCGTCTAACTTAGCCTGACATTCTGAACTACGTATTGAAAATAAGTGTAATCGCAAAATAAAAAAAAGCGAGCTCCTTTTCCGGAAACTCGCTTTCTAACTGTATAAAAAACTTATGTTTTTTAGTCTTTATAAGTATCCACGCTTGGGCATGAACAGATCAAATTACGGTCGCCGTACACGTCGTCGATACGGTTAACCGTTGGCCAGAATTTGTTTGCTGCCGCAGCAGGAACTGGGAATACCGCTTCGGCAATTGAGTAGCCGCGGTTCCACTCGCCAGTAATGTCCGCTAGCGTATGCGGTGCGTTGTGAAGCGGGTTGTCTTCTAACGTCCACTCGCCTTGCTCTACTTTGCGAATTTCGTCGCGAATACAGGTCATGGCTTCAATAAAGCGTTCAAGCTCAGGTTTAGCTTCTGACTCTGTTGGCTCAATCATTAACGTTCCTGCCACAGGGAAAGACATCGTTGGCGCATGGAAACCATAGTCCATTAAGCGTTTTGCTACGTCCATTTCAGTAATACCAGACGCTTCTTTTAATGGGCGTAAATCAACAATACATTCGTGTGCAACGCGATCATTATTACCCTTGTATAAAATTGGGTAATGTTGGCTTAACTTCTTGGCTAAGTAGTTAGCGTTAGTGATTGCGTATTTAGTGGCATCAGTTACGCCTTTTTTACCTAACATTGCAACGTATAGATAAGAAATACATAAAATACCAGCACTACCGTATGGCGCTGCAGAAACCGCACCGTTACCTTTTGTGCTTTCATCAACGTTAATTAACGCGTGATCCGGTAAGAATGGCGCTAAGTGCGCTTTAACACCAATTGGTCCCATACCTGGGCCACCGCCGCCATGTGGAATAGCGAACGTTTTGTGTAGGTTTAAGTGTGAAACATCAGCGCCGATAAAGCCTGGTGAAGTAATACCTACTTGTGCGTTCATGTTAGCGCCGTCTAAGTAAACTTGACCACCATTTGCATGGATAATTTCACAAATTTCACGAATCGTTTCTTCGTAAACACCATGCGTCGACGGGTATGTGATCATGATACATGATAAGTTATCAGCCATTTCTTCGGCTTTGGCTTTTAAGTCAGCCATATCAACGTTACCGTTTTTATCGCAATCTACCACAACTACTTTCATACCAACCATTTGTGCTGATGCAGGGTTAGTACCGTGAGCAGATGATGGAATTAAACAGATGTTACGGTGCGCATCACCACGGCTTTCATGGTATTTGTGAATAGCGATAAGACCCGCGTACTCACCTTGTGCACCTGAGTTAGGTTGCATTGACATTGCATCATAGCCCGTTAATTCAACTAACCATTTCGCTAACTCGTCAATCATGTGCTTGTAGCCTTGCGCTTGGTCAACAGGTGCAAACGGGTGCATGTTGGCAAATTCAGGCCATGAAACTGGGATCATTTGCGCAGTCGCATTTAATTTCATGGTACAAGAACCTAATGAAATCATTGAATGGTTAAGCGCTAAGTCTTTGTTTTCTAGCTTTTTGATATAACGCAGCATTTCAGTTTCGCTGTGGTGCGAGTTAAATACTGGGTGAGTTAAAATTTCAGACTCACGAACTAAGTTCGCAGGAATTGATGAGTGACCACAATCAATAATTTGTTGATCAAGTGCTGCAACGTCTAAGCCGTGACCTGCACCTAATAAAATATCGAATAATACAGCTACGTCTTGACGAGTCGTCGTTTCATCAATTGAAACCGATACTTTACCGTCAACGTCTGTACGTAAGTTAACGTTTGCAGCTAATGCGCGGGTAACAATTTCGTCTTTGTTGCTAACCGTGAACGTTAAGGTATCAAAATAGTTGGCGTGATCAGCCGTTAAGCCTTTGCTTGCTGTACCTAAACATAAAATGTCTGCTAAGCGGTTAATGCGGCTAGCAATAGTTTTTAAACCTTTAGGACCGTGGTAAACCGCGTAAAACGCAGCCATGTTCGCTAATAAAACTTGTGCAGTACAAATGTTTGAATTCGCTTTTTCGCGACGAATATGTTGTTCACGGGTTTGCATTGCCATACGAAGTGCAGCGTTACCGCGAGTATCACGAGATACACCAATAATACGACCTGGCATTGAGCGCTTGTATTGATCAGAAGTGGTAAAGAATGCTGCGTGTGGTCCGCCGTACCCCATAGGTACACCAAAACGTTGGCTTGAACCAATCACTACGTCTGCGCCTAATTCGCCCGGTGCTTTTAATAACACTAAGCTCATAATATCTGCCGCTACTGCAACAATACCTTTGTTCGCGTGTACTTTTTCAATTAATACTGAGATATCAGTAATTTCGCCACTGGCTGCTGGGTATTGTAATAACGCACCAAATACATCGTGGTTTTCAACATCAGCTGCTGGTGCCACTACTACGTCAAAACCAAACATATCAGCACGGTTTTTCACAACGTCAATCGTTTGTGGAAATACTTCTTCAGCGATGAAGAAAAGGTTCGATTTTTTGTTTTTTGATACACGCTTAGCTAATGCCATTGCTTCAGCTGCTGCCGTACCTTCATCAAGTAATGACGCTGATGCTAAGTCTAAACCTGTTAGGTCTAAACACATTTGCTGATAGTTTAATAATGACTCTAAACGACCTTGGGCGATTTCTGGCTGATATGGCGTATACGCTGTGTACCAACCTGGATTTTCTAACACGTTACGTAAAATAACGTTTGGTGTTAGCGTGCCGTAGTAACCTAAACCAATGTAAGTTTTGTTCACTTGGTTTTTGCTAGCAACCGCTTTTAAATCGCTAAGTGCTTGCACTTCTGTTTTGCTTTCTTCAATCGCAGGTAAATCCGCAAGACGAATATTGGCAGGAACAATTTCATCGATAAGGGCATCAACCGATTCGGCACCGATATCATTTAACATAGCTTGAGTTTGCGCTTCATTCGGGCCAATGTGGCGACGAATAAAGTCTTGAGTTTGCTCTAAATCCGTTAGCGTGTTGTTTGATTGAGATTGGGTAGTCATAAAACAGCTTCACTTAATGTGTATCAAAAAAATAAAGCCCCGAACTGAGTTCGAGGCCTTTAACTAGTTGTTAATTAATGATTATTCTTCATCAATTGAGTTGGCATAACCTTCAGCGTCTAATAAGCTTTCTAGTTCGCCTTCATCTTCAAGTTTAATTTTGAACATCCAGCCATCGCCGAATGCGTCAGAGTTTACTAACTCTGGTGAGTCTTCTAAATCTTCGTTAACTTCAACGATTTCACCAGTTACTGGTGCGTAAATATCAGAAGCTGCTTTTACAGATTCAGCAACAGCAACATCGTCACCAGTGCTAACGCTTTCACCTACTTCTGGTAACTCAACGAATACCATATCGCCAAGTAACTCTTGTGCATGCTCAGTAATACCTACAGTCACAATGCCGTTACCTTCGTTGCGTACCCACTCGTGAGACGTTGTATATTTTAACTCTGAAGGAATGTTGCTCATTTTTATTGTTCCTAATATTAACTTTAAAGTTCTTTGTTAAGTGAAGTAATCAACTCAAATATAGTGAAAATACTTCACAGATCAACTATTGCGCGTTGCTAAAAATAACGAGTAATAGTGATTAAAATGCTTTTTTACCGTTACGGGCAAAGCTTGGCTTAATTACCGCAACGTCTACTAATTTCTTACGCATTTCAACTTGTACGGTATCACCTAGTTGTACTGCACGTGGTACACGCGCCATCGCAATTGAATGACCTAATGTTGGTGAGAACGTACCAGAAGTGATCACGCCTTCACCGTGTGGAGTTACAACGGTTAAACCTGAACGTAACACGCCTTTTTCTTCTAACACTAAGCCCACTAGTTTAGCTTGGCCGCCTGCTTCACGCTGGGCTGCAATGGCTTCTTTACCAACGAACTCGCGAGATTCATCATCCCAGCTAATTGTCCAAGCCATATTAGCGGCAAGAGGTGATACAGTTTCGTCCATATCTAAACCGTAAAGGTTCATACCTGCTTCAAGGCGTAATGTATCACGCGCACCTAAACCACAAGGCTTAACACCAGCGTCTAATAACTGTTGCCATAAATCAGCTGCTTGCGCTTCGGGTAAGGCAATTTCATAACCTGCTTCACCAGTGTAACCTGTGGTAGCAATAAATAAGTCGCCCGCTTGTACCGCGAAAAATGGCTTCATGCCTTCAACAGCTGCGTTTTGCTCAGCGGTTAATAAGGTCGCCACTTTAGCTTTGGCATTGGGCCCTTGAATAGCGATCATGGCAAATTCTGGACGTTCAGTAATCGTAACGTCAAAGCCTTTGCTTTGCTCTGCCATCCAAGCAAGATCTTTTTCACGCGTTGCTGAGTTTACTACTAAGCGGTAGTCTGTTTCTGTAAAGAAGTAAACAATTAAGTCGTCAATCACGCCGCCTGCTTCATTACACATCCCCGTGTAAAGTGCTTTACCAGCAACATCTAATTTCGCAACATCGTTAATCACTAAGCGACGTAAAAATGCTTTAGCGTCAGCCCCTTTAACATCAACAATGGTCATGTGTGACACATCGAACATACCAGCGTCTTGACGCACAGCGTGATGTTCTTCAATTTGAGAGCCATAATTGATTGGCATTTCCCAACCGTGAAAATCGACCATTTTGGCGCCAGCGTCAATGTGCTTAGCGTGAAGTACGGTTTTATTCGTCATGATTTGCGTCACTCTTAATGATGTTTTGGGTTAGTAAATCAAGCGGCTTTTTGCAAAAGCACAGGCTAAAAGTAGCGAATATTTGCTGATTTACCAAAAGTGGCGCAAATTATATTTAATGCGCGCCATTGATTCAACAAGAAAAAACGCATTAACCGAACATATCTACAACTCAACATCAATTAACAAAATTAAATTTTCAATAAATCATATTTTAAAAATTTTATGCGAAATAAAAAAGCGACATGATGCCGCTTTCGTTTTTAATTTGAAAAGTGATTTTTTCTTGAACAAATGGTCAGTTTTATTGGTCTGTAGCCAATTTAGGTAAATCACCATTAACCCCGAGCGCTTGCTTGATAAACACCGACTTTATTGGGCCAATATTACTGAGTAGATTCATGCCTAAACCACGGGTTATTTTGGCAATCGGATGTTGCGGAGTAAACGCCTGTTTAATCAACTCCATTGCTGCCACCATATTGGCGGCTTCACTACGTCGCCAGCGAGAATAACGGCTTAATGTACGCTCGATATTTTCATTTAAACTGCCCGCTAACTTTTCATCCGCTAAACATTGCGCTAGCGATACGGCATCGAGCAAACCAAGGTTCACGCCCTGCCCGGCTAATGGGTGAATAGTGTGCGCGGCATCGCCAATTAGCACGGCACGATCTTTAATAAATTTATGGGCTAAGCGCATGGTCAATGGAAAACTAGCTAACTCGCTCGCCACTTTGATATTGCCTAACTTACCATCAGATGCCGCCACTAATTCTTTTGCCATGTCCTCAGTTGACAGTGCCATAATACGCTTGGCTTCACTTGGTGAGGTTGACCAAACAATTGAGCATAAATTTTCTTGGTACAAGGGTAAAAATGCCAATGGGCCTTCAGCTAAAAAAACCTGCCAAGCAGTATCTTGATGACCTTGCTGACACTCCACCGTGGCAACAATGGCATGATTATCATAATCACGAAAAGCAATTGGCATATCCAGTTGTTTTCGTAGCCAAGAATTTGCGCCATCTGCGCCAACTACTAACCGCGCCATTATTGGTGGCAGGCTTGCAAAACTTGCGAACACTTCATGTTCACCCATAGCAAGGTTTTGTAGGGGCTCTTGGCTAAATATGCTGATTCCAGCGTCTTGCTCAGCTTGTTGCCACAGCGCATTGCGGATTACGCTATTTTCAATAATATGACCCAAGTTATCACGCTCGCGACGCTCTGTTAAATCACTAATATCAAAATCTAAGGCGCCAGCAGCACCTTTATCCCAAACATGCATATGGCAATAACTTTGCAGACGCTGCTGACATATTAATGGCCAAACGCCTATTTGCTTAAATATTTGTTCACTTGCCGCATTAATGGCACTCACTCTAATTTCTGGTTGCAAACTAGAGTCAACACTGAAATCCGCTGTGCTGGTTTGAGGTGGGTTGGGCTCAACAATGGCGACAGTAAATGAGGTTAACTTGCGAATAGCTAACACTAACGTTAAGCCCACCATACCGCCGCCAATAATTAACACATCATATTTATTCATTGATTTTCCACTTGTTTATTCTTGTTTTTGCTGACGCTATTATCGAATTAGCTAATAACCCATGGTTTTATTAACAAACTTAGCCTGTAGCGCCGTGCAATAATTCATCACTTTAAGACCGATATTTCTGCCAGCAACCAATGGTGGTAAGTCATTTGAAAACAGCGATACCATAGAATCAGTTAATTGAATAATGCTTTGCTGATCTTGCGTGCGATTAGTTTGATACTGATTTAATAATGCGCCGCTCCCTAAATCGCATTGTGCTTGGCCTATATCACTTTCCGCTTGAGCTATATCGCTACGCTCGCGCCTAGCTTGCTCAATTAATTGTGCCAGTACTTTGACATCACGTAAGCCTAAGTTAAAACCTTGACCAGCAATGGGGTGAATGGTGTGAGACGCGTTGCCCACTAACGCCAATCGATGATAACTTTGCTGCTCAGCAGTGACTAAATTTAGTGGAAACACCGAACGCTGGCTAGTTTTGGTTATGCTGCCAAGCCAAGTGCCAAACGCTTGTTCTAATGCCTGACAAAAATCTACATCATTTAGCTGGCTAATTACTTGGGCATTATCTGATGAAACCGTCCAAACCAGCGAACATTGGTTGCCTGCCATTGGCAACATAGCTATCGGCCCTTGCTCAGTAAAGCGTTCAAACGCTTGGTGGTGATGAGGCTTAGCAAGTTCAACATTGGCGATAACCGCAGCTTGTTGATAATCTCGACTGTTCGCACCAATATTCGCCGCTTTGCGGCACACTGACTGACCGCCGTCGCAACCAATCACTAATTGACTGCTAATTTGCTTACCTGACTCAAAGTAAATGCCAACATTTGCTTGGTTAAATTCAATATTGGTAATTGATTCTGGCACCAACCAAGTAATGACATTATTTTTAATCAATCGATTAAGCATGACATTGGCCATTGCCGCTAATGGCACCACATAGCCTAGTGCTTCAACATTATGTTCAGCGGCGTTAATGCGCGCTTTGCCGTAATGGCCGCGATCTGAGATATGGATCTGCTTAATGGCCGTCGCATCAGTAACTAACGGCGACCATAAATTCAGCTGTTTTAAATAACTAACACTGCCATGAGACAGCGCAATAACCCGATCGTCAAACGGCGAGGTATCACTTGCTATAATTTTTTTTGTTTCAACTAAGGCAATGTTTAATGGCCGAGTCTGCTGAGCAGTTAAACTAACCGCCATTAATAAGCCCGACAACCCACCACCGACAATGGTGATATCAAAATTGTCGGCGCTAATGTCATTGTCTAAAACCTTGGTAGGCTCATTTACCGTCGCCATGCCACTAACACACCTTAACCATAATTTAAGCCTGCGCCATTAACGACTCAATATCAGCAATGGTTTTGACTACGTCTTTTGATAAGTTTTCATAACCGTTTTCGGTCACTAAAATATTATCTTCAATACGCACACCTATGCCGTGCCATTTCTCGTCAGCATCACAGCCTTTTGGAATATAAAGCCCCGGTTCAATGGTCATCACCATGCCCGGTACAAATTTTCTAAGTTGCTCGCGCTGTTCTGTGGTTTGATAATCACCAACATCATGAACATCTAGCCCTAACCAATGGCCTAGCCCGTGGATAAAATATTGTTTACACGCTTTTTCAGCAATTAGTGTCGGCAAATCACCTTGTAAAATACCTAGCTCATAAAGGCCCTTGGTCAGCACTTCACAGGCAATATCATTTAAATTAGCAAAAGTATTGCCCGGTTTAATGGCATCAATCACGGCAATTTGCGAATCAAGAACCAGCTGGTAAATTATTTTTTGCGGCTCAGTAAATTTACCACTCACAGGAAAAGTACGGGTGATATCGGCGGCATAACCCGCTAATTCACCACCAGCATCAATGAGTAGCAATTCACCATTATTTAACACATCGTCATTATCGGTGTAATGCAAAATATTCGCATTATCGCCACCAGCAACAATGGAACCGTAAGCAGGGTGACGCGCGCCATTGACCGCAAATTCATGTAACATTTCTGCTTCAATTTGATATTCAAACTTGCCTGCAGCAGCTGAGGTCATTGCGCGATGATGGGCATTGCCACTTATTTCGTTAGCGCGGCGCATAACCGCAATTTCATTGGCACTCTTATGTAAACGCAATTCGTGAATAATCGGTGCACAATCTAACATAGTTGCTGGCGGCTTATGACCAATACGGAACTGGCTAGCAATTTGTGCATTCGCCTCGCTTATCATGGTCATCACGTCAATATCATCAAAGCAGTAAAGCACTGCGCTGGCATTGGTTAAATAGCCAACCAATTGCTCTGAAATTTCATCATTGGAAAAACTGACATCAAAACCAAAATCGGTTTTAGCTGCTTCATAGCCGACACGTCTGCCGTGCCATACTTCCATTAACGGATCTTTATCGCGACAAAAGAACACGCTTTGATAATCTTGCTGCTGCTTTTTCACCAGCACCAATAATGCATCCGGCTCATGAAAGCCCGTTAAGTAGTAAAAGTTTTTATTTTGACAAAATGGAAATTCGGTATCGTTACTGCGGGTAATTTCTTCGGCTGATTTAATTACCACCACTGAATTTTCTGGCATCGCATCGATTAATGCTTGGCGACGTTGTTGAAATTCAGATAAAGGAATTAGGGTGTTTTTAAGCATAAGGGTTAATTCTATTAAATAAGTTTAAATGCTAGTACGATGAAAAAAGATGCTAACTTAATGAATGGTTTTCTTATCATCATTACTCGGTGCCGATGGCGCAGCGCCTAACTCAGCAAAGCACAACAACACTGATACTTTAACGTACTCGGCAATTTCATAGTAAGCTTGTTCGGTGGCTTCATCATCATCAATATCGTCAGATAAATTAGCAATTTCAGCAAAGTCATTCAGCACTTCTTTCACATCATCTGAATGGCCACCAGCGTCTTTTTGTTGCAAGCCAAAACCTAAATTAAAGCCCTGCACCCACTGGCCTAAACCATTCGCGCGCTCGGCAATGGCATCATCGTCATCAGGTAACAACAAGCTAAAACCAAAAGAGTCATCAAGTAGCGATTGCCAAATATTGCTATAAAGTTTTTTCACGGTGTCTTTTACTGGTGACGGTAGAGGCTCACCGTTATTCAGCATATCGCAGACAATAGCCTGATAATCGGTACTTTCAAATTCATAACCAGAAGAAATTAAGCCGGATAAAACGCCATGTAATTCGGCGGCATGAATTTGCACACTTTCTGAGGTTAGAATGGCTTGCAGTTGAGCAAAGTCGAGTAATGTTTGTTCAGACATGTTATTTCACAAAATGTCATTAATTAGATGGCGTTAATCCTACCATTGCCCCCTATTTGACACCACCCTAATTAGCGCATTTTAATCACGATTAATCGCACGCCGGTGCATATTGCTTGCATACCACTAACCAGATGGTTATAGTGCGAGGTATTCACTGACTTTACTGATTTTTAAAGGAATTCGCTCCGGCAATGCGCAACAAAGTAGAAATTACCATCGCTGGTCGAAAATATAAAATTGCTTGCCCTGTCGGTCAGGAAAGTGCGCTATTTGCCGCCGCTTCTGAATTAGATCAGCGTTTGACTAGCTTTAATAAAACCGATGCGATTAATACGCCAGAGCAAGTATTGATGATGGTCGCGTTAAACTTAGTGAACGAGTTATTAGTTGCCAAACAAAGTCATGAAAAAGAGCGCGAAGCAACTCAAAGTAAAATTGCTTTGCTACAATCAACGATTGAACAAGCGCTTGGTCAACATAATAAATCAGCATAGGCCTGCCTTAAATTTACCTAGTTTCTGCTTGTTTCACCGCGCCTCTTAAACTTAATAACCGTATTAATTTCTTTACTTTTGATTAGGGTCTGTTGATCTTTCATTTTAGTCTCTGCTTTAGGCTAATTTTTAAGATGACAAGGCGAACAGAGTGTAATGTAGTTATTCTACATTAACGATTTTCAACGCAGTTAGGTTGAAAATTAGTCATAGCCCTTCGGGTTGTTCTGAAAAAGTGTCACTCTTTGTTGCTTAATATGCATTTGGAATAACCAAACTTTATATTAAGCGCCGCGATTGACTGCTTTTTCAAAAACAACAGAGTTACAAACTGAAAGAGCAACAGACCCTAAGAAAAGCCCGCTTTTTGCTAACAAATTTCCAGTTAACGTGTCTCAACGAACAAGATAATTTGCTGATAAATAATCAATTAGTTTATTAAGCCAGCAAACAGCACTAGTTAGCGAATAATTTACTTAAATCTAGCGACGAATTTGCTATAATTCAGGTCTGTCTTCTGGGATGTTCGCGTGTTAACTATGTCCCTGAGCCGATAAGTTTTACCTTAGGGAATTCAGCTATGGCTATTGAGCATGCCCGACTAGTATCGGGAAGCCTACGGCTTTAGTGCAATTTCCGCCCTGAACACACGGTGTTCAGGACTAATGTTGACTGCGGCATTCTGGAAGCAGCTTATCTTGCTTTAACCTTTTCTTTTATTCTAAGCCTCTTACGTACTTAGCTTTCATCCGTCTTATTCGTTTTAGCCATCATTAGGCTAAAGTCTGGGCGTGGCAACCTATCTAAAATACTATATAAGTACATAGTTAACATGATTAACCCTGCGCCTATACCAAACACCCAAGGTCCGCTTAATAAATCGAGTATTAAACCGCCGCCAAGGGGCGCCATGGCAAAGCCAATCAAATAAAACGAGGCCGCGCCAAAATAAGCACCACGTAAATGCTTCGGTGCCAGCCGATCTATTTGCACATTCATTGTTGGGAATAAAATAGCTTCGGCTAAGCTCATAATTATAACCGCACCAATCCAGCCCCAAAACGCTGTTACAGGATTTAGCATCATCCACAGCTGTGAAATGGCCAGCATCACTAAACCAATTTGAATGCGCTGAGTTAATGTTAAGCGGGTCATCATTTTTAGCAACACAAACTGACTGGTAATAATGACTAAGGCATTCGCCAATATCATACTGGAAATTAATTTCATCAACTCGGGCACTTCTGCTCGCGTTAAGTATTGAATAAGCGTTGAGTCCATTTGCGCGTACACAAACATACAAATAATGTTGGCGACAATTAAGCATTGCAACAGCTTGTCTTGAAACAGTACTTTCCACGTATCTCGCAAACGATGCTGAGTCGCTTGTTTATGCTCTTCAATATCGCCATGCTGCGCCATGCCAAACACCAGCAACATCAACCACAGCGCAAACGTTGCCGCGGTCAATAAAAACGTTGATTGCTGGCCAGTTACGCCATAATAAACCCCAATCATTGGGCCAATAGCACAGCCAACATTTACGATAAAATATCTAGCTTGCAGCGCTAATTCCCGCACTTGTACATCAGGCAAAATATCAGCAACTAACGCTTGCGTCGGTGGATCCCAAATCGCCTTAGACATTGAACATAAGGTTATTACCAGCACATATCCAGGCACGCTATCAACAAACGCCAACATCACAAATGACAGAACATAAACAATGCCGCTGGAGAACATCACCTTTTTTCGACCAAGTAAATCGGAAAGCGCGCCACCAAAAAAACCAATACACACTGAAATTACTGCCGCTACTGATAAAATCAATCCGACTTCGGTCGCTGCTAAGTTAAATTTTTGATACAAGATCACCGCTAAAAATGGCCACACCATGTAATAGCTACCACGCGTGATAAAATCACCAAATAAAATTATCCACATTAGGCGAGGGAATTTTTTTACCGTGGAAAAGGAGACGTTACTTTCCATGTACTGCAATAAAGATAAATATGAAACGGGCTTTACATTAAATAGAAAAGCCCCTATAACGGCAACGTTTTATTAATCATTTTGACGTTTATGACTCAACTTTTTTCAACTTCAAATTCATCAACTACAAGCACAGAGCAAAATTCGCTCAATTCCCAAGCTATTGGCGTATTTGACTCTGGCATTGGCGGCATTTCCATCGCCCGTTGTATTGCCAAACAGTTGCCTAATGAACGGCTAATCTATGTTGCTGATAGTTTATATGCGCCTTATGGAGAAAAAAGCCCAGAAGAGATTGAAGTTAGAGTAAATCAAGTTGCCGATGCCTTAATCAAGCAACAAGTCAAAGCGATTGTGGTAGCTTGTAATACTGCAACAGTTAATGCCATTGAACAACTGCGCCAGCGCGTTGATATTCCAATTATTGGCGTTGAACCAGCAATTAAACCTGCTGTGTTACATAGCAAGAACCAAAGAGTAGGAATTTTAGTTACCAGCGCTACTGCCAACAATCAGCGTTTTCTTGATTTAGTGGCGACCCATAAGCAGCAAGCTGAAGTATTTATTCAACCTTGCCCTGGCTTAGTTCAGCTAATTGAACAAGGAAGCCAAGAATCAGCACAATGTTCGCAATTACTGCAAGAATATTTAACGCCATTACTGGCGCAAGGAATAGACACTTTAGTATTAGGCTGTACCCATTACCCATTAATTGCCCAGCAAATTAGCGCGTTAATTGACAATAGTATTACCTTACTTGAAACCGCAGAACCCGTAACCAAAGAACTAGTCCGTCGATTATCTGAACAACAACTTTTGTCAGTAACTAGCCGCCAAGCCTCTCATTTAGTGCTTTCATCTAAAATAGATAAAAAACAGCAAAGTATCATCCAACATTTCTGGGCAGAGCCATTTGTTTATCAGTCATTAGATCATTAATAAATTGCTGACGCTTAAAACACCTACTTTTCCAAAACCATAGCTATCAATGCCAAAAAACGTTTTAGACGTCTAGACGTAAAAACCTTTATTTTAAAAAACGCTTAGGTTAGAATGGCGAAAAATTTGTCGCGTACTACAGTTAGCTGGGAAAAATTAGCTGTAATTTATTTGCGATATCTATACAAAATTATTGAGGTTTTATGTCTAGACATTTATTCACCTCTGAATCAGTTTCAGAAGGTCATCCAGATAAAATTGCCGATCAAATTTCTGATGCAGTTTTAGACGCTATTATTGCCCAAGACAAACACGCGCGCGTGGCTTGTGAAACTATGGTAAAAACTGGCGTAGCCATTATTTCGGGTGAAATATCAACCAATGCTTGGGTTGATCTTGAACGTATTACTCGTAAAGTGATTTGCGATATTGGTTACACTTCTTCTGATGTTGGTTTCGACGGTGAAACTTGCGGCATTATGAATTTAATTGGTCAGCAGTCTTCTGAAATAGCACAAGGTGTTGACCGCGCTAAACCAGAAGAGCAAGGCGCTGGCGACCAAGGTTTAATGTTTGGTTATGCCACCAATGAAACCGAAACTTTAATGCCGGCACCACTTTATTACTCTCACTTATTAGTTGAGCGTCAAGCAGAAGTTCGCAAATCAGGCGTGTTACCTTGGTTACGTCCAGATGCTAAAAGTCAGGTTACCTTTGTTTATGAAGACGATAAACCAGTAGCTATTGACGCTGTGGTATTATCGACTCAACACAACCCTGATATTTCACAAGATAAATTACACGATGCGGTAATGGAAAACATTATCAAACACGTATTACCTGCTGAGCTTTTAACAGAAAACACAAAGTATTTTATCAACCCTACCGGTAGTTTCGTGATTGGTGGTCCAGTTGGTGACTGTGGCTTAACCGGTCGTAAAATTATTGTTGATACCTACGGCGGTATGGCGCGTCACGGTGGCGGCGCATTCTCTGGTAAAGATCCATCAAAAGTAGATCGCAGTGCCGCTTATGCGGGTCGTTATGTAGCGAAAAACATTGTGGCAGCTGGTCTTGCTGATCGCTGTGAAATTCAAGTGTCTTACGCCATTGGTGTTGCAGAGCCAACATCAATTACCGTTGAAACATTCGGTACAGGCAAAGTAAGTGAAGAAAAACTTACTGAATTAGTACGTGAGCATTTTGATCTACGCCCTTACGGCATTACTAAAATGTTAGACTTGTTGCATCCTATGTATCAGCAAACCGCGGCTTATGGTCACTTTGGTCGTGAGCCTTATGAAATGACGGTAGACGGCGAAACCTTCACCGCATTTAGCTGGGAAAAAACTGATAAAGCAGAAGCCTTACGCCAAGCTGCTGGTTTATAACCAAAGTTTTTCCGCTTTTAGCTATTAAGAAGCCGCTCGATTGAGCGGCTTCTTGTTTTAGTTATTTTATATTTTCATACGCTTTTTATTCGCAACGCTTTCTACTCATAACGCAGCGCATGTACTGGATTACGTTTGGCAACGCGCGCGGCATTTCCACCAACAGTCAACCAAGCAATTAACAGCGAGGTAGTGCCAACCGCAATACAAATTGGCACTAAATACCAGTTCTCGATTCGGTATGGGAATGATTGCAGCCAATCTAGCATTAGATAACTCGCCACTGGCCAAGCAATAAGATTGGCTATTAATACCGGTTTAGAGAATTGCCAAATCAGTAATTTCACCACATCGGTTACTGTTGCCCCCATGACTTTTCGAATACCAATTTCTTTGGTTCTGCGCTCTACGGTATAAGCTGACAAGCCATAAAGCCCTAGGCAGGCAACAATAATCGCCAATACAGAAAACGCTAAGAATAACCGCGCCATCGTGGTTTCATCTTGATACTGCGCCGCCATCATTTCAGACAAAAATTGTAAACTAATCGGCTGCATTGGCACATTTTGCTTCCAAACTGCTTCAATCTTTGCCATTAGCGCAGGGACGTCATTGGTACTAAAGGCAATACTTGCGACACTAAAACGCGCAGGGTTTAGCATATAAGCACTGGCGCGAATGCCAAACTTAATTGAGCGAAAATGAAGATTAGGAATAACACCGATAATACGTAGATGATGTTTACCAAGTGCTAGTGTTTTACCAATTGCCTGTGATGGGTCAGTAAAGCCCAATTTACTTGCTGCTAACTGATTTAAAATCACACTTGCCTGACCAATTTCATTACTATCTTCTGGTAATGGAATAATGGGATCAGAGCCGAAGCTTTCATCGAATAATCGCCCCGCTAGCGGTTTAACCCCATAGCTTTCAAAAAAGCCGTAATCCATATGATGATAATTAAGCATCAGCGGCTCAACTTTTTCCCCTTGTGGGTTTAATTCCAGCAAAGTGAATTGATTGTTATTTTCGTTATCCTGGGTTGGCGCTTCTGAAGAAAAACTGACCGAGGTGACTTCAGGTAAGTTTAACAGTTCTTGCTTTAAGCTTTCGCTATTTTCACGCGCAGCCCTTACGTTTAACACTAACTTATCGTTATAGCGATAACCAACGTCAGCAGCATTTGAATACAAGGTTTGCCCGTAAACGACAATGGTTGCCACCACCAAAATCACTGAGGTTGCAAATTGCAGCACCACTAAAATATTACGTAATTGACTTGAACCTTGAGACTCAGAGCTTTTACTGGCTTTTAAAATATGACCAGGTAAAAACTTTGATAAATAAAGCGCAGGATAAATGCCAGCTGCAAGACCAACAGCTATCGCCACTAAAATCAGTTGTAATAATAAGCTGGGATCATCAAATAGCTGCAGTTGTAACTCTTTCCCAAGAATTTGGTTATACATGGGCAAGACTAATTCGGCGGCAGCTACCGCAAACAACAGTGCAATAAACACTAAAGTAATCGCTTCACTTAAAAACTGGGTAGCAACTTGAGAACGAGTAGCACCAAGTACTTTGCGCATCGCCACTTCTTTCGCACGTTTACTGGCTTTGGCCGTAGCAAGGTTCATAAAGTTTATACAAGCAATAATCAATAATAACCCAGCAACCACAGTAAAGGTTTGGATCATACGCTTATCCCCCATCGGGGTTAAATCGCCCATATTACCAGCGTCAGCTTTAGCATTAAGGTGAATATTGGGTACAGACATTGCGTGTAGGTTGAAGAAATCAGTCACCTGCTTCCCTTGCCATTTATCCCCTAAAAATTGCTTACCCATTTCAATAAATGGGCTTTCATTATTTATCCAATAATTAATGCGCTCTTGGAATTGGGCAATAGTTATCTCAGGGTTTAATTTAAAATAGGTATAAACATTAACGCTGTTCCAGGTGTGAAGCACGTTAGTGTCGTTTTCGAAAAGTGCAGGGTTTAAGTAAACAATAAAATTAATGTCTAAATGAGTGGCACTGGGGAATTTATCTAACACCCCTGTCACGGTTAAGCTGACAACATCAGGTCCTATTGAAAACGTCATGGTTTCGCCAATCACATCATCACGACCAAAATACTTCTGCGCCATTTCTTTGGTGACAATTAAATCCATGGGTTTTGCAAACGAACTGGCTTTATCGCCGTGCAAAAAAGGTAAATCAAAGACATTAAAAAAGCTTGGATCAACCATCGATGCCTGTTCTGCAAAGCCCTCACCATTGTGCTGAACGGTGGTGCCATACTGAATAATCCGCACGCCGGTTTCTACTTCGTTTTTGGCATAGTCTCTAATTGCTTCCATCATACGCCCAGCAGAGCGCACGGTTAAAAATGCTGGTTGCCCAGGCATAGTAAATGCGGAATGAATTCTGGCGAGTCGGTCGCTGTCAGGTAGCCATTGATCATAGCCCGACTCATCTTTGACAAACAGCATGATCAAAATACAGCTCATTAAGCCAACGGCTAAACCAAATATATTAATTATCGAAAAAATGCCGTTTTTTAGTATGTTACGCCAAGCGGTAACCAAATAGTTTTTAAACATAATCTTATCCTTTTACCGAGCTAAGCAAGCTATGCGGCTTTGATGTTTTCAGTTACCACATGACCATCGAAAAGATTAATCGTGCGTTTGGCGTAGTCTGCATGTGCAGGGCTGTGAGTAACCATCACTATGGTAGTACCGCTGTCATTGAGTGTTTGCAGCATTTCCATTACTTCTTGGCCATGTGCACTGTCTAAATTCCCTGTTGGTTCATCAGCTAAAATCATTTTTTGATCGCCAACCACTGCACGTGCTACCGCTACCCGTTGCTGTTGACCACCCGATAATTGGCTTGGCATATGTTTAGCGCGATGAGCTATGCCGACTTTGTCCATGACTTTCGCCACCCGCGCCTTACGCTCTGTGGCTGGAATATTGTGGTATAGCAGCGCCAGCTCAATGTTTTCTTCTACAGTTAACTCATCAATTAAGTTAAAGTTCTGAAAAATAAACCCAATATTTTTCTTTCGAATGGCCGCAAGTTGTTGCTCGGAATAGCCGGAAATATCTTCATCATTAAAAATATATTGGCCAGATGTTGGCGAATCCAACATGCCAATGGTGTTTAGCAAGGTAGATTTACCGCAGCCTGATGGTCCCATAATCGCGACAAACTCACCTTGAGCTATTTCAATATTGACTTGGTTTAACGCTAAAGTTTCGACATCTTGCGTTTGGTAAATGCGTGATAAATTATGTAATTTCAACATAGTGCTAATTCCTTGTAAAAATTTGGTTCTTTTAAAGTTTTTTAATTTGCGCTTTTGGTAAATAGCTATGACTTATCAAGCGCTAAACGTTGCATCTCTTTGTAACTTGTGTAAGGACTAGTCACCACCTGCTCCCCTACTTCTAGGCCTTCAATCACTTCAATGAACTGGTTGTTGCGTCGGCCAAGGCGCACAGGTCGTCTTACTGCCTCAGTGCCATCAGCACTGACGACAAATATCCAATTACCACCGGTATCTTGATAAAATGCGCCATTAGGAATAAGTACAGCCTGTGAAGCATCACCTAAGGTCAATTTGGTTTGCACGGTTTGACCACGGCGGATATCACGTGGTTGGTGTTCAACAAAGGTAAAGTCGACTTCAAACTGACCATTTTGTACTTGTGGGTAAATTTTGCTGATTTTCAGTGGGTACTGATCAAATTGCGCGTTTTGGCCAATATCAACTCGTCCTAAATAAAACTCATCAATAAACGCCGTTACCTTATAATCATTTGGGGTATCGATTTGGCCAAGACGTTCGCCACGGCCAATACTTTGACCAATCTCAACATTAAACCCAGACAGCTTGCCGGCAACCGGCGCTCTAACATTCATGTTTTCTAAATTTTTACGGGAAATTGCTAAGTTATGCTCTAAGCGCTCGCTGGTTTCTTTTAAAAATGCCAATTGCGCTTCTTGCATTTTGGCATCTGAGCTTTGGCTTTCTAATGTCACTTCACGCTGACTTTTATACCAAGCTAAGGTATCAGCGGTGTCATCATATTTAGATTGAGTAATAGCGCCGCGGTCAAGCAACGATTGCTCGCGTGCTAATTGGCGAGTCAGCAGTTTGATTTGATATTCAATATCGATCAGGTTGCTTTTATGACGTAAGCGATTTTGCTCTAAATTAAGTTCAATCGAGCGCATATTGTTAAGCTGCTCGGCAACTCTTGCTTCATTGCCTAGAACATTAAGTTGCAGTGATGCATTTGACAGCTCAACAATTAAATCGCCCGCTTGCAGTTCAACACCATCTTCAACAAGAATGCGTTCAACTCGGCCGCCCTCAATCGCGTCTAAGTACACGGTTTTTGCCGGTGCAACTCGGCCTCGCACAGGAATAAAGTCTTCGAATACCCCTTTACTCACCGTTGAAACAATAATGCGATTGCTATTAACCGCTAACACTTTCCCAGTTGATTGCTCGGTGATTTTCACTGCCAACCAAAGCAATATCAGTGCACCGACCATAACTGCCAGCCACTTTTTATAATTGACACTTTGGCGAACAACCTTGCGATCCATGCCTGCACCACTAACAGCGCTGGAAGCGTTATCAACGGTTTTAAGTGCAGCTTTATTCATCATGTTATTTCTCGTATCTCTTAATTTATTGGTTAACACTTTAGCTGTTTTAAACAGGCTGTTTTCAATGCTAAGCAGCCAAAGTATTTCTATTTCACAGTTAAGTTAACAATAAGATTACAATTATCGAGCCAAGTGTTATCTTATTGTTTTTATTAATAATTAATATTTTGAAATAATTATTAATAAAAAATACTGTACGTTTATGAACACTAGGTGTACGTTAATGAACACTAGAGAAAGTTATTGGCAAGTGAATAGCAAGCGAATGGCGAGTAAAGTACCCAAATGAAAAAAGATGCACATATTCTGATTGTTGACGACGATGAAGACATTTTGGTCGCGGGTAAATTGTTATTAAAACGGCAGTTTTCTGATGTGCAAATATGTAATCGCCCAGAGCAACTGCCAACTTTATTAGCGGCAAATGCCTATGATGTCATTTTACTTGATATGAATTTTGGTCCCGGCGAAAGCTCAGGCGAACAAGGTTTTTATTGGCTTAAACAAATTCTAACCATTAACCCTAATGCGATTGTTATTATGATCACCGCCCATGGTGGCGTTGATATTGCGGTAGAGGCAATTAAACAAGGAGCAACAGATTTTATTGCTAAGCCTTGGCACAATGAAAAAGTTATTGCTACGGTCACCACAGCACTAGAGCTTAACCGCTCGCGCCAAGAGGCCCAACACCTAAAATCAACCAATCAAGCGCTGGTTCAGGCCAGCACAAATTTTAGTGAGCAAATTATTGGTCAATCCCCTGCCATGCAAGCTGTGTATGACTTAGTAGCGCGCGCCGCACCAACAGATGCTAATGTACTGATTTTAGGTGAAAATGGTACGGGTAAAGAATTAATCGCTAAAGCGATTCACCAACAGAGTTTGCGCTGCGATCAGGTATTTTTATCGGTGGATTTAGGCGCGCTATCAGAAACCTTGTTTGAAAGTGAACTGTTTGGCCATAAAAAAGGCGCATTTACTGGTGCCCAACATGATCGTGTTGGCAAGATAAAAGCAGCTGACGGTGGCACTTTATTTCTAGATGAAATAGGCAATTTACCGCTGCATTTGCAAGCAAAGCTACTGACCGTGCTAGCGCAGCGAAAAGTTACGCCCCTTGGCTCAAATACGTCTGAGCCGTTTAATGTCAGAGTGGTCGCAGCAACTAATGCCAATAAGCTGCAATTAACCAATGAGCAGTACTTTCGACAGGACTTATTGTTTAGGCTAAATACTGTTGAAATAACCCTGCCAGCGCTGCGCGAGCGCGGTGAAGATATTATTGCTATTGCCGAGCATTTTATCGGCTTATACGGCAAAAAATACCAAAAACCTCACTTGACCCTGCCACCATTAACCCAGCAAGCGCTGCTTAATTATCATTGGCCGGGCAATATTCGCGCGCTACGCCATGCCATAGAAAGAGCAGTGATACTCACTGATAACCAAGCATTAAGCCCACAAGACTTTCAATTAACTGACTCGTTTTCAGCGCCAGCATCACAACCGCCCGCTAGCACTACTGACAGTGGTACCGCTGCTGGCATTGGTATAAGTGGTAGCGGATTTGATGAAAACCTAACAACTAAGAACGCTGCCGAGCAATCAGATAACTCAATAACCTTACCTACAGAGCTAAATTTAGAGGCAATTGAGAAATTAGCTATTGCGCAAGCGTTGAAAAAACATCGCTACAATATTAGTCACACCGCCAAAGAGCTCGGTTTAACGCGCGCAGCGCTTTATCGCAGGATGGAAAAGCATGGGCTTTAAACGTTTTACCCTCGCCATTGTTATTCGCACCATTGCCGCTATGGTCACGTTAACGGCACTGGCATGGTGTTTAATGCAGCCGGGCTATCATGCAATGAGTATATTGTTGCTATTGGCACTGGGTGGCCAGCTATTTTCGCTAATTCGTTTGATCACTCGCACCAATAATGAAATTGTCCGATTTTTCGATGCCGCTCGCCATGCTGATTATTCTCAGCGTTTTGATTTATCAAAACTTGGTGCCGGTTTTGATGAGTTAGGAAAAGCCTTTAGCGATATTTTGTCGCAATTACAAAAAGCCCGTAATCAGCAAGAAGAACATTTGCGCCATGTTAAAGCAGTGATTGAGCATGTGCCTGTGCCATTAATTAGTATTCAATCTGACCAACAAATTACCCTTTGGAATAATAGCGCCAGAAGGCTTTTTGGCACTCATGGCGTCACTAAACTGAGCGATTTGGATCAGTTTCACCCAAGCTTTGCCAAACAATTAACCACGTTAATGCCCGGAGAGCGCTCGTTAGTGACTATTACCATAGACGGTATGCAGCACCAGCTCAGCATTTCAGCAACACAGGTAATTGTTGCCCAAAAACAAGAGCTATTGATCAGCTTGCAAGATATTCAATCAGAGCTCGACACCGCGCAATTAGAGGCTTGGCAAGACCTAGTTAAAGTATTGACCCATGAAATTATGAATAGCATCACTCCAGTTGCCTCACTAGCTCAAACCGCGGTTGATTTAGTTAATGATGTTACCGAACAAGTTAGCCAGCACTCTAAGCAATACTCTGAGCAGTACCCTGACCAATACCATGAGATAATTGCTGAGCTTAACGATGTTAATGATGCGGTTACGACAGTTGCTAGGCGCAGCGATAATTTAATGCAGTTTGTTACTAGTTATCGCCGATTGACCAGATTACCGCCGCCCAATAAACGTCAGGTATCGTTAGCAAATTTATTGTCTCAAGTGGAACGTATTGCCTGTCAGCAATGGCCAGAATATGGTATTTCGCTGGCATCGACGGTAACGCCATCAAGTTTAACGGTACAAGCCGATGCTGAAATGATTGAGCAAGTGTTGATAAACCTGCTGCGCAATGCCGAACAGGCGCTGCGCTCACTGCCAAAACTTGAACAAGGCAATCTTCAGCAAGGCGATCTTCAGCAAGATAAGCAGCAGCAAGATGACCAGCACCAAGAATACACTGCACTAAAAGTAACATTAAGTGCCTTTATTAATAGCCGAGGCCATGTCGTTATTGAAGTTTTTGACAACGGCCCAGGCATTAATGCCGATATTGCCGAGAAGGTATTTGTGCCATTTTTTACCACAAAAAAAGAAGGCTCTGGTGTTGGCCTGGCGCTAACTCGGCAAGTGATGTTGGCTCACGGCGGCTATGTGACATTGCAAAGCCAGCAAGGCGCCGGAACCCAACAAAACGTTGGGACCCAGCAAGGCGTAGGAACAAAGTTTAGTTTAGTGTTTTAATTTCATTGGTGAATATAGTTTAATTTAGCCCTTAGCCTTGTTTTTTTAACGGCAAGCCCCTATGTTCTAAATTATCTAACAAACTGATTTTCTGGTAGTTAAGGCGTAATGCGCAACCCTAGAATTTACCTTGCTCAGCCACTTGCATGTGGTGATACCGTTTCATTATCTGACGACGCTTTTGGTCATGTAATTCGTGTATTACGTTTACAAAATAATGATGTAATCACCTTGTTTAATGGTGAGTCGAATATCGAATATACCGGTCTACTGGTTGATGTCAGTAAAAAATCGGCCAATGTCACGATCACCGAAGCTCAAGAAGTGAATAATGAATCACCACTGAATATTCATTTAGGGCAAGGTATTTCTCGTGGCGACCGCATGGACTTTACCTTACAAAAATCAGTGGAACTTGGCGTAAATACAATTACGCCTTTGTTTACTGAACGCTGTGGTGTCAAGCTAACCGGCGATCGCTTGGCGAAAAAAGTTGAACAATGGCAAAAAATTGTCATCAGTGCCTGTGAGCAAAGTGGTCGTACTCGGGTGCCAGAAGTCAAACCGGCGATACAGTTAGATGATTGGCTAACGCAGCAAACTGATGCCATTAAACTAAATTTGCACCCAAGAGCGCAGCACTCAATTATGACACTGCCAGTAGAAACTAATCGTGTTAGGTTACTTATTGGCCCGGAAGGTGGCTTAAGTGATGACGAAATTGAGCGTGCCGCGCAAGCAGAGTTTACCGATGTCTTACTTGGGCCAAGAGTGTTACGAACTGAAACTGCAGCATTGACCGCGATCACCGCGCTTCAATGTCGCTTCGGTGATTTATAACGGCTAATTTATAAGAGCTGATTTATAACGGCTGACTTATAACAGCTCATTGACAACAATTGGCTTGCAGCAATTGATTTTCATGAATTGATTTAGGGCTTTTTCAAGACTTAGTTTTTAGGAAAAAAGATGACAATTAAACTTGGGGTCGTAATGGATCCTATTTCAACAGTCAAAGTACATAAAGACTCTTCAATGGCGATGATGCTGGAAGCTCAGCAACGTGGTTATGAACTGTTTTATATCGAAATGAAAGACTTATATATCGAGCAAGGCGAATGTCGTGCCTCGGTGCATCCGGTCAAAGTTTACGATAATGCAGAGCATTGGTACGACTTAGGCGCCGAGCAAGATATCGCCTTAAGCGAATTAGACGCTGTGTTGATGCGTAAAGATCCACCGTTTGATACCGAGTATATCTACGCCACTTATATGCTTGAGCGCGCTGAAGTTGCCGGCACTTTAATTGTCAATAAACCGCAAAGCTTACGTGACTGCAACGAAAAATTATTTACCTCGTGGTTCCCTGAATTAACCCCGAAAACCTTAGTTACTCGCAGTGATAAACGTATTCGCGCATTTCACCAAGCCAATAAAGATGTAATTATTAAGCCGCTTGATGGCATGGGTGGCTCTTCAATTTTCCGAATTAAAGAAGATGATGCCAATGTTGGGGTAATTATTGAAACCTTAACCGCACATGGCAGTCAATATGCTATGGTACAAGAATATATGCCGGCAATTAAAGACGGTGATAAGCGCATTTTAATTGTGAATGGTGAAGTCATGCCTTATTGCTTAGCGCGTATTCCTGCACAAGGTGAAACGCGTGGTAATTTAGCCGCAGGCGGCAGTGGCGAACCTCGCCCACTTTCAGCAAGCGATAAATTAGTCGCTGAAACTATTGCTCCTGAGCTTAAAAAACGTGGTTTAATTTTTGTAGGTCTTGATGTAATTGGTGATAAAGTCACTGAAATTAATGTTACTAGCCCAACCTGTATACGTGAAATTGAAGCAGCGTTTAGCATTAATATTTCGGGCAAATTAATGGATGCCATCGAACAGCAGATAGCATCTCGTAATTAATCGGTAAGGAGTTAGTTGATGGATAGTTTAGAGAATCAATTATTAATCGCCATGCCAGCCATGGGCGACCCTTATTTTAGCCGCACTGTTACCTATATTTGTGAACATAATGATGACGGTGCCATGGGCTTGATTATTAATTTACCCGTCAACTTAACCCTCAATGAGTTACTTGAGCAAATTGATGCCCATAAACCCAAAATGCCCTCATTAGAGCAACAAGTCTTAACTGGTGGCCCAGTTGCTCAGGAGCGAGGTTTTGTGTTACATAGCCCCCAAGATTGCTGGAGCAGTTCTTTAGCCCTCAGTAAAGATGTGATGATCACCACCTCAAAAGATATTTTGATGGCACTGGGTACTGAGCAAGCACCGCCACAGTTTATGGTAACCTTAGGTTATGCTGGCTGGGGTCCTGGGCAATTAGAACAAGAGCTGAGTGAAAACGCTTGGCTCACGCTGCCGGCAGATAATGAAATTTTATTTGAAACCCCGATTGAGCAGCGTTGGCAAAAAGCCACCGAAAAACTCGGCATTGATTTAGTTCATTTATCACAAGATGTTGGTCATGCTTAAGTTGACCATGCTTTGGTTCATAGGGCTTAGGTCCGTAGGGTTTAGGTTAATAGGGTTTAGATTCATAGGGCGCAAGTTAATAAGGCTTAAGTTAACCACTGCTTAACAAGCACTCAATCCCTCTCATTATTAATTAGAGCTATGCGGTATGACAAAAATACAAAAATCATTGGGTGAACGTACTGCCATTGGTTTTGATTTCGGTAAAAAATATATTGGCGTTGCCGTTGGTCAGGAAATTACTGGCACCGCCTCACCACTTGGCTCGGTAAAGGCTAAAGATGGCATTCCTAACTGGCAGTTCATTGAGCAATACCTTAGCGAATGGCAGCCAGATTATATTGTTGTAGGTTTACCATTAAATATGGACGGCAGCGAACAACAACTCACCAAAGATGCAAAGAAATTTGGCAACCGCTTGTTCGGCCGCTATGGCATTACCGTTGAATTTCAAGATGAACGCTTAACCACAGCTTCAGCCAAAGAACAGTTATTTTCTCGCGGTGGCTATCGTAATTTAAGTAAAGATAATGTCGATGCCGAATCTGCGAAATTAATAATCGAAAGTTATTTTGAACAACTCTACGACTAGACCTTCCCTTTAAATGAATATTTTCACTATCGTTTCGCCACTTCTGTTACTCGCGTTATTGGGTTATATCATCGATAAAAAACAGTGGCTTAATCAAACGCAAATTGCAGGATTAAGTAAGCTAACCTTTGCTGTTTTTTTACCAGCATTTCTGTTTTATCGCATGGCAACAGCAGATTTAGATGGTCAACTTCAGCCTCAGCTATTTATGTCTTTCTATCTGCCGGTGTTAGTCACCTTTGCTATTGGCTTTGTGGCGAACTTTTTGTGGCATAAACAATATCGACAAAACTATGCAGCCTCTGCGACCTTTGCCTTAGGCGGCTGCTATTCCAATATCATTATTGTTGGATTACCGCTGCTGTTATTAGTGATGGGCGATCAAGCGCTGCCCATTGTTTTTATGATTGTCGCTTTTCATAGCGCAATGCTTTTTACCATAACTAGTGCCATTGCCTGCGTCCAAAAGACGAATGATGACAAGCCGTCGCGATTAGGTGGTTTAGGCTTTATTAAGCACACGATTAAAAACCCATTGGTGCTAGCGATATTAACTGGATTATCAATCAATTTAACAGGGCTGAGCTTTCCACAGCCAGTGGCGACAACGCTTGAAATGTTATCCAAACCGGCAATACCATTAGCGTTAATTGCCTTAGGCACTTCAATAGCTAAATACTCAATTAAAGGTGAACGTACCTTTATTGCAATAGCCTGTATTTTAAAATTAGCAATATTACCGGCAATCGTTTATCTAACAACTAGCTATTTACTTAATGTTGAGCCATTTGTCGTTAAGGTCTTAGTGATCATGAGCGCGTGTCCAACAGGAGTGAATGCCTATTTAATTGCTCAGGTGCATGAAGTTCATCGTAAAGCAGTTGCTAGTACTGTGGTTGCCAGCACAGTAGCGTCAATTATCACGCTACCTTGCTGGTTAATCTTTTTGGGACTTTAGCAGCTAATCATTAAAATGGGTTTATTGTATAGCCTTGCTGTTGCAATAAGGCATTAGCTGTCATCGCGGATAACGACACATTTACGCCTTTGGCTAAGTCTTCATTTTTAATTTTGTAATATGCCGCCGATTGGCCACAAATATACACTTGGGTATTCGCTTGCATTAATTGAGCTAACAAGGGCGTGTTTGGGTTTTTCATCGAAAATTGTTGTTGGTAGGCGTCATCCGATAAAATGTCAAAACCCGCTTTACCATGAACAACCAGGGCTAAATGAATATTTTCTAGCTTAAGACCATTGGCGACATGCATATTAATAAAGCGCGCTAAAGAATTGAACTGGCGATTAACTTCACCCTCACCTGTTTGCTTGGAAACATCAAATATCACTTTTAGCTGAGTGTCGCTGCTAATCGGTGTTGTTTGAACTACTGCCGTGTGACTGCCAAAGCCCGTAATAACAGGGCCTTCTTTAAACTCAGCACCAAAACTATTTGGTATTAGCATTAAGCATGCTAAGGCCAACGTTGCTTGTTGTAATTTATTCATACATCTCCTTGCGCACTTCTCTTGATAAAAGCTATGTTGATAAAAAACTACCTTGATAAAAATCACCTTGAAAACAAAGTGCCTTAAAACTCACTTTTTGTAAATTTATCACAAAGTTAAATAGTTGCGTTAAAATAAAAAAGGCCAGTTTATTGGCCTTTTATTTTAAGTAACTTAATGACTAAAAGTCATCGCCTTGTTTATCTTCCATGCCAGCAAGTGTTACCCCATGCAAGCCACCAACGCCACCTTGATCATTAGAACGTAATTTGATCATTAAGCGTAAATCATTTGGTGAATCAGCATGATGTAAGGCGTCAGCGTAGTTAATTAACCCTTGCTGATACAAATTAAACAAAGCCTGATCGAAGGTTTGCATGCCAAGCTCAGTCGATTTTTCCATCACCTCTTTAATGCTACCAACATCGCCTTTTTTGATTAGCTCAGCGATATATGGCGAATTTAATAAGATCTCAATGGCTGCAACTCGGCCATGGCCATCCTTAGTTGGTACTAATTGCTGAGCAATAATACCGCGTAAGTTTAGCGCTAAATCAAACTGTAGTTTCTGATGTTGCTCTGCTGGTACTAAGTGCATGATACGGTCAATGGCTTGGTTAGCGTTGTTCGCATGCAGCGTAGCAATACATAAGTGACCAGTTTCAGCAAACGACAGCGCATGTTCCATAATTTCTTGAGAACGGATCTCACCAATAAGGATGACATCAGGCGCCTGACGTAGCGAACTTTTTAGCGCCGCATCAAAACTTTCAGTATCTAAGCCCACTTCACGTTGGGTGATCATACTTTTGCCATGCTCGTGAACAAACTCCACCGGATCTTCGATGGTTAAGATGTGGCCGCGAGAATTTTTATTACGGTAGCCAATAAGCGCCGCCATTGACGTTGATTTACCGGTACCTGTACCACCAACGAATAACACTAGGCCGCGCTTAGACATCACCACATCTTTTAATACCGGCGGTAAGCCTAAATCATCGGCATCAGGAATATCAGTGACAATACGGCGAATAACCATACCCGCCATATCGCGTTGCCAAAATGCCGAAACACGGAAACGACCAATGCCATCAATTGATATCGCAAAGTTACATTCTTTGTCTTTTTCAAACTCGGCTTTTTGCTTATCGTTCATAGCATCGTGCACAAGTCCTAATGCTTGTTCAGGGCTTAACACTTCACTGTCTATCGGTTGCAACTCACCATTTATCTTACAACTTACCGGCAATTTTGCGGTAACGAACATATCAGAGGCTTGTTCTTCAACCATTTTTTGCAATAACTGATGAAAGTTCATGCTTCACTCCTTTTGATGCCACTCAATATCGCAGCGGCACCATTTCCTATAACTTACTGCTTAATAGCTTTGGAATTGATTTTTATCTTGTGCTTTACCAGCGGCATCTTGACGTGAAATCAAACCACGGTTAACCAAGTTTAACAAACACTGATCCATGGTTTGCATACCATGCGACATACCGGTTTGGATTGCCGAGTACATTTGTGCCACTTTATCTTCACGAATAAGGTTACGAATAGCTGGTACACCAATCATAATTTCGTGGGCAGCGACTCGGCCACCACCAACTTTCTTCACTAGTGTTTGTGAAATTACCGCACGTAACGATTCAGATAACATTGAACGCACCATAGATTTTTCTTCGGCTGGGAATACATCAATAATACGGTCAATGGTTTTAGGTGCCGAGGTCGTATGTAGCGTGCCAAATACTAAGTGACCCGTTTCCGCGGCAGTCATAGCAAGGCGAATAGTTTCTAAGTCACGCATCTCACCCACTAGAATAACATCCGGATCTTCACGAAGTGCTGAGCGCAGCGCAGCATCAAAGCTTAAAGTATCACGGTGCACTTCCCGCTGGTTAATCAAACACATTTTGTTTTCGTGGACGAATTCAATCGGATCTTCAATGGTCAGAATATGGTGATATTTATTGGCATTAATATAATCGACCATGGCAGCAAGCGTGGTTGATTTACCCGAACCAGTTGGTCCTGTCACTAACACTAAACCACGCGGATTATCGGCAATGGTGCGGAAAATATCAGGACAGCCTAAATCTTCTAACGTTAATACTTTACTTGGAATGGTACGAAATACTGCAGCTGGCCCACGTGCCTGATTAAAGGCATTTACCCTGAAACGTGCAAGGTTTGGTACTTCAAATGAAAAATCCACTTCGAGATTTTGTTCGTACTCTTTTCGCTGACGATCGCTCATAATGTCATACACTAAGGCATTAACATCTTTAGCATCAAAGGATGGAATATTTAGTTTACGAACATCACCATCAACACGAATTGACGGTGGCGTACCTGTCGATAAATGCAAGTCAGATGCATTATGATCAACACTAAAGGCTAATAATTCGGTAATATCCATAAGAACCTCTTACTCTGGGTAATAATTTTTTAAAGCAACCATGAACATTAAAGACAATTTAGCGCAAATTCACCAACAAATCTCTCAAGCTTGCCAACAAGCACATCGCAATGACACTGATGTACAACTACTTGCCGTCAGCAAAACTAAACCGTCTGAGTTGGTACTTGAAGCCTATCAGGCTGGCCAACGTCATTTTGGCGAAAATTATGTTCAAGAAGCCGTTGATAAAATTGCATTATTGTCTCATTTGCCGGAGATTTGTTGGCACTTTATTGGTCCTATACAATCGAATAAAACCCGACTGATTGCCGAAAATTTTAGCTGGGTGCATAGCGTTGACCGAATTAAAGTTGCCGCTCGCTTGAATGAACAAAGGTCGGGTCAAGATACCCCGCTCAACATCTGTTTACAAGTGAATATTAGTCAGGAACACTCGAAATCAGGCATCAGTCTAGAAGAAATTTCTGATTTAGCTCAATATGTTAACAATTGCACTCATTTAACGTTGCGCGGGCTAATGGCGATCCCACAAAAAAATGCGCCAGTAGTGGTTTATCAACAAATGGCTGAGCTATTTAGCCAACTGCATGCGCAATATGATACTGTAGATACCTTATCAATGGGGATGTCTAATGATTTAACACAAGCCATTTTATCAGGATCAACTATGGTCAGAATCGGCACCGCTATTTTTGGTGAGCGCAATTAATTTATTGGCAATGAGTATAGCTAAGGATTATGACTTAAAATAGCGGATAACAACTCATCATTATTTCACCCAATACTTTTCACACGAATCAAGAGAGTTATATGAGCAAAGTTGCATTTATTGGCGCCGGCAATATGAACCGTGCCATCATTCAAGGTTTAGTTAAAAGTGGTTTTAACCCTAACGACATCATAGTGTCGAATCCGTCAGAAGGTAAACGTATTGCTCTGGCAAACGAATTTGGCATTGGTCAAACTTCATCGAATATTGAAGCGGCAGGTTTTGCCGATTACGTGGTACTTGGGGTAAAGCCGCATTTTATTGAACAAGTTTGCCAAGATATTGCCGAAAAGCTCACTATTGATGACAAGTGTTTTATCTCGGTAGCCGCCGGTACCACTATGTCACAAATTCAAGCGGCATTAGGTGGTAACAAAGCCGTTATTCGCACTATGCCAAATACTCCGTCACAACTTGGTTTAGGTGTTTCAGGTGCATTTCCATCACCAGAAGTCAGTAGTGAGCAAAAAGCATTTGTCGATAAACTAATACAGGCAACCGGTATTGCCAAATGGCTAAACTCTGAAGCTGAAATAGATCATATTATTGCGGTAACTGGGTCTGCCCCAGCTTACTTTTTCTTATTTATGGAAGCCATTGCCGATGAAGCTGTACGTTTAGGCTTTAGTGAACAAGATGCACGTGCCATGGTACAACAAACGGCACTTGGTGCCGCGCAAATGGTCATTGAAAATAGCGATACTTCTATTGCACAATTACGGGCCAACGTTACCTCAAAAGGTGGTACCACCCATGAAGCAGTTACCACATTTATTGACGGTGGCTTACCAGAATTAGTTAGCAAAGCCATGCAAGCGGCAATTAGTCGTGCAAAAGAAATGGCGAACAAATAAATTTACAGTTTTTATAGATTTGTGCTCGATTCTGCCTCGATGCTCGCCTATGATTGAGCCGAATCTTTTTAGGAGTAATTAAATGGAAGCAATTAACTATTTGCTTAGATTTTTCTTTGATGCCATGGTTATGGTGCTTATTCTACGCGTCTGGCTTCAGTTAGTTAAAGCGGATTTTTATAACCCGTTAAGCCAATTTATTGTCAAAGTAACCAACCCAGTTGTCGTACCCGTTCGTCGCTTGATACCTGGGCTTGGCGGTATAGATTTAGCCACAGTGTTGCTAGCATTTATTTTCCAAACGCTAGAATTTATTGTAATTCCAATGCTTAACGGCGGGCCATTTGACTTATTAGCTGCCTCATATTTTGGCGTTTTAGCATTAATTAAACAGGTTGGCTTTTTATTATTCCTGATTATGTTGGTGATGGCGATTATGAGCTGGGTGGTACAAGGTTATAACCCAACTATGGTGATCTTCCAGCAATTAACTGAACCCTTTTTACGACCCATTCGCCGCGTAGTGCCGGTGATTGGTGGTTTAGACTTATCAATATTAGTGGCGTTTTTAATCTTAAATGTAATCAATATATTACTTTCTGGCGCAATTCCTTATTGGGCAATGTTGTAGCAGGGTAAGTCTATTGCTTTGCAATATTAGCCAGTGGTTCAGTCAATATTTGACTACAATTAACAATGTAAGTGACTTTTAATGAAGGACATCCAGATGAATAAATTAATCAACAAATGGTGGGCCTGTGCATTACTAGTGTTAACAACCGTCGTCACTAGCCATGCGCTTCGCGCAGAAAACATGAAATCTATGGGCACAATGGATATCCATTATATGGCCATAGGTGCAACATTTTTAACCCCACAAGTAGCCAAAGCATATGGCATTGAACGCAGTAAATATAATGCCTTAATTAATATTTCCGTACTTGATAACAGTTTGCCACAAAGAAAAGCAAAAGCCGTTTCTATTAGTGGCACTGCTGAAAATATCACTGGCCAATTTAAACGCCTAGACTTTGAAGAGGTCAAAGAAGGCGATGCGATTTATTATTTAGCCCAGCTAAATTATCGCGATAAAGAAAAAGTGAAATTTGAGATAACAGTAACTGATGGTAAAGAAAGCCATACGTTAAATTTTGAACAAACGTTTTACGTTGAGTAATTTTCAACGCTTTACTTTTATCAGTTGATATTAATTTTCCATATGGAAATTTGAATAATCCCGCACTAGTTGCGGGATTATGTATTAGCCCGCTTCAATGGGAAAGAAGTTGAATTTAAGGCTCATTCAAAGCTGCCGTCATTCCGCACTTTCAACCTTGCCGTCATTCCGCACTTGATGCGGGATCTTCACAAATGCTATTTAGGCAAACACTTAAAAGATTCCTGCTTTCGCAGGAATGACGATAAAAGTAGCTCTCACTAATTCAGCGAGCTTAATTACTAAACTATTTAGGCAAATAGACGTTCGATTTACGAAACAATTTCCGAAACAACCACTCCCCTCTAACATTAATCAGCAAACCAAGCATTACAACCAAAATGCCAATTGCCTGACTATTACTGATATGTTCATCAAGGAAAAACATCGCACAAATTAAACCAACCACAGGCACAGCCAATGTCATTGGTGCCACATGGCCTGCAGGATAATGCGCCAGCAAATATCCCCACAAACCGTAACCTAACATTGATGCAGCAAACGCTAAATACAGTAATACACCTAAACCAATCCAATTAAAATTCATTAAGCTTTGACTGATAGCATCTGTACCTTCAAAAACGACACTGCTGATGGCAAAAGGAATAATGGCAAACCACGCCGACCATACAACTAGTCCTAAGTCAGCGCGATAGCCTCGTTGATTTATCGTGCGATTAACCACATTACCTATGCCCCAAGAAATCGCTGCGGCAATGGTTAAACCAAAACCGATTGCTGTCATCTCGGTAGCTTGTTCACTACCGGCAATAATGGTTAAGCCAATTCCGGCAACTAGCATGGCTAATAACTGACTTGGTTTAATCGCCTCTTTTAACGCCAAGGCAGAGAAAATAATGGTAAATAACGCTTGAGATTGTAGTACCAAAGAGGCCAGCCCAGCCGGCATACCGAAGGCTAGTGCGGAAAAGAGCAAAGCAAATTGACCAAAACATAAGGTAATGGCATACAAAGCCATCCAACGCCACGGAATATTCGGCTTTTTCATAAATAAACTACCGATACCGGCAACAAAAAGAAAGCGAGCCGCACCTAGCATCAATGGCGGCATTTGCTCTACGCCCCAGGCGATAATAATAAAGTTAAATCCCCAAATACAAATAATAACTAGCGCAAGCAAACTGTCTTTAAGTGACATGGCTTTTCCTTAGCAAAAACAGATATAAAGTAGTGATGAGATTAATCCTGCCAAGTGCAAACAAGCCACACGACCTAATATAAAATTCGGCGAAAAAATCAGGCTTAAATTAACAATTTGCCAAAGCAATTGATATAATGCGCAGCAATTTTTATTAGCTTTTAAATGCATATTTTATGTCAACTATCGTTTTAGCCACAGGCAACAAGGGTAAAGTCGCAGAGCTGGCTACTTTACTGGCCAAACACCAAATTAATATTGTGCCGCAAAGTGAATTTGATGTGCCTGATGTTGCTGAAACTGGCACCACGTTTGTTGAAAATGCCATCATCAAGGCTCGACATGCGGCGAAAATTACCGGCTTACCTGCCATTGCTGATGACTCAGGCTTGGAAGTTGACGCGTTAAATGGCGCGCCGGGGGTTAAATCTGCCCGTTATAGTGGCGAGGATGCAACCGATGCCAGCAATAATCAAAAGTTACTAACCGCGATGGCTGATGTACCTGCTGAGCAGCGCAGCGCCCGTTTCCATTGTGTGCTGGTGTATATGCGTCATGCGGATGATCCAACCCCGGTAATTTGCCACGGCGTCTGGGAAGGCAGTATTTTAACTGAACTGCACGGCGAACAAGGCTTTGGTTACGATCCACTCTTTTGGGTTGAGTCACACCAGTGTAGTTCCGCACAGCTTACCCGAGCGCAAAAAAATAGCGTAAGTCACCGCGGCAAAGCATTGACATTACTGGCTGAGCACTTTTAACTAATGGCGTTAATTCAGCAAGCACAACTATCTCAGCAAACACAATTAATTCAGCAACCTCTATCGCTGTATATCCATATTCCTTGGTGTGTGGAAAAGTGTCCCTATTGCGATTTTAACTCTCATGCCTTAAAAGCTGAGCCACCAGAGCAAGCTTATGTTACTGCGCTGATCCAAGATCTTGATGATGATATCGCCCGCTTTAGCTTAACCAATAGAAAACTCCACAGTATTTTTATTGGTGGCGGTACGCCAAGTTTATTCTCGCCTGATGCAATTGCCAGCCTGTTGTCGCAAGTGTTTGAACGCTTTGATAAAGATGATGATATTGAAGTCACGTTAGAAGCTAACCCAGGCACGGTAGAAGCAGATAAATTTAGCGGATTTGCCAGTGCTGGTGTTAGCCGTTTATCTATCGGTGTACAAAGCTTTGAGTCAGATAAGCTAATTAAACTTGGGCGCATTCATAACAATGCCCAAGCAATACGAGCCGCTGAGCTTGCTAAAAGCTGTGGCGTAAAAAGTTTTAACTTAGATTTAATGCACGGCTTGCCCAACCAAAGTTTAGAAAATGCTCTCGATGATCTTAAGCAAGCCATAGCATTAAATCCTGATCACCTTTCTTGGTATCAATTAACCATAGAGCCAAACACAGCTTTTGCTTCAAAACCGCCAAAATTGCCGGAAGATGAAACATTGTGGTCAATTCAAGAGCAAGGTGTTGCCCTATTAAATGCCGCGGGTTACCAGCAATATGAAATTTCCGCCTACAGTAAACCTAGTGTCCAAAGCCAGCATAACCTGAATTATTGGCGCTTTGGCGATTACTTAGGTATTGGCTGTGGCGCTCATGGCAAGATCACTGACATCAATGCCAATAAAATTTACCGCACGGTAAAAGTAAAACATCCTAAGGGTTATTTAGAAGCGAATCGACCTGCTCTTGATCACCTCAACGAAGTGACGACCGATGAACTGCCCTTTGAGTTTATGATGAACCAGTTAAGGCTGCGCGAGACATTCGATATTAACCGCTTTAGCCAAACCACCGGATTAGCGCTATCAAGTATTGCTAAGCCGCTTGAGATTGCCACCAGCAAAAAATTGCTATCAGCAAGCGGTAATCTGTGGCAAGTCACGCCTCTGGGTCATCGTTATTTAAATGACTTATTGGAGCTGTTTTTATAATGGCTAACGAAACGCCAATATCTGAGACTAATCAGCCATTTACCGAAGCTGGTGAGCTGTTTACCGAAACTGACCGTCAATTTATGGCACGCGCTTTCGAGTTGGCAGCAATCGCGGAGAGTTTAAATGAAATTCCCGTTGGCGCAGTTATTGTGTACAACGGTGAAATTATTGGTGAAGGTTATAATCGTTCAATCATGGACAATGACCCATCAGCTCATGCTGAAATGTTGGCAATACGGGCAGCCGGAAAACACCTGAATAATTACCGATTACTAGACTGCACACTTTATGTAACTCTTGAGCCCTGCCCAATGTGTGCAGGGTTACTGGTTCACAGCAGAATTTCTCGAATAGTTTTTGCCACAGCCGATGAAAAAACCGGTGCTGCAGGCTCGGTATTTGATTTAGTAAATAATGATAAATTAAATCACCAAATTGGCGTAAAACATGGTTTAATGCAGCAAGAATGCGCCAACCTGTTGTCAAACTTTTTTAAGCGTCGCCGCCAAGAAAAAAAAGCAATGAAGCAGGCAAAGCAATTGGCTGACAATCAAGCTAACGCCTTAAAGTAATTAAAAAACTAAAATAGCTAAAAATAAAAACAACAAATAAAACCTCGGAAAAATTTGATCATTGCCAACACCATTGATCACACGATTGAAGAACTGCGTATGACCAAGAAAAATCAAAAAGACGAACAAGCGCTACTACAAGTATTTAAAGCGCTGTTAAAACAAGGTAGTTATCGTTCACAAGAAGAATTAGCTGCTGCACTTGCCGGGCAAGGTTTTAATAGTGTCTCACAGTCAAAAGTGTCTCGAATGCTGGCAAAGCTTGGCGCGGTCAAAACTCGTAATAGCCAAAATGAAATATGTTACAACCTGCCTGATGCACTGATTATTCCTAAAACTAAGCATCCTATTGAAACTATCGCCCTCGATTTAAAACACAACAACTATCAAATCGTCTTAAAAACCGGTACTGGCGGTGCTCCTCTAATGGCGAGAGTGTTAGATTCACTCGAAGAATCTATTGGTATTTTAGGCACCATTGCCGGTGATGATACCGTGCTCATTATTCCGGAAGATATCAATAATATTGAACAACTTTCACAAGCAATCATCTCGCTACTGGGCATTCCAATTCAGCGAAAATAGCACTAACACCATAAATACCACAGCAGCTAATTAACCTATACGCTATATTTATTGAATTTGGTATAAAGCCTGTTTAATAAGGACAAATTATGCATTACGTTGAAGGTTTTGTTAGTGCAGTTCCCACTGAAAACAAAGAAAAATACCTAGCCCATTGTCAACAAGTAGTGCCGTTGTTTAAAAAGCACGGCGCATTAAACTATGTTGAATGTTGGGGCGACGATGTACCAGATGGAGAACTAACGTCTTTTCCTATGGCAGTTAACTGTCAGCCTGACGAAACGGTGGTATTTTCTTGGGTTACTTGGCCATCAAAAGCGGTTAGAGAAAGTGGAATGAAAGCGGTGATGGCAGAATACGATGCAGAGCAAAACCCAATGCCATTTGATGCAAAAAGAATGATTTATGGTGGCTTTGAAATGATAGTGAATGAATAATTACGCCCAACGTTAACCCAAACAAAAAAGCCTGAGGCTTAGTCCATCAGGCTTTGTTTGAAGTACGCATGTCTGCGATTACAGATTTTGCGTTGATTATCTCTCAGCATCTTTTTTCGTTGAATACTGAGTTGAATTTTGCGACTTTTACGCAACATCAACTTTCTCCTAGTTAATTTGACTGTCTATTACTCGAGTTACTTTTCCTGCCAATAGCAAGTGTCATAACTCATCATTTCAGTTGAATGACTCGGTTAAACCTTCGGTTAACGAATTACCAACTCATTATTACCAACTCATTAAAGTATATCGGTATACCACACAAAGAATACCGAAACTTTGTGACGAATTTATGACAAAGCTTGACTAGTTAGTCAAGATTTTTTGACTGGTTACTCACTAATATTTGTAACAGGTTGTTTTTTCACTTTTTCATCAAAGTAACTAAGGGTGTGATAATAGCGACGAATGTTCTCGACATAATTGACTGGCTCATCGCCACGAGCATAACCATATTTAAGGGTTTTATAATATTTTTTCTGCTTAAGTAGCGGTAGTCGCGACTTTACATCTACCCACCGATCAGCATCACCGCCTTGGCGCTGAGTTAAAATTCGAGCATCGTTCACATGACCAAAACCAACATTATAGGAAGCTAACGCAAACCACATGCGATCAGGAAACGGAATACGATCAGGAATACGCTCAATCAGATTATGAAAATATTTCGCACCACCAGCAATGCTTTGTTCGGGATCTAAACGACTTTTAACCCCCATTTGCTTGGCAGTTGGCAAGGTTAACATCATCATGCCGCGCACACCGGTATGTGATCGCGCCTTGGGGTTCCAATGAGATTCCTGATAGCTAATTGCCGCCAATAATTTCCAGTCAATATCCTGACCGTACTTTTCAAACACCGGTTGATAGGTTGGTAATGTTTGCTCTATTGCCGCAAGAAATGCTTGGGTATCAACATAATTAAATTGTTCGACATGACCATAGTATTTATCGTCAAGTGCCAAAAGCGTACCGTCATGATGCACCTGACCGAAAAACTCAATTAGGCTACCCAGTATTGAATCATCACTTTGTTTATTAACTAGCCACGCCAATGGCTCAGGATCTTTAATGGTAAAGCCAATGCTAATATCGGGGTAATAGCGACGATTAATTGCCAGCACATGGCTATCTACGACAGTGTAATCAATTTCCCCCGCCAGTACTTTCAATAACAATTCTTCACTGTCAAATTCTGCGGTTTCTTGCCACACCAACGCTTCATTTGTTTGCGCTAGCTGCTGAAGGTTTTCCTGATGACTGGAATTTGTCGACACCATCAAGGTGCCTGTTAAGTCATCAAGAGTTCGTGGCCGTTTTTCCCCTTGAAGGAACACCAATTTTTGACTGACTGAATCATAGCTTGGTGCAAAATCATATTGGTTTAAACGTTGAGGGGTAACCGCAAGGCCCGCTGCAACAAAATCCACTTCACCAGAATTTAAACGAGGAAATAGCTCTTCTAGGCTATAACTGGGTAAAATTTTTAAATCGACACCTAACGATTGTGCATATTTTTCCGCTAATTCATATTCAAAACCTGCTGGGCCTTCTGCGCCAATATAGTAGGAATTAGGGCCATAAAGCGTACCGACAGCAACATAACCACGCTCTAAAATGCGCTGTAAACTCGGCTGGTCAGCTTCTTGCTGACAGCCAAAAAGCACTACAATAAGCGATAGGCTTAACAGCTTAAAAAACTTGAACATCTGGTTGGTTTTTATAAATTTTTCATTCATACCAAGTCATTGTGTCGTGAAATAATACATAGATAAAGGTTTTTTTGTTAATACTGAGTTAACTCGCTAGCCAGCCCCTACTATTAATAAATGTTTTGCTTATCAAAAGCTTCTCTTTCCTCTATAATACGCGCGATTTTTACCCCATGTTTATCACCTATTAATTAATCATCTTATTACAAATGAAGATACAGACTAAATTACTAGGTGAAAATAACTAAATTTACTAGTGAGTAAACAAATGGCGATGTTGATCCAAACCCTTCGTGGCGCTCCGGCACTATCAGATTTTAGAATTCAAAAACTCCTGACTCAGTGTGCTGAAGCTGACCTTCCTGTAACCGACATTTATGCAGAGTTTACCCACTTTGCGCACTTGTCAGCAGAGCTAACAGCTGATGAATCAGCAGTATTAGCTAAGCTGTTAACATACGGTCCAACCATTGAAGAGCATGAGCCAGCAGGCACTTTGTTACTTGTTACTCCTCGTCCAGGCACTATTTCTCCTTGGTCTTCAAAATCAACCGACATCGCTCACAACTGTGGTTTAGCTAAAGTTATCCGCTTAGAGCGCGGTATCGCTTATTACGTAACGGGCGATAAGTTAACGACTGAGCAGGAAAAACAATTAAATAATCTGATCCACGATCGCATGATGGAGTCGGTATTTTCAGAATTTAACGATGCGCAAGCGTTATTTGCCACAGCAGAGCCGGGTGAGTTTTCATCAGTAGATGTCATGGCAGGTGGCCGTGAAGCCTTAGTTAAAGCCAATGTTGATTTAGGTTTAGCACTAGCAGATGATGAAATTACATACCTTGCTGACAACTTTGCTAAACTAGGTCGCAACCCACATGACATCGAACTTTATATGTTTGCCCAGGCAAACTCAGAGCATTGTCGCCACAAAATATTCAATGCTGACTGGACTATTGACGGGGTAAAACAAGAAAAATCATTATTTAAAATGATCCGCAACACCCATGAAGTTAACCCAGCTTACGTGTTATCAGCCTATAAAGATAACGCTGCGGTTATGGTGGGCTCAGAAGGTGGACGTTTCTTCCCACACCCTGAAACGAAAGAATACGGTTACAACCACGAAAATATCCATATTTTAATGAAAGTGGAAACTCATAACCACCCTACGGCTATCTCACCTTACCCAGGTGCGGCGACCGGTTCTGGTGGTGAAATTCGTGATGAAGGCGCAACCGGTGTTGGTTCAAAACCTAAAGCGGGCTTAGTCGGTTTCTCAGTATCTAACTTACGCATCCCAGGTTTTGAACAGCCATGGGAAACTGATTTCGGCAAGCCAGATCGCATTGTGACTGCCCTTGATATTATGATTGAAGGCCCGCTAGGTGGCGCGGCATTTAACAACGAATTTGGTCGTCCGGCAATTTTAGGTTACTTCCGTACTTACGAAGAGCAAGTGAACTCATTTAACGGCGTTGAAGTACGTGGTTACCACAAGCCAATTATGATCGCTGGTGGTTTAGGTAATATTCGTGAAGAGCACGTGCAAAAAGGCGAAATCAATGTTGGCGCTAACTTAATTGTGTTAGGTGGCCCAGCAATGAACATTGGCCTTGGCGGCGGCGCTGCATCAAGTATGGCGTCTGGTCAATCGGCTGAGAATTTAGATTTTGCGTCAGTACAACGTGAAAACCCAGAAATGGAGCGTCGTTGTCAGGAAGTTATTGACCGTTGTTGGCAGCTAGGCGAAAACAACCCTATTTTATTTATCCATGATGTTGGTGCCGGTGGCTTATCAAACGCCTTCCCTGAATTAGTATCAGACGGCGGCCGAGGTGGTAACTTTGAACTACGTAACGTACCAAACGATGAACGTAGCATGGCACCACACGAAATTTGGTGTAATGAATCTCAAGAGCGTTATGTATTAGCGGTATCAGATGAGCAATTACCATTATTTGCAGAAATTTGTCAGCGTGAACGTGCGCCATTTGCTGTGGTTGGTAAGGCAACAGAAGAAGAGCACTTAACCGTTACTGACTCACACTTTGCCGGTACTGATAAAGACACGCCAATCGATTTACCACTTGATGTACTTTTAGGTAAAACGCCAAAAATCATTAAAGATGTGAAATCAGTACCAACTGCAGGTAACGAATTAGACTTTGCGGGTGTTGATGTTGCAGAAGCAGCAGATCGCTTATTACGCTTACCAACCATTGCTGAGAAAACTTTCTTAGTAACCATTGGTGACCGCTCAGTTACGGGTATGGTTGCGCGCGACCAAATGGTAGGCCCTTGGCAAGTACCAGTAGCTGATTGCGGCGTAACCGCAGCAGCGCTTGATTCGTACCATGGTGAAGCTATGTCTATGGGTGAGCGTACACCAGTTGCTCTATTAAACTACGGCGCATCTGCCCGTTTAGCTGTTGCCGAAGCGTTAACCAACATTGCGGGTGCTGATATTGGTGATTTAAACCGTATTAAGCTTTCAGCTAACTGGATGTCGCCAGCAGGTCACCCAGGTGAAGATGCCGGTCTTTACGAAGCAGTAAAAGCCGTGGGTGAAGAGCTGTGCCCTGAGCTTGGCTTAACCATTCCTGTGGGTAAAGACTCAATGTCGATGAAAACTCAGTGGCAAGAAAATGGTGAAGACAAAGCCGTTACTGCGCCAATGTCACTAATTATCACAGCCTTTGGTCGTGTTGAAGATATTCGCAAAACGGTAACCCCGCAGCTTCGCACTGACCTTGGCGAAACGCGTATTGTTGCTATTGATTTATCAGGCGGTAAAAACCGTTTAGGTGGTTCATGTTTAGCGCAAGTGTACAAACAACTTGGTAAAGAAACGCCAGACGTTGATGAAGCTTATGTATTACGTGGCTTCTTTAATGCGATGCAAACATTAGTTGCCGAAGGTAAGTTATTAGCGTACCACGATCGCAGTGACGGTGGTTTATTTACCACTATCGCCGAAATGGCATTTGCTGGTCACACTGGTGTAACCGTTGATTTAAGCGTATTTGAAGGTAGCGATTTAGAAGTACTATTCCACGAAGAATTAGGTGCGGTTATTCAAATTCGCGAACAAGATGTTGATGCAATTCATACCATATTCTCTGAGTACGGTATTTTAGATTACTGCGCAGATGTTGCTCGTATCAATGATACAGACATGATCACCTTTACTCGTGATGAACGAGTGGTATTAGAAAACTCACGTACCTACTTCCGCACAGTTTGGGCGGAAACTACGCTGAAAATGCAAGCAATGCGTGATAACCCAGAGTGTGCACAAGAAGAATTTGACGTTAAATTCGATACTGAAGATCCAGGTTTAAATGCTTCATTAACTTTCGATATTAATGAAGATATCGTTGCTGATTTAATTGCTAAAGATGCACAAAACGGCACTAATCCGAAAATCGCTATTTTACGTGAGCAAGGTGTTAACTCGCACGTTGAAATGGCAGCGGCTTTTGACCGAGCAGGCTTTAAAGCGATTGACGTTCACATGTCAGATATCTTAGCAGATCGCGTTGACTTAGCTGACTTTAACGGCTTAGTTGCTTGTGGTGGTTTTAGTTACGGTGACGTACTTGGCGCAGGTGAAGGCTGGGCAAAATCAATTTTATTTAACGCAAAAGCACGTGAAATGTTCAAAGCGTTCTTCCACCGCGAAGGTACGTTCTCATTAGGTGTGTGTAACGGCTGTCAGATGCTTTCTAACTTAAAAGAAATCATTCCAGGCAGTGAAGCATGGCCGCGCTTTGTTCAGAACGAATCAGAGCGTTTTGAAGCACGTTTCTCATTAGTAGAAATTCAAGAAAGTCCGTCAATCTTCTTCAAAGGCATGGAAGGTTCACGTATGCCAATCGCGGTTTCTCACGGTGAAGGTCGCACTGAATTTGCTTCTGATGAAGCCATTGATGCTGCGAATAATTCAGGCACTGTCTCAATGCGTTATGTGAATAACTATGGTGATGTTACTGAAACATACCCTGCGAACCCGAATGGTTCTCCAGACGGTATTACTGCTTTAACCACCACTGATGGCCGCGTAACTATTATGATGCCACACCCAGAGCGTGTATTCCGTACGGTTGCTAACTCTTGGCACCCAGAAGAATGGCAAGAGGACTCTCCTTGGGTTCGCATGTTCCGCAATGCTCGTAAATTTATTGGTTAATCGCGAGGCTTAACTTTTAATTAAACGCCCTTCGGGGCGTTTTTTATTGCCCTCGTAATACTCCTCTTTCCTCGCTTATTATGATGATTGGTGGTGTCTTTAGAGGTGAAGCGCTTGATAAACGTAAAGCACAGCTATTTACATTAATTATTTGTAGTTTCATTCTCGGTGGCACCTTCGGTGCCTGGCTTTTTCTGCAAGTTCAATTTTACGCATTGATTATTCCTGCCACTATTTGCTTAAGCAGTGCCATACTTTATCGCCTATATTTAAAGCGTTTTCAGTAGTTCTTTTTGGTTGTTATTACGGCTAACGGCAACACGCTAACACCGCCGATGACAAGTTTTGAGGAATAATAAAATGGATAGAAAGTTTATTTTAACTGCGTTTGGCTATGCAATTTTAGGCTTGGCCTTAGGTATTTATATGGCTGCATCAAAGAACCACGGCCAACATGTCACCCATGCGCATATTATGTTAATTGGCTTTGTTTTGTCATTTATCTACGGGCTTTGCCATAAACTATGGCTGAATAATTCACAGTCAAAATTAGCTTTAGCTCAATTTTATGTGCATCAAGCTGGCTCTGCTGTTGTGTTAATTGGCTTGTTCTTGTTTTATGGTCAATTTGTCGCGCTTGAAACCATAGATCCGATATTAGCGTTAGGCTCAATTACCGTGTTTATTGGCGTCATTTTAATGAAAATTGAATTCATTAAGACCACCGCAAAACATTAACGCAAATCATTAACGAAAAATACCACTCTATTAATGCTGCAAAATAGAGGCAAAGTATACTCGTGAGTCGACTATACTGAACGGTTAACGCACTTAATCAATACCGCTAATTAATTGATGAAGGCGTTAATTCAATTCAGGTAAAGGGAGACCAAAAATGCCAAAATATGTCATAGAACGAGAGATACCCGGTGCAGGCAAGTTAACCGCCGAAGAACTTCAAGGAATTTCACAAAAGTCATGTGGTGTTTTGTCTGAACTTGGGCCACTAGTGCAGTGGTAGCAGAGTTACGTAACTGACGATAAAGTGTATTGTGTTTACATAGCGCCCGATGTCGCATCTGTGCAAAAACATGCCGATATGGGCGGCTTTCCAGCGAATAAGATCTCACAAGTGCATACGATTATTGATCCAACTACTGCTGAGTAACTGACACCGCTATACCGTTAATAAAACGCCGTGATAAGAGAGCCTTAGGCTCTCTTATCACTTTTTACCTCCAATTAAAGCTTTATATCCCATCGCCCGCTTCATTTTCTTTTTTCTCACTGGGTAGTAGCCAGTTTAACAAAATAGCTGTTACCGCGGCCAAGGCAATACCTTGCAATTGAACACCGCCTAAATCTAGGCTCATGCCGCCAATACCGAATACTAAAGAAACTGAAATAATCGCCATATTCTTACTTTCATTTAAATTAACTTGCGCATTTACTAAAGTTTTCAAACCAACTGCGGCGATTGTGCCGAACAGCAGCATCATAATCCCCCCCATAACAGGTACAGGAATAGTGCTTAATACCGCACCACTTTTACCGGAAAATGACAGTAATATTGCGAAAATAGACGTCCAAGTCATAATCACCGGATTAAACGCTTTGGTTAACGCTACCGCACCTGTTACTTCTGAATAAGTAGTATTCGGTGGGCCGCCAAGCAAAGATGCAGCAGAGGTTGCTAAACCATCCCCCATTAGCGTGCGCTTTAAGCCTGGCTTTTCTAAGAAGTCTTTACCTGTAACATTAGAGATCGCCATCACATCACCAATATGTTCAACAGACGATGCCAACGCTATGGGCAATATTAATAAAATTGCCTGCCAATTAAATTCAGGCACAACAAAATTCGGTATAGCAAACCAAGGAGCAGCGCCTACTGGGCTAAAGTCGACGATGCCATAAAATAACGCCATCGAATAACCAGCCACCAACCCAACCAAAATAGGTATCAGTTTTAATAAACCTCTGGCGAGAATTGATACCAGCATAGTTACAATTAGTGCGGTAAATGAAATAATTAAAGCGGTTGGCTCAGCCACTAATTGCGCAGCGCCATCACCTGTTTTTCCTTGCGCCATATTCACCGCAACTGGCGCCAGACTTAAACCAATCACAATAATCACTGGCGCTACCACAACAGGTGGCAGTAATTTATGAATAATATCATTACCTCGCCAAGCCACTAGGCCGCTTAGTAATACATAGAACAATCCTGCGGCGGCTAAGCCAGACATAGTTGCAGGAATCCCCCAAGTAGCCGCACCATAACTAATCGGCGCAATAAACGCGAATGACGAAGCTAAAAATATTGGTACACTGCGCTTTGTTACTAACTGAAAGATTAACGTACCAAGGCCTGCGGTAAATAGTGCGACATTAGGATCTAATCCCGTTAAAAGAGGCACTAAAACCAAGGCACCAAATGCGACAAACAGCATTTGCGCGCCAATAATTGGCGTTTTTAAACTAGATAAATTCACAATAAATTCCCCTGTATGCTGGCAGTACCTTTTCCCAGTATTAAAGCTAACTCTTAGATTATTAAGTGTTGTTTTTACTCTTTCTAACTATAAGCGTGGATAACTCAATAAAGCAAAGTCACGAGTAAATACATTATGTTAAATTGAGCTATTAGTCGCTTATTAGCTACTATAACTATAAGCACGACATTTTAAACTTGGAGAAAAACAATGATCAAAGCATTAGTTACCTTGTTACTTTTGATTGGTTTCATCACCCCGACATTAGCCGAAAAACCTAGCTGGGCAGGTAAAGGCAAGCCTACCGCCGAACAAAAAGCAGAACATAAAGCACAAATGAACGCCAAGGAAGATGATGACGAAGACAAGGATGACGCTGACGACCTTGATAAAGAAAAAGGCAAAGGTGACAACAAAGATAAAAAGTCGAAAAAAGATAAACACAAAAATAAAGACAAAAATAAAGACAAACATCATAACAAGCCAAACAAGGATGATGATGCTGACGACCTTGATAAAGAAAAGGGCTTAGCTAAGCAGCGCGATAAAAAAGCGGAGCAAGAACGAAAAGAGTTAGGTAAAGGCTCAGAAAAAGGTCAAGCGGCTAGAGAGCAAAACAGCAAGAAGTGGTGGAAATTCTGGGAGAGCGATGATGATCAAAACGCCAAAAAATCCAAGAAAAAAGATGATGATAATTAGCCTAATAACCGGCCAGTCATCACGCCTCTTGTAACTGTCGGCGCCAAATTGTATACGTAAAGGGCTTTGGATACTTAGTAGGAAAGCTAGTTAACGGTAATTTCCGGTAAACATTCAAAGCCAGGTTTAGCGATATAATAGCCCTGCATTAACGCTACACCTGCGGCTTTTAGCCAGCGGTATTCTTCCTCAGTTTCAACACCTTCTACTAATGGTGTAATATTAAGCTCTTTTAACATTGCTAAATTATGCCGAATAATCACTTGGCGAACATGATCAGAGGCTATCCCTCTAATTAATCCCATATCAAACTTAATGATATTAGTTTGAAAATCTGCCAGTAAATTGAGCCCTGAATAGCCAGCACCAAAGTCATCAATGGCTGTTTTAAAGCCTAATGATTGATAATAATGAACAATACGCTTTACATGCTCACTATCATCAATTTTTTCAACTTCTGTAAACTCAAACATTATCTGCTCAACAGGAAAATTATGAGTTTGGGCTGCTTCCAATGTTGTTCGAATACAGCGCTCTGGCTTATAAACCGCATTAGGTAAAAAGTTAATGCTCAACATTGAGTCAATATTTAATTTAGCCGCTAACGCTATCGCTTTAATTCGACAATGCTGGTCGAACAGGTAACGGTTGTCATCGTTAACTTGAGAAATAACTGAATACGCTGATTCATTATTTATTCCTCGAACCAAGGCTTCATAACCAAACACTTGATTAGACTCTGCGTTAAAAATTGGTTGGAATGCCATAGTAAAGTCGAAACCTAGTGCCGATAGGTCTGCGCATTGATTACAGCTTGGTTTGTTAGATAGTCCAGTCATTACACTCACATACTTTTAATTTACTGCTTGTTTTTAAAGCGCTTTTCTAACTTACATCTTAGCAAGCATCCTCTAAATTAAACATATAAATAGCTAAAACTTCAAATTTCGTTAATGATTAGTTACCTTGTTATCAATTTCAGTTTTAATGTTGAACGCTAATACCCTACAATTAGCGTAGGCGGCATAGGCTATTAATTTAAAGGATAAACATTGAAAGCAAAGTGCACAGATTCTGTTAAAGCCAGTGGTTACCAAGCACATGGCCGTGTTAGATATAAGGTCATCGACGACAATATTATTCTCTACCAAGCAACAGGACCGTTTAATCTTGAACTACTAATGGCATTTCAACAGGTTCAGCCTAACCTTGAGATGCATAAACAACACAACAAATGGGCTGAGATAGTAATTTTTCAAGAGTCTTGTTTAGCTCCAAATGATTTTATTGAGCAGTTTGCCTTATTTTTACAAGAGCTTAAATCCAATAGCTTAAATGCAGCGGCTACCGCATATATACTGCCAGATGACATTGAAGGCGCTTTTATTATGAAAGATAAGTTCAAAGCGAGCTACGAAAATGCAGGGATAAACTTTGCCGTATTTGAAGACAATAAAACAGCCACAGATTGGGTAAAATCTTTTCTATAGCAAATGATAGCCCTAAAGCTTTAAGCTGAATAAAAGGATAAAAGTGGAGCGCTCAAAACAACGAATTCAGTTTAATCAACAATTACACATGCAGCTAAACCTAGACCTACAGCAAACCAAGTTGCGAATAACTAAAAAATTTTTCACGATTATTAGTTTAGTGCTTTTCCTAAGCCAAACATTAGTCAGTCAAACATTAGCTGGTCAGTATAAAGCTGCATACACGGAATTTGATATTTCCCCGGTACCTAACCAAGATAAGGTTTATTTGCTGGCAAGCAATCCTACGTCATCATTTACCATCACAGATCCTTTATTGGCAAAATTATTGGTAATCAGCGATGGCCAAAAACAAATTGGTATTATCGCGCTTGATGTGATTAATCTTCCGCCTGCAACCTGGAATACCATCACCTCAAAAATTTTAAAACAAACTCAATTCGACTTGGTTTTAATGCATAGCACTCATAGTCATTCGGGCTTTATTGGTCCAAGCAAGGTTCTCGAGTACAACGATGAATTTATTCAGCAATTCAACAAATTATCAAATAATTTAAAACCTGTGGAAATTGCCGCATTTAGCCAAACCATTGATCAGGGCTACAATCGAATTCAAGTTAACAATAATCAAGCACAAATGCTTTGGACTAACCCAGATCATATTCCTTCGCCAGCCAGTAATAGCGACCTCAATGTTATCGACATTAAATTTATTGGTGATTCAAACACTTATAATAAAGAGCACAAAAAGGCGATAAACAAAGCGCGAACAAACAATAATATGAGCAATGGCGTTACCTTAATTAACTACAATGCCCATCCCGTTATCAGCATGGACAGATTTCATCCTGTAGTTTCAGGCGATTACCCAGCTTATTTAGCTAAGCAAATGAATGGCCTTAACCGCAAAACTCTTTTTTTAACAGGCGCGGCGGGCGATATTAATCCTTACGATGCGGGCACAACACCAATATCCAAAGCACAAATAAAAGCTCAAGAACTCGCAATTGCCCTATTCCAGCCAATTGCTAAGCAACTTAATCAAACGCTATCTTATCGTGCTGAAGGCACAATAAGTTTTGCCAGCAAGTATTACAACATCCCTTTAATTACAGCTGTTGAATCAGATACTTCGCCAGCTAGAACAGCACAAGTTAATGTTATTCAACTGACTTCTGACATCGCCTTTAGCACATTTTCAGGGGAGTTCTTTAGTGACTTTGCCAATCAACTTAAAGCCGCAAATCACGCTAAATTTAACTTTCTGATTGGCTACACTAATGGCAATATTGGCTACGTGCCAACTCTCGCAGCCGCTGCAATTGGCGGTTATGGCGCCTCACCTGACAGTATTTCAGTAGCTCCTGGCCTTGGTGAACAAATGATTTTTGACGCGCAAGCGATGTTAAAGAAAATAACCGACAAGCGTAGTAACTAAAATTCTAATAACCAGAGAATTAACATGACCATTGAATATATTGATCACATTAATATTGCCGGCCCTGAACAGTTAATTAATGATTGCCTTAATTTTTACGTACAAGTGTTAGGTTTAACCATAGGAAAACGGCCAAAGTTTAATCATCAAGGCTATTGGCTGTATGCCAAGCAACAACCTGTTATCCACCTTTCGGTAAAAGATAATAAAAAGGCAAGTGAGTTGCCATATTTAGATCATATTGCGTTTCGCTCAAGCAATTTAATTAAGGTAAAACAACACTTAAGCGATAATGGTATCGACTTTCATCAAAGCCAAGTGAATGATTTACAGCTAACTCAATTATTTACCACCGATCCTGCCGGCAATAAAATAGAGCTAACCTTTAAAGGTGAAGTTTAAATTAGCTAACAATAATTGTCCGTTCCATTTAAACTAATCCCATCGATAACCAACATATTAGGAATTAAAATGAAAAAAGTATTAAGCAGTTTGGCATTACTCGTTCTTATTTCAGCGTGTGCACCAGAAGTGGGTAGTGAAGACTGGTGTGAAGCAATGAAAGAAAAGCCAAAAGGTGAATGGACTGCCAACGAAACAGCCGATTTCACCAAACACTGCATTTTATAATTACGGTTAAGTTTTTTGTTTATCAGCTAATTTTCTTGAGATAAAGCTTTCAGATAGCAATAGACACCAAGTAACTTAAACCTAATGACTTAAGCCAAGTATGCTTCGCTATGAGGTTTAAGTTATTAGGTGTCTAATTTAACGGTAAAAGTGACTTAGCCATTAACGTTGGCGAGCGACTAAGTAATCTAGGTAACCTGAATTAGGGAAGAAAGGAATGAAGTCCAAAAGAGGGTAAATTATGACTAATATCAATGAACTAATAAGCTTTTTTGGCTGGTGTTCAATATTGAATCTGACAATATTAACGTTCTCAACCCTGCTTATCTTTCTATTCCAACCAGTTATTATCAAATTACACAGTCAATTAGCTGATATTGAATCAGCGCTACTTCCTAAAATTTACTTTCAGTTCTTAGCTGGTTATAAAGTGCTAACGATAGTGTTTTCTGTCGTTCCTTATCTAGCTTTAAAATTAATGAGCTAACGATTACCATAAACTAAGGCTGACGATGCTCTAATTGACGGGGCACTGGCTAATAAACACTTGAGCCGTTCACTTGAATCATAAGAGCTCATAGAAAACAAAAACAATAATAAAAGGATAATTTATGAAAGCGACTGGTACATTTGAAGTCAACGTGACTCCTCAACATGACACTAATTGTCCTGCAGGTAGAATGCTGCTTAATAAAGTTTACTCGGGTGATATTACGGGAACCGGCAGCGGCCAAATGATCAGTAAACGCATGGAAAATGGTCATGCCGTTTATTTTGCCATAGAAGAAGTCACAGCGACCATTGCCGGACACTCAGGCAGCTTTACCCTATTACATTCAGGTAAAATGACGCCGCAAGGTCAAACCCTATCCATCGAAATTATGCCGAATTCTGGCACTAAAGCCCTAAGCACCATTAGCGGTTCATGTGATATTCAGCAAGAAAATGGCGTTCATCACTACCATTTTGACTACCAGCTTTAACAGCTAAAGGATGACGATAACCTCATGAAAATTTGGGTAGATGCCGACGCCTGCCCTGTTGCTATTAAAGAAATTATTTTTCGAGCAGCAGACAGAGCCTCCATTGAAACCACGTTAGTGGCAAATCACGCTATTCGCGTACCAATCTCTAAATTTATCCGTAGCATGCAAGTAGCTAGCGGTTTTGATGTCGCCGACAATGAAATCGTTAAACGGCTAAGCAGTGGTGATTTAGTGATCACCAGCGATATACCATTGGCCGATGAAGTTATTACCTTAGGCGGTCAAGCATTAAGTCCGCGCGGCGAATTATTTACCCAAGCCAATATCAAATCTCGCCTTAATATTCGTGACTTTATGGATACCATGCGCGCCAGTGGCGTTGCCACAGGTGGACCACCGCCACTAAGCCAAAGTGATCGGCAGCAGTTTGCCAATCATCTCGATAAAATTTTAGCCAGCCGCTAGCATATAAAGCTTAAGGTTTGTTCGTATAAACTTGCAATCAAATATTCACTTGCAACTATCAAGTTTTCATTGAATACTTTTTAAAAACCTATAGAGGCCTGATGATAATGCAAGCACATGATTGCTCACCGTTAACTGACTTTATCGAATATCCCCCCGAAGAAATGTTAGAGCGCTCAGCACGTTTTTATCAAGAAAGTAAACGTCGCCACAGCATCAGGCAATTTAGCGACAGGCCGGTGGCACAGGCTATTATTGAAAACTGTATTAAAGCAGCGGGGACAGCGCCCAGTGGAGCGAACCATCAACCATGGCAGTTTGTTGCCATCAGAGATCCCGACGTTAAACGCCAAGTAAGAGAACAAGCAGAAAATCATGAGCGCGGTTTTTACAGTGGCCGTGCTGGTGAAGAATGGCTAGATGCGCTAAAGCCTTTAGGTACCGATGCTAACAAGCCGTATTTAGAAACAGCGCCTTGGCTGATTGCTATTTTCAGCCAGAAAAAAGGTGGTATCAGCGCGCAAGAACAAAATACTAATTATTACGTTCACGAGTCCGTCGGTATTGCCACTGGTTTTTTAATTAATGCCTTACATAACGCCGGCCTAGCCACGTTAACTCACACACCTAAGCCAATGTCATTTTTAAATAAAATTTGTCAGCGTAGCGATAACGAACGAGCTTATATACTGTTAATTGTTGGTTACCCTGCTGACGACGCTACGATTCCAGCTCATGCTCAGGTGAAAAAATCACTGGAAGATATTGCGACTTTTATCTAGCACTTTATTTGACTGTTTAATGATTAGGGTATGTTGATCTTTGCTGTTTAATTTGTTGTTCGACAAACTGTTGCAGCTCAGGAAAGAACTTAGTAAAAGCTAACTGATAGTGTTCAAGTGCTGGCAAAACTTCATCGGCAGCGCCTGCTAAATGGTTATCAAAACGTATGCGTCGGCTAATACCATTTAGCGCACTATCAATTGCCCAGTCATACTGATAATCTTCCAACCAATTATACTCAATCATGCGCGACACCATTTGCGCCATTTTCTCTGGCATAACAGATTGATAACCGTTAAGTTCTTGGTAACAGTCTTGAGCAAAACATGCTAAAGCATCGGGATGATATTCCAGCCAGTTTTTCGCCAATAAATGATCAAAAACAATATCAGTAATAATCCCAGAAAAACGTCGTCGTTTATTTGATAACAATGTTTTAAGCTGCAACACTTCTGGATGATGATCGGTGAATTTATCAATCGCCCGATGCAAATAAACACCTTGTACTATCTCGGGCGGTAATAAATTAATTTGATTACCCTTAACGAAATCCCCCATCAAATTGCCAACGCGAATAGCTGGGTTTTCAGGGGATAAATATAAATGGGCTAGATAATTCACAATACAAGTTAGCCAATATCAAGTTCGATGTCGGTACAGCCGTTAGCACAACGTATTGCCGCCGGTTTATCAGCATGTTTATTTGCATAGTTATCTGCATAGTTATCTGCATAGTTTACTGTCTGACTCGCTTGCTGCTTTGGGTGAAATACCAACTCTTGATGACATTGCTGACATTTAACTACTTTACCTGCAAGCACTTGCTTGATAACCAGCCTTTGCTGATTAAATGATTCCTTACTTTGATTTTGTAATTGGCTCAGGGATGATAAATCCATATTAATTTACCGCTTGGCAATACCAGCCATCATATTGACCGCCAAATACTGGACAATGCTCTGTTAACAGTGCTTGATAAGCAATAATATTATCGTACGTTAATGGCATATATGGATAAGCGGTGATCTCCCATGGCAACTCTGGGTTTGCTTCATAACTACAAAAAGATAGCTTTTGACCGTTCTCTAGCAGCAAATGACCAAACTTTAATGCTTGCTCTTGAGTTGGGAAAATCACTGAAAATGCCACTTCTTGTTCAAGCGATAAATCCACGCCCTGCTCTTTTAACTGCCACAAGGCATTGCCAATATCGTCTTGGGGAAATAGGTGTTCATCTCTCATTAGTCTATCCACTGCTAATTCGGTTAGTTAACTGATACATGTTATTATTGGGCATTATTACAGATTTTAAACAAGCAGCGACTGACATTTTGTGAATATTTTTGAAATTCATGCCTTAAATGAACAAGCCCCGATAAAAGCCATCGACTTATTACAACAGCAGCCATCGATAATAGCTAGTGAGCTAACAACCAGTGAGCTAAAGTCAGCAATTACAAAAGGCGCATTGTGGCTTGAAAAAGGCAAACATGTTCAACGCCTTCGTCGCTTTAAAAAATTAATTCAGACCGGTGAAACGCTGCATTTTTATTACAATAAAGATGTGCTGGCACAACAACCTAAACCCGCGACGTTAATTGATGATCAACACCACTATAGTATTTGGTACAAACCTAGCGGCATGTTATCGCAAGGCTCTAAATGGAGCGATCATTGTACGATCACCCGCTATGTGCAAGCGCAATTAAATGATCAACGCCAATGTTATTTAGTGCACAGGCTAGATAGAGCCACCTCCGGTTTAATAATTATTGCTCATACTAAAAAAGCCGCGCAGCGATATAGCGAAATTTTTGAGCAGCACCAGCTAACCAAACGCTATCAAGCAATGGTCATTGCTAATAACTCTCAACCGCCAGCAACGGTTCGTGTTGAGCAACCGGTAGATGGTAAATCAGCCATTAGTCATTTTCGCCTGATTAACGTTAACAAAGAATTCCAACAGACACTGCAGCAGTTAAGTCACTGTATAGCGGAATATGAAGTCACAATAGAAACTGGCAGAAAACACCAAATTCGCCAACATGCCGATTATTTAACTATGCCGATCATCGGTGATCGTTTATATAACTCAGATCCTGCATTTTCACAGGTGATGGATTTGCAATTGTGTGCAGTTGAGTTAGCGTTTACTTGCCCGATAACTCAAGAAAACAAGCAGTATTATTTAGATACCAGCCTAAAGTTGTCAATTGATGAAGTAGCTAAAGTGCTCAACAAACTGAGCACTTAAATTTGATTTTCTAGCGGTAAATATTAGCGATAAATATTAACGGCTGTTATTGGCGGTAAAGTTAGCAGTGATAATTAAAGTCTGAATCAGCCAGCAATTGACACTGTTCCCCAACTAAATCCACTTGGGCTAACTGCTGTAGCAAAGCCAAGCCCTGCTGACGTTGCTCTAACGTTAACGCCTGATATGGCAACCTAAAGTTTGGCGATACTGCACCTGTCATCATTAATGCGGTATTAATCGCAATAGGATTTGGTTCACAAAATAGCCACTGCATTAGCGCTTGTACTTTTTGGTTAAGTTCAGGATTATTTTCATCCATCAATTTACGCATAATACCCGGAATAATATTAGAGGTAACCGAAATAACGCCGTGGGAATTATGAAGATGGCGGCCTTCAAAACTCTCATCATCATTCCCCGACCAACAAGCAATACCTTGCTTTTCATAATAAGCAATGCGCTCGTTACCTGAGCACTCTTTAACACCGACAAAGTGCTTATTATCAGCAATTGATTCGATAATATCAGGCGTAAGATCCTGCCCGGTTCTACTCGGTACGTTATAAATAAACGCCGGACCAATATTTAACACTTGTTTAAAGTGCTCAATAACACCGGCTGGCGAGGTGCGCCCGTAGTATGGATTAATCTGCAGCGCGGCATGCATACCGGTGGCAAAACCGTTTTCAGTGGCTTTTATTGCTTCTCGGGTGTTATTGCTGCCGGTATTACCAACAATTAGTAATTTATCACCAAACTTATGTACGCTGTGGGCAATTAAAATTAAGTGCTCTTCCCAACTTAATAAGTGACCTTCACCTGTGGTCCCGCCAACAATAATACCGTCGACGCCGGCATTAATTTGCTGTTCCATTAGCTTGTCATAGGTGGCGAAATCAATATCGCCTTTGTGGTTAAATGGGGTTTTGATTGCGGTGATCAGGCTAGCTTCTGAAATTGGTTTCATGACCTACTCTTTTTTGTTGCTGAATACTTAATTGTCTGGGAAAAAGGTGCTGAAAATCAGCAGTACCCGATGTTATCAATTACCCGTTTTAGGATAAAGGTTTCTTTAGAGACAATATGAAAATATTCAAAACGCTCAGCGGTTAATTTGGTAACCTCATAGGCATGATAATTATCTGGATGCGTTAGATCGGCGGCATACATTTTTTCATCAACCACGTCATTTTTAGTCACGGTAAAATGAATATTACCAACTAAGCCCCAGTCACCAAGCTCAATAGTTTGCTCAAGCACTTGGCCATCTGCCGCCACATGCATAAAACAAAACTCAAATGAACCATCGTCAAAAAAGTCAGCATATTCAACGACAGGATTCCCTTGATCGTCAGTGCTATTACCTAGCCATTGGCCAATTAACATTTGGCGGTTAAATTCAGTCAAAGCACTGGTTCCCTAATATCATACTTTTGTTTTAACTCATTAACGAGTTGTTGATTTTCCTTAAGAAAGTGATTGAATTGCTCAATAACTTCAGGGTACTTAATCGACGACATATGATATGAATAAGGTTGATGGTATATACCTTCTGCCAACACTATCTCCCCCGGTTGGTTTAACTTGACCAGATTTAACCGTATGACATTGCTATCAATATTCGTTCCAGAGGCGTTACCCGCCAAGACATGACGCACAACGGCAAGCGGTGAATTATCTTCAATAACTTCAAGTTTATTACGCTTAATTTCTTGCAGCCATAAGGTTGGGTAAAAACCTGTTATCGTTGCCAATGACTTAATATCTTTACGACTAAAATCAGCATTAGCTTTTTTGACATACGTACCAGCCGTCAATTGCAAAATTTCAACAGAAAAAGTTAACCCCATGCTATTAGACTGATCATTACGCCATCTAAAATTATCGGGAAATTTAAAATCGATATTATGCTCAAGGTACCACCTATCAAAACGCTTGATAGGTAATGGGATAAATTTAAACTTTAGTTGTTGATGATTAAAAAATGCCGTTAATAAATCTAAGGCAAAGCTTGGTTGATGATCGCCATCGGCGCGAAAATCAAAATAAGGGTAATAGCTAATATCTTCAACGCCCACTAAATAAACTTTTGATTCAGCGGCTCTAGCTTTATAACAGCCAAGCGCGCCAGAAATTAGCAGTATCCATAGAATTGTCCACCTAAAAAGCATCGCCCACCTAAAAAAACATCAGGTTTATTAACCTTTTTCTCTAACGTAAATTAACACGCTCTAATATCTGACTAATTGTAGCCTATAGATAATTGTTAACCTAACGTTAAGTGTGATGCTTTTAGGTGCGATGTAAGGAGATTAACGAGAACTTACAGCAATACTGCCGTTTACACTTTCCAAGTTCACTTTAATGTCACCCGAACCTACTGTGCCTTTCATATGACTGCCACTGAAAAAGTTTTTATCAACAGGTAGTGAAAAATCACTTTTCATACTGCCATGCATAGTTTCAGCATCAACAGTAAAGCTGGCATTACTTGGAAGAAATAGCTTAATTCCGCCATTAACGGTTTCTAAATTAATTTTACTTACCGAATCTAACTCTGTGTAATTGGCAGTAATGCTGCCGTTTACCGAATGAATTTTACCATTGCCATTTAACTTGTTTGCCTCGACTGAACCATTTACTAAATCAAGATCAAACTTGCCAGCAAGTTCACTGATAGTTAATGAACCATTAACTAAATCAATTTCCGTTTCGGCAATATGTGCAGGAAGTGCCACTTGATAATCGACTTTACCGGAATTATTTCTGTGTCGGTTTGATTCTTCATATTTTGTTTCTACATGCACTGAATTAGCATGTTGAACCATCACCACATTAATCCGAGACAGCTCAGTCTCATTATCGGCAGTGATACGCGCGATAACTTCAATACTAGCGTTATTTGAGCGCCCTATAGTCACTGGACCATTAATATTTTCCAGTGAAAATGAAGCTCCCTCACCAACGTTAAAGGCTTGCTCAATTACTTTGGTTTCATCGGCTTGTACCGCAGATGCCGCTAGTAAGATAGTTAATGCTAATGTTTTGATTGTAAATTGAAAATTTTCCATTTTATTGTGCCTTGAATTTGATAACATTTTGTAAACCTATAGTTATAGACGTTAGCCCAACCTTAAAAGGTTTAAATAAGGAATAAATAATGTTGAATATTCAATTGCTACTGACAGGAAATGAATTAATGTCAGGAGATATTGTCGATAGTAATTCAGCAATGATAGCCCAAGAATTAGCACTTATTGGATTATCAGTAAAACGCAAAGTTACCGTAGCCGACACTATAGCTGACCTTATCACTGAAATTGAATTGATGAGCCAAAACGCCGACATCCTGATTATTAATGGTGGCTTAGGGCCAACTGTCGACGATTTAACTGCCGTGGCATTAGCGCAAGTTGCAAATGTGGGAATTGTTCAACACCCCGAAGCACTTGAGCACATTACCCAGTGGTGTAAACAGCGTAATTTTCAGCTTAATGAACCTAATTTAAAGCAGACCATGCTGCCGCAGGGCTGTAACATTATCGCCAATGATCTAGGCAGTGCCGTAGGGTTTCATTTAAATATCAATAACTGCGATATTTATTGTACACCTGGCGTTCCAAAAGAATTGCAAGTGATGGTTAAAAACGAAATTATCCCTGCCATTAGCAAGCTTATGCCAGATATCGCGCATCACCATGTTTCCCGCTATCAAGTATTTGGTATTGGTGAATCCAGCTTGCAAAAACTGGTTAATGAACACCTCAGTGATTGGCCTGAAGACATCGAACTCGGCTTTAGAGCGTCTATGCCACTTCTGGAATTAAAACTCACCTCTAAAACGGAAACCGCTAAAAAAGCAAAAGCACAATGGTTTGATAAAATTTCCACACTAGTTGGTGATCATCTCGTTGCAGAAATTCAGCAAACACCAAAATCGTTTGGTGAACACCTTCAACAATTGTTATTGCAGCAGCAGAAAAAAATCACCTTTGCTGAGTCTTGTACCGGCGGATTATTAGCAAGCCAAATGACAAAAGTTGCGGGTTCGTCCCAAGTGTTTGACGGCAGCTTTGTTACCTACTCTAATAAGATGAAACACGAGTTAGTAGGCGTCAAAAATGAGACGTTAGATCGTTACGGCGCGGTATCAGAGCAAGCTGTTATTGAAATGGCGCATGGCGCTTTGGCTCGAACGTCTGCCGATATAGCTATTGCGGTTTCAGGCATTGCAGGCCCTAGCGGCGGCACAGAAGACAAACCTGTAGGCACGGTTTGGCTTGCCTGGGGCGACAATCAAGTAATGAATACAGCATGCCTATATATTCCGGGTTCACGTTATTACTTTCAACAATTCGTCGCAGCTATTGCATTAGATCTTGCGCGTCGACTATTAATTGGTAGCAATGAGACTCCAAGGTACTTAATTGAGAGACAAAAAGCCTAACAATTACAACAAATAAGTCGCATAATATTTGCGTGTTTTGACAAAAATTAATATATTCAGAGAATAGCGATTGTTGCAGCCTGTTAACAACTATTAAAAGTTGATAACAATGGCGAAGAAATCACCAGCAATCAGCCTAAAAAATAGCAAAGTGGGGATTTATTTTGATAGACAAAAATTATATTACAAGTGGCCGTAACACCATTATCCATAAGTTAAGAAAAATTGATTTAATTATTGTTAACGGTGGACACCAAACCGTGATCGTCAGCCACAGAGGCATTGCTCCATATAACGGCCCCGTACCGCAAAAAAAATCTGACGCTAAAAAAGCGTACCAAGAAGTTATTGATTTAGGTTCAATTGAAGTCTTTGGTGAAGAGAAAAAGCTACTGTTTGTTCAGGCGCTGGACAATAAAGAATACAAAATTGATTACACCAAAGAAAATACCCCTAACTTTATAAAAATACATCAAGATAGCTATATTTGATGCTGAAGATCTTTAACCTTTAAATAATTAAGTAGTAATTTAGGTATATAAAGCAATGACAAAAGCAAGTTTATCGATAAATGACAAGAATAATGTAGACTTACTTTTAGAGCCTATAAAAGGTGGAGATACGGTTAATGATGCTGTAATTCTAGGTTTAATAGCTGACTCTGAATACACCCACCTTTTTGTTAACAGTGCCAACATAAAAAACGCAGTTGCAGAACTCAATACCGTTTTAAAACCACTTCAGGCTGGTAAAACAGGTCGTGAAATTCGCTATGAAATATTAATCAGAAAAGATGCGACAATTTCTATTAGTATCGATAAAGATGAAATGTCTGCTGAAGCCGAAATTACCACGGCTATGGGTGGTCAACACCTTACAGCCAAAGCTATTCTAGATGCTGCTAAAGCTGCTGGGGTCAAAAAAGGCTTTAGCAAAGAAGATATCATTACCCTTGCTCATATGGCGGCAAAAGCAGAGTCAGGTACAATTGTTAAACACCGTATTGCTATGGGTAAAGAAGCAATTAATGGCCAAGACGCAAGAATAAAGCCATTAGTGCAAAGTGCACAGGAGCGAATTCTCCGCCCTAAGGAACGCGAAGACGGCAGTGTAGATATGCGCGATCTTGGTGATATTATTTGTGTCGACATTGGCGATCCCCTTGCAAAAAAACTCCCCTTAACGCCAGGAATAAAAGGCTACACAGTTACGGCTTGCCCACTTGAGCCACAACCAGGTGAAGATAAGCCAATGATCGCAGGTGAAGGCACAGCGATTAGCCCGAAAAATGAAAATATCCTGATATCCACCAAAGTTGGCTTACCTAAAATTATTGATAACGGTATGGAAGTCGATGAAGTATATAAAATCAAAAATGTTGATGTTAGTACCGGTCATATTGATTTCCAAGGCAGTGTCATAATCGACGGAGACGTTAATGAAGGAATGCGAGTATGTGCAAGTGGTGATATCACCGTAGGTGGTTTTGTCGAATCGGCACACTTAGAGGCTGGTGGCGATATTACTATAACCAGTGGCATTATTGGTAAAAAACAAGACTTAGAAAGCTCAGACGCCGACATCAGCAAAGTAAAAATGAGTGCGGTTATTAAGGCAGACAAAAATATTTTTGCCAAATATTGCCAATATGCCGACATCACATGTGGCGGAAACTTGCGTATTGAAAACCAATTAATGCATAGCCAAATTGATTTAAATGGTAGTTTATGGGTTGGCGAAGAAGCTAAAGCCAATGGTAAACTTATCGGTGGCCTGATTAACGCATCAAGTACAGTTCGCGCTGGCATTATTGGTGCTACCGCTGGTAGTAAAACCCTAATTAACTTTGACAAGCCGTTAGCAGTATTTAAAAGTAGGCTTGCAGATATTGAAGCAAGACTAGCAGCAGAAGACGCTAAAACAACTGAGCTCAAAGAGGCAAGCAATAAAATTAAAAAGCTTCCCCCTGAGCCGCAAAACAAAGCAATGTTGCAAAAAATTGTTACGACTTATCAATACCACGCTAAGCTAATGGCTGATATTCTTAATGAGAAAGAGAAGGTAGAACTTGAGCAACAAGAGTTTATGGCATCAGTCTACATTGAAGCTAGTGAGAAGTTTTACCAAAGTGTGGAAATGACCATTGGCAGTTTTACAGAACGTACCAAGCGCGAGTATCCACCAAGCCGCATGCGTTATAAAGAACGTAAAATCATTATTGACCCCGTAATAAACAGTTAAAGAGTTCACCTTGAAGAAAGTTCAAACCCTATTAGCTTCAGTAATTGCAGCGACATCGTTATTTGCTACAACAGCAAGTGCAGAGCAATGCAATGTTAACTTTAACTACGGGGTTATTATTGACCCTAATCATATTCGCATTTTAGAAAGGGGGATCACTTTCGTTCAAATCAATCATGACAGCCAACTATTTGTCAAAGGTCGAGAAATCACACTTGATGAACAGCAGCATCAACTACTTAGTAATTACAGTAAAGGGATCAGAGAACAAGTTCCTCATATTGTATTTATTGCCATCGAAGGTGTGGAAATTGGTCTGAAAGCCGTGAATAAGGTGATTGGTGGTTTAACAGGCGAAAACAGTGATGCTCATAGAAAGCTTCAGGAAAAATTTGACGAAATGCAGATGCGTCTTCGCAAAAAGTTTAACCATAGTGATGAAAGTTATTACATTGCGCCACAAGACTTTGATGATTTTGACGAAATATTTGCCGGTGAGTTTGAACAAGAAATAGAAGAAATTGTTTCTAAGTCTATTGGCACTATTTTAATGGCCGTTGGTGAAGCAATGGCTAATCGCGACGAAGATACTATTGAGCAACGTGTCGACACCTTTGATGATCACCTTGAAAATATGGGTGAAGAATTAAGCTTAGAGATCGGCACGAAAGCCAGTGAATTAGAACGTAAAGCAGAACAATTCTGCCAAGCTTTGTCAGAGCTTGACTCACTCGAAAGTGAAATGCAGCTCACTATACCTTCCTTAGCTGAATATAACTTAATCTCTTCTGACCGCTCAAATAACGAATAGCCAAGTTACGCTCAAACCTAAATAAGGCAATACTTTCATGCTTTGTTACAGAAAGTATTGCATAAATACCCTAGTTTAAATTATATAAATAGCTGTTTTGTAGAACATCATTTATATTATAAGAAAACTGAGGCGCTAAGTATGAGCAGAAGAAGAAAAGCAGAAGAAAGCCAAGAGGCTGATGTAGATATGACTCCTATGTTGGATATCGTATTTATATTATTAATATTTTTTATTGTAACCACATCGTTCGTAAAAGAAATGGGCTTAGAAATTACCAAGCCTAAGTCTAATAAAAATCCCGCAAGTGACGCCCCGTCAATGGTTATTAATGTCACAAGTAATGGCATAGTATTATTTAACGGAAAAACCGTAGATATCGAACGCCTTCCTGCCCGTATAGAGAACTTTAGAGCGGAAAATGTGATATCCACAGCTATTGTTATCCCGTCAAAAGAAACCTTTCACAAAGACGTAGTTGAAGTGATTGATAAAATTAAAACTTTTGATGATTTAACAATCGCGATAGGTAAATCAACCGATTAATATTTATTAAAACTCTACGTAGTAATAGATTCAAAAAAGCCCGACTATTAAGTCGGGCTTTTTGTTTTCAACAGTTTAGGTTGCTTGCATGCACGGTGAACGCAACGTTGATCGTGAACGAAATAGAACTAAACGACACATTTGCAACAGGGCAATTTGTCGGTGATCACGACGGCAGTATTTCTATAACTGGTGTTCGAGAAGGCGGCTTACCGAATCCCAACGATTTTTTCAGGTTTTTTGGCACGATTGGCGATACCATTACGCTTGAGACTTTTAACCTCGGAGCTATAACCATCTTCGACAGCGAGCTTTTCCTCTACAACCCTTCGGGGACTTTAATCGGATTTGATGACGACTCAGGCACTAATTCTTTAGCATCAAGGATCACTACAACGCTGACTGAAACTGGCATGTTTGGTGCTGCGGTCGGAGGGTGGATAGATAGCGACGCGTTCAACTATAGGCTCGATATATCTGGGCTTACGCCGAGCGCTGTACCGGCGCCAGCTTCCATAGCACTTATCAGCCTAGGTCTCTTCGGCCTAAGACTTCGTCGCAAAATCTAGTTCCCTGCTGGTTCAAACAGGCCCACATCGGTGGGCTTTTTGCGCTAGTTCGCTATTGACCCAAAAGGCACTTTGTCAGCGCCTTCCTGCGTCTCCTTAGAACGGCTATCCCTATTCCATAAATTCTACCATTTATGACTGCTATTCGCTCTTAACTGAACTTCGCAAAAGTGCCAAAAACGGCCTATCAGCTTTTATCGAGTTAAGGTCTGAAGTTGTGCGAAAGCAGACCTTGAGGTCGCAATTTGCGACCTCAATTTCTAATTATATCGAATTCGATATAATTAGAATATAAACCAATTAATCGAGGAGTCGCTCGATGACGATACAATCAATTAAATCAAAACAAGATCTTGATAATGCTCTCAAGCGTGTAGATGAGCTTTGGAGTAAAGCAGAACCAAACACCCCTCAAGGTGACGAACTTGAGTCACTTACACTCATGATTGAAGCTTATGAAAGTAGCTTGATAAGCAATGATGAGTTAGTAACCCCTAAGAGTAACGTTAAATTTAAACCAGTCGATTTCGAGTAAATCGAACGCCTGAAAAAGTGCAACAGGCTGCTGCACTTTTTAATTGCTCAACGGGCTGCTGACCAATTAGCTGATAATTCTACCCTAAAGTCCGTTCCTCGCTCAAAGCAGTCATTTTACTTTTCGATTTGGGCGAAAACTTCTGATTATCTGAACTACTAAATAAAAGTTATGGATTTTTGATTTTTTTAAAAAAATCAAACAGTTAAAACTTACCGGCAGCCAAAAAAACTAAATTACGCACAAACATACGAACCACTTTCTTTTTTTGCCATGTACATTTTGGCATCTGCACTGTGGATCATGGCATCAATATCTTGATAATGTCCTGGTCCAATGCTCGAGACCCCCATACTGAGGGAAACATAGGTATAGCGCTCAGTAAAATTTAAGATAATTTTATTGCAAACCGCTACCGCGCTTTCTTTATCGCATTCAGGTAAAATGATGCAAAATTCATCGCCACCATAACGACAAGCAACATCCACTTCTCGAATAGTTGCCAATAAAGTTTGCCCGATAAACCTAAGTACTTCATCACCTTTAATATGTCCTTGGCTGTCATTAATTTCTTTAAAATTATCAATATCAAAATAAATTAATGAAAGCTTTGACTCTCGACGTCTGGCTACTGATATTTCTCGACGCATCACATCCTGCATTGCACGCTGATTATAAATACCCGTTAACGGATCTAATCTGGCCTGCTCTTCTAACTGCTGGGTACGCTCTGCAACTTTTTGTTCCAAGCTTTTGGCGTAAGCTTCAGTTTTTCTTTTTGCCGATTGAATTTCTTCCAACAAGCTGCCTATGTAGGTATCAAAAACTAATGTCGTGTCGAAATAGAACAGATTGTCTAAGGCATAAAATGTTTCGTCTAGTAGTTCACTGTTACCGATATTGTCTTTGAGCACTTTGACAATGAGTTCTTTTAAGGTTTTTACTGCAGATAAGTAGAGTTTAGGTTCAACACCAATACGTTTATGAACCATGCCTATTCGTAAGCGGTTATTAACATATTCGCTGTCGTAATGGCCTGAGAATAAATCGATAACATATTTACGCTGGGCATTGCGTAAACGTGTTAGGGTATCAGCATCACCAATTAACAAAGATATTTCATCAATTTCCGTTTGTTTTTCATAAAACTCGTCAACAATGATATCAATGTTGTCTTCTATCAATAACTTATGATTAGCCAGTATGTTTAACGCTTCTTGATCAAGCCCTAATAACTCCATGCGGTTAGCGATTTCAACGTCACTGATTTGCATTTGTTCAAGAAGTGTTGTTTCTGTACGTCTCATGGTCGCTCTCTTTACCATCCAACTAAAACGGATAAAAGCACAATGATGCTTGCAACATTATTTGATAAATAAGCTTTCCGTTTCTTATTACTCGTTGTCTTGCTCTCTCCATGAGTTAAATAAAAAATTCTTTAGGTGAGAAAGACTTAACCCTTTCTAAATATTAGGCATAAGACAGCATTTTGCCAATTTAATTTATCGAGCGAACTTTTTATAAAATAACTGGCTCTGAAAAAATCTGATCGCTTGAATTTGCGCTATTTGCCGATAAAAAAAAGCCAGCATTTAATGCTGGCTTTTAATTGGATCAATAATATTTTAAAAATATTAGTAAAGTGGCTCTGGATATAACGCTTCCATATTTAGCGTAACATCGTTGTAATGACGCTCACCTCTTATGCGAATATACCATTTACCTGGCATTGGATTGGTAAACTCACAGCTTTCCTCATTACCATTAAGCTTTAAGGCGCAATCATATTTCTGAGTATTAGGCTTTTTACCGTACTGAACATATAAATCAGCATTGCCACTGCCACCGCTAATTGATGCTTTAAAGCTTACCGAAGTTGCTGGCACATCAAACTCATAGGTTGTCCAACGAGCATTAGTTCCTAAGCCAGTGAATTCTTCACTAACCAAAATCAATGGTGTAACACCCGCTATTTCAACGATCACAGGATCATGATCAGATGCCCTAAATGGTCCGTCACTATAGTAAGTTAGTTGTTGGTCTTCTGATTTATACTCGGTGTTGTAATCAAGAATCACGGGTTCATCAGCATTAATGTGCCACTCTGTTACGGCAACCACTTTTTCATTTAATGCGTTAGATGCTAACGCATGATCTAGCGCGCCGATTTCTCCTGAATACGCATAAGAGTATGCTGAAGAACCTAATCGATCTTTAGCTAAATCAACAAAGCCTGCAGCTTCAATAGTCGTAATAGGATCTTCCATGTTGTAGGCATTTAAGTCGCCTAGCACAATGACATCATCATCAACTACTCCAGTAGGGTGAGTTGCCAGCCAAGCGCTTAATGCTTGTGCTGCTTGTACGCGACGTAAGTTATAACAGCCTTGACCATCAAGTTTATCTTCATTTTCAACACCACCACTACTTGAACAGCCTTTCGAGCGGAAATGGTTAATTGGTACCGTTAAGCGCTCACCCGTTTCGCTTGAACGAAAGGTTTGAGTGAGTGGCGGGCGGTTATGGTATTCAAACGGAAAATCAACCAAATATGCAGCTGTGCCCATTTCTGTTACCGCTTTGTCGTTATATATAAGCGCTACCATCACTTGGTCACCACCAAGTGCTTCTAGGCTAGGATTAACAAAGCTGTAATGGGTATCAGCACCTGCTTTAGCATTTAGCCCATTTACTAAATCTTGAATCGCGCTATGTTCACCAAAACCGTCATTTTCAATTTCTAAAATACCAATAATATCAGCATCCATATTGGTGATAGCCGAAATTACTTTATCGCGTTGTCGAGTAAACTCTGTAAAACTATCGGCACCACGACTCGTTGGGAAACCTTCGCCTAAACCATTACCATTAAAGTAATTAAGCACATTAAAGCTAGCGACACGTAAATTACCTTCAGCACTAAGCTGCGGAAATTCTTGACGAGGATTAGCTTGTTCAAATGTCGGTGCTAGCGTAGGAATAATACGGTACTTACCAAAGCTGTAATCAATTACGCCATAAAGATCACTTACCTTATCACCTAAACGTAAACTGTTATTAGCTGATAAATCACCTGTTGGGTAAATCACTTGCTCAGGGTTTTGACCATTAACACCATCATCTGAGGTTAATTTATTTAACAAATTGCTATTAGCTAATTCTGTTACCTCTGGTGTCCCCGGTAAATAAAGGTTTGTCGGCACATAAAGGCGACCATTTGATAAAGTGACTTCACCGTAGCGGCCAAGGCTGTAATTATCAGTAACTGTTAATGCTTGGTTAAACGTTACTGCCATGCCTTCAAGTGATTCTTGTTGTTCTACTGAGTCAAACGGTAACGAAACTTCGATAGGCATTACGCTAGAGTAACCACATGCAAGCGGCGCTTGTGCTGCCACTAATTGAGTTTTGCCATACTCTTCCTTAACTTGACCAATCACTCGAACAATTTCACCTGCAGCCGGCAATGATTGACCTGCTGCGCTGACAAATAGCCCTTCAGAAGTTAATTGCTCACTGTCTTGGTCGTGCAGCTCTTCTTGTAAGAAGAAGCCATCAAGGGCAGCAAATGTCGCCGTAACCACGCCTTCAGCAATATGAGTTTGCCCTTCAACTGGTGAGCTAAAACCATTACCTTGAATAGCGCTAATTATAGTTGCAGTTTCATAACATTGACCCAGTAAATCAATAGGCTCTTCGCCACCGGTAACCGAGTGCTGACCTAATGAACTGACATTGTTATTACCTAACCCTTGCCATTGTAATGATGGGTCAAATACATCATCGGCAATAACATCACCTTGAGTAACGTCGGCTTTACGCACTAACGTATTGTCTTTGGTTGCACTTTCGCCACTGCCCCATTGTGAACCTGGATCTTCTCCAACCCGGCCAAACGAGTCAATAATGATACCGTTTTTATATAGAATATAAGCGTCATCACCATTATGACTAATTGTTGAACTCAGTTGATCAGCTTGCGCTAAGATTTCGGCATTTGCGCGAGGCTCGGCAATAACAAAAACGTCTCCTGCGCTAAGAACCCCCGACAAATCAATGATAGCACCCGTGGTTGCGCCATTGGCAAAACGTTCTAATTGATAATTACTGCTAGCTAAGTCAATATCATTAGCCGATGGGTTATAAAGTTCAATCGCCTTGTTATAGCTGCTGCCTTAGATATATTCAGAAATAAATATTTCAGCGCTAACAACACTGTGTAACCCTAAGTCAGAAAAATCATTATTTGTAGAACCTGTCCATTGAACTGACGGGTCAAATTCATCGCTAGGATCAGTATCACCTTGGGTAATATCAGCATTTCGGCGCAGAGAGTTATCTTTGGTTCTGAAGCTATCACTTCCCCATTGACTGCCTGGGTCTTCTCCTACCTTGCCGAACGAATCAACTATTGTATCGCCTTTATAAAGCACGTAAGCATCGTCACCGTTATGTGATAAAGCACCCGTTAGTTGCGCTGCTCTCGGCTCTGCAATAACGAAAGTGCTATTAGCGCCAACCACACCTTCAAGCGCAATATCAGTACCTGTTGTTCCACCATTACTAAATCGCGTTAATACATAGTTTTGAGCGGCTAAATCAATTGCTACTGCACTTGGGTTATAAAATTCAAGCGCTTTGTTATAGCTGCTGCCTTCGACATATTCTGAAATAAACAGTGAATTGCCATTATTGACCGGTGTTTCACCATTATCTCCACCGTTATCACCACCATTGTCACCGCCATCGCCAGGATCTGTATTACCAGAATCGCTGCAAGTATCGGCGCTAAAGAATAGCGACACCCATTCTGGATGATCGATAAATGGATTACGGTTTCCTTGAAACTCATAAATACGGTTATTACGATTTATTTCTTGGCTATCAATTGGATCATTATTGTGCCATTCAATTAGGCGGCACAAACGGCCTAAATTAGCTTCACCAACGTTGGTAATTCGATCAACTAAGGTTAAGTCTGGCGTTATATCTAGCCCTTGGTAGCGAGTATCCATATAAAACAGCATACGAGCCACATCACCTTTTACCGCGTCACGCGGTTCAAATGAATCATTGTCTAAACGATTAGTTGGTGCTTCGGTTAGTGGCGAGTCACCGTTATCAAAGTCTAAATTACCACGCGAAGAATTCACTGAGATATCGGCTGGGCGTAAATGATGAATATCAGTATAGGCTTCATAGCTATCACTGGAAAAGCCATGACTCTTTGCCCATACATGCTCGCGGTTCCAGTTATCAGGATCGGAACTTTGTGTACCACTTCCGTTAGCAAATTTTGATAATGAATTACCTTTGTATATCAATAAAACATTATTTGGATTATTTGGATCTTCATCGGTTTCCGTCAACGCGGTCCATACTTCAGCATAAGTTAGGCGTTTTTGGTTTTGACGAATAGTTGATGAAAGAGTGTCTTTGATTACACTGGCAGACATGCCGGCATCAATTGCGGCAAATACTTCTGAATAATAAAGATTATCTTCGAAACTTCCTGCATCAGCGATAGTTGTTAAAGGTGGGCAGTTAAAACATGCCTCTGTTATTGTTTCTGCACTTGTTGCACTAGCGAGTATAGCCAGTGATAGCGCACAGTACCTGAGTTCCATAGTCTGTCCTTTATCGTTGTTTTTATACCGTGGAAATTATTATTAAATTAGGTGACGGTTATATGAAAAATTGTTGACATATTGACGATATTTTAAATTTTCCCAAAAAAGCTAACCAATTGGTCTAATTTAAACAGCGTTCACAAACTAAATTAACCCAATAAAAATAACAACAATTAAGTTAATGTTTCGTTAACAACAATTAACTAACCATATGGACAAACAGCAGTTCACAAGAGGCTAAAGAAAGTCTAAAACTCATAACACATGAGATCCAGAATAATGGGGGCTAAATTAAAGAGGAAAAACAATAAAAGCGAGAATGAAAGAAGTAAGGTTGAGCAAAGCCAGAATTAGAACTGCTTATATGCTGGTAGTTGCAAAGCGCTGTAATAAATTGACGCTCTGAAAACTAAGCATAATAAGGCCTATATTCAACGCTGCCCGCCCCCAAAAAGGTAGGCGAGAGTAATTTATATTAAGCCAAGCAGAAATTACCACCAAGAGTCCCATTAAGCCAAACCAAGGTGTAAAAAAGCATAATGGCTTCCATTTAATCAGCATAACAGCAAGATCGTGCAATGCCCCGCTGACCAGAAAAGTGACAATTACAGCTAGCTTGGTCGGCAATAACTTATTACTTGGTTTCATGATATAGCGAGCAAGATAATAGCTCCAAATGGGGTTCCAATAATGCCAAAAGCCAGCAAAGCTGCCTGCACCAAGTGAGCGAGTTAGCATATTCTCCAAAGAGCCTTTTGCGCCTAGTGCTAAGCCCGTTCTTTTTCTTACATATTGCCCTAAGGTCATGGTTTTATTCATATTGAATTCGTCTGCTGCTTTTTGTGTTCAGCACTATTGTTTGATTAAATCAATCAACAAAGCTCGTTAGGAGTATTTAAACAGTTGCTATCGAATAACTTGTTTTATGGTTTACACCATTAAAACTCATATTCAATCGCGATTCTTAAGGTATGGTTTTTACCAGAATGAGCAACCTCAGTTATAAAGCCAGCTTCCCATTTCAGTTGCTTTTGACCAACAAAGCGGTGAATGCCCATAATCGCAGGACCTATACCCACAAAATCTTCTCCTGCATATAACTCTACCGCTGGCTGCACTTCAGGTAAATAACGATAACGATACTGTAACCTAAATTCACTTTCCCATTCGCTAGGAATAGAGCTGCCCCACTCGCGAATAGCAAATAAGTTTAAGGTTAAGCTGTTTTGATCAAATTCTTTTTCCATCAATAACCCTAAAGTCGCTTCAAAGTTATCTTCGCCATTGTGTTTTTCAAATTCAACCAGCGCTCCCCAATCAGCCCAGTATTGGCCTTGCTCCGTGATCATCCACCGCCCTTCAAGTTCATAAGCTTGAACGTCAAAATTCCCTGTTTCATCACGCTCAGCAATTGCATAGGCTTCTACTAGTACATTTTCTGCAATTGCTTGACCAAAACCTAATCGTTGAGCCAGTAAATTACGTTTATCAGTTTGGCTCGACATAAAACGCCATTCCACTTTACGTTCATTTGCTAGCACATAGGGGTGATAAACCCGGTCAACGACGACACCATCAGCAAAACACTGAAAGTTAATGGCTGCAAGTAATAAAACTATCAATTTATTCATGAGCTAATGCCTTATGATGATGAACCGCTTTTTTGCTGACAAAATACCTCACTAACAGCGGTATCATAAAAGCGATAACATAAACCACTAATAATGCTTTAGAAGGTGACTCTTCATAACCAACTAGCGCGTTGAGGATATGTCCATATTCTGAACTGTCTTTAATAATGTCACCCATTTGAAAAACGGGTGCGCCGATAACGATCAAATCAACTTGTGACAGATAAACAACAAGCTCACTTACTTGACCAGCAATAAATAAGTACCAGAGCACCAGTACCCATGTTAACTGGCGGTTATGTTTGAGCTCAGATAAGAAATAGACAAACAACGCACTGAAACTGATGCAAATTCCAGCGCCAATTAGGCAGCCGATAATAACGTTTAGCATGTTATCTTTTTGCTGAATATAGACGTCAAAAAATATTAAAAAACCACTGCATTTCAAGGTAATAAACGCAGCAATTCCTGTGGTGGCGACGATGGTAAACACGCTTGTTGGGTGACGATTACTCGACTGCATACTGACGCTAATCAATAAACAGACATAAGTCACAATCAACAATATTGCTCGCAGCACTTCCATGCCTGCGCCTTCAAACCAGTCACTTAACACTTCAGCAGCATTAAAGAATAATAAATCGCCAACTAGCCCCAGACCAATTGCCACTAGCCAAAATTGTCTAGAAAGCGTCTGTTGATTAAAAATTACCTTTAAATAACACAGCAAAATAAACACAGGTAATAAGTCGCGAAGGAAAAGAATAACCGTGTTAATGATCATTGCTTCGCCTCCTCTACAATAATTTGCCCTTTAGCAGAGTTAGGGTGAAATTCACCAAAATACTCGTAAACACCGGGAGATAAAGGACCGACATATATCGTCGCTTGTTTTTTAGCAAAAATAACTTTTTCACGGTTTAAGTCGAAACTATCGAACTCTTCAGCGACATCATCTTTATTTTCAATAATGATTTTAACTTTTTCATTCGCCGGAATAGTGAGGCTTGATGGGGTAAAAACATGGTTTTCAATGGTCAGTTTAAATTCTTTGGTTTTCGCTTTTACCACGCTAGGCAACACCAAACACAGTAAAACAATGACAAATGAATAATGTTGAAGCGCACTTTTCATTACGCTTCCTCTTCATTTAACGTTGGAAAGTTGATGGTTATTGATAGGCCGCCTAATCGTGAGCGCTGACAACTAATTTGTCCGTGATGAATATCAACAATATGGCGAACAATAGACAGCCCTACGCCTGAGCCTTTAACTCGCGTTTTTTGCTGTTTAGCACGGTAAAAGCGATCAAATATAAACGGTAAGTCTTCATCGGCAATACCAACGCCAGAGTCATCAAAAGTTACCGTTATTTGACCACCTTGCTGATACAGGCACACTTGAATTTCCGTGTGCTTGCCGCAGTACTTAATAGCGTTTTTAATAATATTGTCAAACATGGTGTATAGCGCAAAATGCTCTCCCATAATCATCGACTCATTAGCACCTAAGCTAGAGTCCAAACTAATCGTTTGGTACTGAGCGCTAAGATCATCATAATTACTACTGATAACTTCTTGTAAAATCGCTTCCAAGTTTATTGGTTTTTTCTGGCTATTAAAGTTTTCCGGCGAAAATCGGTAAAGGGCAATGACTTGCTCGATAACATGAGCCATACGTTTCACATTTTCTTGCAATTCCAGTACCGATGATTGTGACAACTTATTATGACTAAAGTCTTGATTAATATTGTGGGCATTTAACGCTAAAACGCTAACAGGTGTTCTAAGTTCATGAGCGACATTAGCAGTGAGCTGTTTTTCCCGTTCGAATGACTCTCCTACCCGATGAAACAAATGGTTTAGCCGGCTAATCACGGGTTCAAGCTCAACCGCGGGCTGATCAATAGCAATGATCGTTAAATCATCCGTACTTTTATTTTTGAGTTCGTTCGATAAGGTGGTCAGTGGCTTTAAGCTCTTGCGCACTAAATAAAAGACGATAAAAGCAATAATCGGAATTGATAATAAAATCGGGGTAATGGTGACCAAGAGTACAGACTCTGCCGAGTTGATTCTTTCATTCAATGGTTGGGCAACCATCACCTGATAATCACCGTCAACTAAAGTGAAGATCCGCCAGCGCTTGCCATAAAAAGTGTTTTCGCTATAGCCAGTGCTTTGCTGCAATTGATTATGGTTTGGGTTGTGGTTGGTAAAGTGCTTACTTTGGCTAATCATCTGCTGATGATGAAGTATTTGATAAGCAAACTCGCCATCAATGCGCTTTGGAAAAACTTGATTAGATTGGCTAATACTTAAGATAAAGCTCGCCATAGATGATAGTTCGCGATCGAACAATTCATCCAGTTGCTCAACACTGTTGCGGTAACCATGTAAGGCGGCAAAAAAAGAGGCCAATGCCACGGTTGAAATGATCAGAATAATTAACTGTCGTTTTATCGACATTTAATTTTTACCCACAATATAACCAACGCCTCGAACTGTTTTGATAAAGTCTTTCGGGAGTTTTTTTCTAATATTGTGAACATGCACTTCAATAGTATTACTGCTAACTTCTTCGCCCCATTCGTACAGCTTGTTTTCAAGTTGCGTTTTAGATTGAATGCGACCAGCATTTTCCATTAATGATTTAACAATCATGTACTCTCGGCGTGATATCTCAACAACATTACCGTCAACGCTGACCAATCGCGCTTTACTATCAAGTTGTACATTACCACAGCTGATTATCGCGCTTTGACTGGTACCAAGTCGACGCTCAATCACTCTGAGCCGAGCTAATAGTTCAGCAATATCAAATGGTTTAGCCAAGTAATCTTCTGCGCCAAGATCTAGCCCCGACACTTTACTGTCGACGCCGTCTCGCGCAGTTAAAATTAATACTGGTAGCTCTTTTTTAAGCTGTTTGACTTTTTTTAGTACCTCTAAACCGTCAATATCAGGCAAGCCGAGATCTAAAATCAATAAATCCGCCTCGCCAGTTCGCACTGAGTCAATGGCGGTTTGCCCTTTATCCACCCAGTCTACTGCATAACTTTCATTATGCAGTGACTGTTTCAACCCTTCAGCAAGTGGAATGTCATCTTCAACCAGTAATATTCGCATTAATTCTTATGTTTCTTCTTAAGTTTTTTTTCTACTTTCGCTAACAGCTGATCAATTTCATGGTGTCTTGATTCATCAGCCAATGGTCTAGCTAAACGCGCTGGCGCTCGTTGTGCCGCGACTAAATGATCCTTAGCTTTGACATATTCACCTTCATCATACAAAAATTCCCCATAAAAGTAGTTAGGATCAATACCTTGTGGATTAATGGCAATCGCTTTTTCTAAGTATACTTTAGCATCATCATCATCACCAAAGGCAATTGGCCAACCCGGCACTTTATGATAAAGCGTACCTAAACTGGTATATGCCGAGCCATCAAGTGCCTGCTCATTTAAGCTTAACGCCTTTTCAAGCGATTTTTTAGCCGCTTTTGCATAAGATAATGCCCCTAATCCGCCTTTAGCGCCAGCAAAGCTTGATTGAATAATACCTTGCCAAATCCAAGCTTCTGCGCGCTCAGCATTAGCTTGAGTAAATTGCTCTACATCAGCAATTAACGTTTCATAGGCTTGCTCTTGCTCCTTACCCGATAAGCTATAATTAACTTTCGCCCATTGATGCTGAATATTCAAAAGCTGCTGGTCAAAATCGGTTACTTCTTGTGCTGACATGTCTTGTGCTGACATTTCTTGGGCTAACGTTTCTTGTGCAAAAACCGATGACGAACAGCCTAATGTGCTAATAAGCAACAATACTAATTTAAAGTTTTTCATGGTGAACCTCTTTTAAACTTACTGTATTTAATGCTGACACAGATGACTGCTTTTCAGCGTGTGGTTGAAAAAATTGTTTAATTGTTTTTAATTGGCCAGCAATGGCTTTGTCGACAATTGTCGGGCACAAAGCATTAATTTTGGCGAATAGCTTCTCTGGCCAACCAAGTACTTTTCGTTTCTGTTTTTTGTGTAAAAACTGAATAAATTGTTCAGCAACCCATTCAGGGCTATCCACTGAATTACCGAGTGCTTGATTAAGTGCATCAACTTGCGGTGAATTGATTTCGGTTTGTGTCGCTCTTGGCGAAAATAATGACACCGAGATACCTGTACCTTGATATTCCCTTGCTAGTGCTTCAGTAAACCCGCGCAGACCAAATTTACTCGCGCAATAGCTGGTAAACCCAGGGGAGCCAATATGTCCAAACGCCGAACCAACATTGATAATTTTAAATGATTGCTTAGCCAAGTAAGGCTGGCAATGACTAATGAAAGCTTGGGTGAACAACATAGGTACAACCAAGTTGATATTAATCATCTGACTAATATCATCTGCCGTCTGAGTATCAAATCCGCCAAATGCTGAAGTTCCGGCACTATTAATCAGCAGTTCAATAGCTCCAAAATCAAAGGCTTGAGCTAAAACCTGCGCTCTTTGCTCTGGAATAGCTAAATCGCCAACTAGGATATGAGCAGGTCGAGATAATGAGCGTTTTACCTGTTCAAGTTTTTCTAAGTTGCGCCCTTGTAATATTAAGGTATAGCCATCATCAGATAACGCTTTAGCCAGCGCGGCACCAATACCGCCTGACGCCCCAGTAAGTAAACACAATTGACTTGGCATAGCATTTACCTCCGATTACGCCGCCTGATGCTTAGCTTCAGACACTTCAAGGGTTCTAAAGATATCGCCGTACAACTTGTAAAAGCTTCTAGCGCTGCGAACAATAAGGTCTTGCTCTGCTTTGTCGGTAATTTTTTCCATTAAACCTTCAAAAAACTTCACATGTTCAATATCAAGCGAACCATGCGATTTTAGATAGCTAAAGGCTTTATTAGGTAAATTTAATGTCGATTGAATTTTTTCCGCAGCGTTATCTGCCATCGCTATGCTAGTGCCTTCTAAAACATGTACCATGCCAAAAAAGCCAAGCGGATTTATTCGGTTTACCATGTCATAGGCATATGACACCATTAATTCTGTGGCAAAATTTGGCTGGCTATGGCGCGCTGCTTCTTTATCAAAACCACACTGACCAATGTCATTTAATACCCACTCTTGGTGACCTAATTCTTCTTCAATGTATTCTGCTACCGCTTCTCTTAACCACTCTTTTTGCTCTGGCAATTTAGCGCCAACCGCCATAAGTAGCGGCACGGTATGTTTAACATGATGATAGGCTTGCGTTAAAAATGCTGCGTAATCGGCAACTTCTACATCGCCAACAAAACAGCGGCTAATAATAGGTGATGATAATAAGTAATCGCGTTCAGCAGTTGTTTCGGTTAATAAACGTTGATATAGATTCATCATTATACTCCTAGGCATACAATGCGCTTTGGTATTGTTGCTCAATAATAGATTGAAATTTAGTTTCGATAGCGTCTCTTTTCGGACGACCGTTGGCGGTATATAAACCCTCTTCAAAACGCATCGGGGCGCTTAGTAAAACATTGGCTTTTATACGCGCATAATCAGGTAGTTTTGCATTAAGTAGCGACAATACTTGGTCAACATGCTGTTGGGTAATTTGAGCTGAAGCTGGCACCAGTAAGGCAATACAATAAGGCTTGGCATCGCCGATCACGACTGCTTGAACAAACAGCCCTGTACCGATAATTTCAGCTTCAAGCCACTCTGGTGAAATATTGCGGCCAAATGAATTGATCATCATATTTTTGGCTCGGCCGGTAATAAATAGCTGCTCGTTATTTAGCTCGGCAATATCACCGGTTAACACTTCTGTTGGGTACCAAGAACTTTTATCTTCCAAGTAACCTAAAAATGTATTGCCAGTAACCACTAGCTGGTTCTCTCGAATACTTGCGTTAACATGAGGAAGTATGCTGCCAGCGCAGTTAATATCATCATTGTCTGAGGTTGATAAACTGACCACTGATGCACATTCTGATAAGCCGTAACCTTGGTACACAGGTAAGCTAAGCGCGCGCGCTTCGGTTAATAAAGCACTAGCTACTTTACTGCCACCAACGGCAATAAATTTTAATGATGTTGGTGGTTGCCAGCCTTGTTTAACTGCGCCAACTAACACCAATAACAATTCTGGCACCAAAATTAATGAATTTGGCTGCACCTTGCTGATACATGTGACGAGTTGCTTGGCATCGATTAAGCGACTCCCTTCAAAACCACGCTCAGCATCTCTAGCGATAACCACAGTGCCACCCGATAATAATGGACTATACACACCGGCAATATTTTCCAGTAACGTGGGTAGAGGTAATAAACAAAGGTGGCGCGCTTGTTCAATTGCAATGCGCTGAACTAAGGCATTGGCGACATTTAATTGCTGTTCGGTAGTTAAACACACGCCTTTAGGTGAACCAGTCGAACAAGATGTATACGTTACTTTTGTACAGGCTTTTGGCGCGTCAATCTTTGTTGTTTGTGGCAACTGATAAATCGATAAGCCAAATTCAACACAATCGTTTGTGACTTGGCTTATGTCTTTGTTTACGGATTTGATTGGCAACAAACGATCACTGAATATTAATTCTGGTTTGACCGAATCGATTAAGTTAATTACTTGTTCTTGACTAAAAAAAAGTGGGATTGGCGTAAAAATAACACCGGCTTGTTGGCAGGCTAAATCAATGACAATCCATTGCAGTGAATTTTCTGCATAAATCGCCACCGATTCAACACCCGTTACTTCTAAGTAATCAGTTAACGCATTTACCTGCTCAAACAGTTGCTGATAAGTTATAGATTGTTCAGCAGATTCAATAGCAATTGCCGATGAATGTTGAAACTTTGTTAGGTCTGAAAGTAAAGTCATTAACAGCCCTCTTTTAACAAAGTCGCAGCGCTAGCGATCTTTTCATTTAATGATTCAAACATAGCAAAATAGCGAGGATTGGTATTCAGCAAATGGATAACTTGGCTTAGCTCAACAAACACTACTTTGGGATTAGTCTGATAATAGCTACCCCAGTTATCTGTAGATGGCGTCAATTTAGCTTGATCAGCATGAGCAATAAAGTGACAGTCAACACCAGTTTTTGCCAATAAAGACAAGACATGATCAGTACCTGAAAACACCATGTATTTATAGTCATTGCAAAATAGAGATACGGCGGCGACCAAAAGTAACGGCAGAGTAAAACGTTTGGCATTACTGTATAAGTGACCAATTTCAGCAATTTCGCTGCGTGTGACCTGACCAACCACTGAAGATAATGCTTGCTCAACTGAGGTCGATAAATATTGTTCTATAAACAAAGGTTGCAGCGCAGTGCGAATACCTAACGCCGAACGATAGCGACCATCAGATACCGCTAACAACCAAGGCATGGTAATTGAAACTTCTGCTTGGTAGGCTTGGAGAAACCCTGCTTAATAAAGTTTTCAACATTGATGCGATTTTCATGATCACGTGAAAAAATATCAGTAGCTAACTCACTTGGCGCATTTTGTCTAATACAGGCATTATTTTTCACAACCAATTGCTCAGAAAAATCAGCTTGTTTCGACAAACCAAGTTCATTTTGACTTACATTCTGTTGAGATACTTGTTCCACCATAAAGACCTCTTTCTCACTTTATGATGTAAGTCTACAAACGGAAACTTAAGATAAACTTAAGATTCAAAAATTATTTAGCATTATTAACTGTAAGTAATGTATTTCAGGACGGGACAGGGGATAAAGTAAAAAAGCCCAAACAATTGTTTGGGCTTCTTATAAAATTTAAATGCTGCAGTAGGCTTAAAACGGCATTTTGAATGCCAAATGATTACTTAACTTTCAGATGTATTCATCTGTTATTTATGCTCTGCGCCGACGAGTACGAAAGCTATGTACATTATTAAATTTAATTAAGTGCAATCTTAAAAGTTTCCATATAATTTCCAATAAAACTATGTAGTGATATAACGAATTTGGCCGCCTAATTAGAGGCTGGTATGATCGCCTCATAGACAATTTAAGCAACTAATTCAAAGTTGGTCTACAACGATACCATATTTGAATATGTATGCTGTCTAGCCTGTGAGTTATATTTAATTCGGCGCAATAAGATGATTGATAAAAATTAAAGCGCTTTAAACTGAGCGTAAACTTTATCCCCAGAATTAAAATGGAGCTTTTCTTGAGACATCTGGGATATATCAGCGAATAAAGTTTGTCCATCAACATCCAACTCAACAATTACTTCGGATTCACATACTTTCAAATTAATAACTACACATTCTAAACAGTTTACTATTGTCGATAAGCTTGGTTTAGTTTTAGATAAACTCACCTTTTTCGCTTCTACTTGTATATTTAAGCTATCAGATAACAATTTAGGGGATTTTATATAAATAAATTGATTGCTTGGAGCAGAAAGTTGTAGTTTAACTAGCTTATGCCGAGTATTAATTTCTATAATATTACCTGTTAACTGAGACAGTTGATTATTCCCATTTTTGTTGCTTAAGTATGTAACCATTTGCTGGCTACCACCATGCTTAGCAATATCAAACTCTTTGATATAAAAAATATAATTAGCGCTTAATGCCAACTCTTTAAGTGAATGACTAACCAATATAAATCGGCGCTGATATTTTTGATGAAGAAATTGAATTAACTGGCAAAAATACTCTCGCGATTGCCAATCTAAAGCTGAAAAAGGCTCATCTAACATTATAATGGGCTTACCTGAAAGTATACTTTGAGCAAAAGCCGCTTTTTGAGCTTGTCCACCTGACAATAACATAGGTCTTTTATCCAAGATCGAATCTAATTGACACCAATCAACCACGTTTTCAAAATTAAACGATGCATATTTTGCGAAGCTACCATGGGTTACTGCCAACTCTAAGTTTTGTCTAACAGTTAAATGAGGAAATAATGTCGCTTGTTGATCAAGGTAATATATTGGCGACTGGTTAATTGGTTTTCCAGATAAGTTTTGCTTGTTGTAACAAACATTTTCAACAATGCCTTCCTGAAGCCCCGCAACCCCTTTAAGCAAACAGGACTTACCCGCACCAGAATTGCCAAATACACCAATAACATATTGGCTGATATCTAACTCAAGTGAGCTTGCTTGTTTAATTGAAGGAGGAGTTAAAGAAAACGACAACATAATTAACTCTTAATATTATAGTCTTGTAGCAATATTGGTTGATTAAAGCGATAAAGTAAAAATAGACAAACAAAAGACAATGCAATAAGTATTGCCGATAATGAGTGCGCCTGCTGATATTCCATTGCTTCTACATGGTTATACAATGCTATTGATAACACCTGGGTTTCCCCAGGAATATTTCCACCTATCATCAATACTAATCCAAATTCACCTAAAGTATGGGCAAACCCTAAAGTAGTTGCACTTATAATTGCTGGTTTTGTAATCGGAATGCTAACCAGCACTAAGCGCTTTAACGGCGATAGACCTAAGCCAGCAGCAATCCTGTCATATTGCAGGCCAAACTGACTAAAACTAGCTAATAACGGCTGAATAACAAAAGGCAATGAGTAAATTAATGACGCAAACAAAATACCTGAAAAGCTAAAAGCGAGCTGATTGCCACTCAGCCAAAACCAAGTATTACCAAGCCAAGTATCTGGAGCAAAAGCGATAAGTAAGTAAAAGCCTAAAACTGTTGGCGGCAATACTAACGGCAAAGCTACTAAAGTTTCTATAACTGCTTTAAATTTACCCTGATATCTTGCTAACCACCAGGCGAATGGTGCTCCTACTATAAGTAATATTATTGTTGTTAAACTGGCTAGTTTCAGTGTTAGCCAAAGAGCAGTTATTTCAAAATTCAACATATAGTTCTTTGTCTTTTCTAGAGAGTTTGTTTTGAACGCTAACTTTATTATTAATTGTCTATATCTTCATCATAATTTAAGGGTTGCTCTTAAACAGCTTAATATCTTCACATAAAATATGGCTAATCAACCAATCGGAAAGAAAATACCAAACTTGCTCAGCCGTTTCATAATTAATGCCTCGCTGCTGAATACGATTCAGTTCTTCAATAAAATTTTGATGTTGTAGAATATGCAAGCGTTTGTCTTTTCGCGTTAAGCGTTTGATGTACTTTTCTTCACTTTTAAAGTGATAATCTGTGTAATCAATAAGTTGATTAAAAATTGCCTTAAGTGCATCTTCATTGGACTGATTTAATATGCCGTTAGATAACTTATTGATGATGGTCACCAGTTGTTGATGTTGGCGGTCGATTTCGACAACACCAATGTTATAACTTGCCTCCCATTCAATTGGCAGCATTCTAACCTCCCGATAATTAACGGTTGTTATTTAACTGTTTCATATAATTATTTCAGGTGCATACCGGCTATTTGATGCCAATAGCCATTGGTGTGCTTGTTATTTAGTGGAATTTTACATTCAGCCTTAAGCGCGGAAATTACTTGAAATGCAAAGTCGCCCTCAGGGTTAACCCGCATAATATCAACCAAGCCATTCATATTTTGCTGTTCATTACTCAGGTTGTAACAATCTCCCGACATGGTTTGAATGCCATTTAGCACAAATAATGAATCCCCTTCTTGGCTTTTAGTCAGACGCCCATTGGGGTAATCAATACAGCAAAGTTGACAGTCATCTTTTGCCCTGTTTTCAGAGCGAGCCGTAAAACAACGAGCAGAATATGCCAGCGGCAAATGACCATAGCTAGTGACTTCAATGTCGAACTGTTCACGTATGCCGCTTATTTGGCATTTTTCAACTATTTGCCATAACCTGTCTTGAGATAATTCAACCGGAATACACCACCTGATCATGCCCTGCTTATGTAATAAGTTTAACGAGTGATGGTTGTATAGGTTTAATGCACTACCAGCAACAAATGGTAAGCTACGCTCAGACAACAATTGCACCGCAGACATATCATTGGCTTCAACAAGATAATCGCCGTTATCACAATATCGTTTTAACTCGTTAAGTTCAGATGGGGCTTCAAGCAATACCATAGTCGATAGCACCACTTGCTTGCCCGCTAAGGTTAACTCTTTGGCAAGTGCTAAATAATCTTTACGCTTTAATTCTCTGCGTTTACTACAAACCGATTCGCCTAAATAAATAATATCGGCGTCACTAGCCTTAGCCTGCTGATAAAACGCTTCAACCTCAGCTTTCGGCCAGAAATATAAGATATTGCCTAATGAATATTTCATGCATTCCTCTACTACCAACTATTATCTTTTACAGCCAATTACTGCCAAGGTTTATGATAAGCGCCAAGCGTTGTTTGACTGCCCTCGGAAACTTCAGCCAAACTTTGTTGCCAATTGGGCGAAATAGTAAATTCTTTTTGGCTAGCGCAAGCATCAATTGCCTGACGCCAGGTGCGAGTTACCGTTTTAACGTAGGCACTACTGCGCTGGCGGCCTTCAATTTTGATCGACGCTATGCCGATATTGATTAGCTCAGGTAATAGTTCCATTGAATTTAAGCTGGTTGGCTCTTCAAGTGCATGATAACGAGAGCCATCAACATCAAAGCGCCCTTTACATAAAGTTGGATAACCAGCCGCTTCTTGTGGGGCGTATTTATCAATTAAAATATTGTTAAGACGTGACTCTAAACCGCTATCAGTTTCTTGCCAGTTAACAAATTTAGCGGGCGAGCATACACCATTCATATTCGGTGATTCGCCGGTTAAATATGAAGACAAATGACAGCGCCCTTCAGCCATAATGCACAAACTGCCGTAAGCAAATACTTCAAGCTCAACATTGGTCGCTCTTGCCAATTGTTTTACTTGGTGAATTGACAATACTCTAGGCAGTACAACGCGCTGTACATTAAAGTGCTGCTGATAATAACGAATAGCCTCGGCATTGGTTGCTGAGGCTTGCACAGATAAATGAAGGGTGAGATCTGGATAGTTGCTTGCTGCATATTCAAGTACAGAAATATCCGCAACAATTAGTGCATCAACACCAAGCGCTGCCGCTAAATCAACCGACTTTTGCCAAGTATGCCAGTGACTGCTATTGGCAAAGGTATTAATGGCGATATGAAGTTTGCGCTGATGATCACGCACATACTGCACCGCCTGCTCAAGCTTATTATCAGTAAAGTTCAGACCAGCAAAATGTCTGGCGTTGGTATCATTTTTCAAACCGATATAAACGGCATCGGCACCATTATCAACCGCGGTTTTAAGTGAAGATAAATTACCTGCAGGACACAATAATTCCATGTGCCAATCTCCAAACTTGTGCTTATGTTTGTTTACATTGTCACTATATTTGGCTTATCAACAATGCCCCAAAAGAGGTACTCCTAATGCCCTGTACCCTTTGTTTTATTTATTGATCCAACGCAAAAACTGTTCGCGTTAATTTTGCAAATATCCAGCAAGACTTTAGTTAATAGCAATAGATAATCAACATGACAGCGTTAAGTCAGCAATATTCAACAAATGGCTCAGAAAAAAACTTACAAAGTTATTCTGAAAATTTTGGACAAGCATATTCACAATCATTACCACTACTCGGCCACGCTATTGCCGATATTTTAAACTGGTTTGGTTGTCATCAAATTTATGGTGTTGGTGGCGATTTTGCCGCGAACCTTATTGCAGCTTTACAAGGTAAGATTGAGTTATCACCATCAAGTAATGAAATGCACGCGGGGTTTAACGCTTGCGGGCATGCGGAATTTAACGGTATTGGTGCAACTTTAACTACTTATACGGTTGGCAGCCTGCCCTGCACCAGTGCTGCCGCATTAGCAATTACTGAAAAGTTGCCGGTAGTTTTTATTTCTGGTGCACCGGGCGAAAGTGAAATCTCCCACCATACTGTACCTCACACCATACACCACACCATTGCCTCAGCATCTTCATGGCGGGCAGAATATGATTGCGCCTTAGATGCATTTCGCGCACTTGGTATGACCGCGGAACGATTACAAGGCGCCCGTAATCAACACCAGCCTAATATGGCGGCGGAACGATTTTTCCAATTAGTTTGTCACGCATACTTAAATAAACAGCCAGTGTTTATTGAAATTCCGAGAGATTTAATTTTTGCTCCGACACAGGCAATTCAACTGCCAGCAAGCCCTGAGCATTTGCATGGTGAAAATTATGTACTTCAAGGTGAGCAGTTAATTGCTAAGCAGATTATTCAAAAGCTGCAAAATGCCAATAATCCGCTGATCTACATTGGCGAGAATGTCCGATTAAATAAAAAACTAAAAGATTTATTACTTAAGTTCAGCCATAAGTTCAATATTCCATTTGCCACCACTTGGCTAGCTAAAGGGGTATTTGATGAATCAGAGCCATTATCTCTTGGTTGCTACAATGGCGTGTTTAGTCGGGAACCAAATCGGCAATATATTGAACACCATGTTGATTATATTTTAGAGGTAGATACCAGTATTTATTATCAAGATACTAATGCGGCATTTAATACTGGCACCCATATTGTGCATGATTTTCACAACAAAACCGTTGTTAAAGGTACGGTACAAAATCAGCAAGGGGTGATTAATATTTTTAGCTATTTACTATCAGCAGATATTAGTCAGTTTTCAGCGCCAGTTAAAAAAACAATACCGCCAATACCCTGTTTAACAGAAAAGCTCGATTTTCATAATCTCACCACCGTACTTAACCATATTCAACAAAGCCTTGATCAGGCACTTGTTTATTTACCCGAAGTTGGTAATTCCTATTTTGCCTCTTATGATTTACTCACTAAACAATCTTCAATCGGCCGAAGTTGGTTAACCAACCCTTGGTATGCGGCTATGGGCACCAGCTTACCTTACGCCCGTGCCGTTGCTAAACAGCTAAAAGCCCTACACTCTAATGATATTGCCGTAGTGATTACCGGTGATGGCGGCTTTAATTTTCAACTTAATGAACTGATTCATTTTCAGCGTGAACAATTAGCCGTGATTATTATTTATATGCGTAATGATATTTTTCATTTAGGCAAATCCGGCGACGGTGACATATATCATTGCTCAACCCCAGAATTTAATGCGCTCACTTTAGTGAAGGCCTATGGCGGTATTGGCATTCATTGCCAAACCGTTGGCGAATTTCAACAGAGCTTTAGCAACGCAGTTCAAAACAATAAAGGCATAACCCTGATTGAAGTTCCTGCCAGCACCTCACCAGAATACCAATGCCATGAAATTAAGATGCTGAATTTATATATTCAAGCTAAAAATGGCGTGCCTAGCGCTATTGAAAAGTGGCAAGAATTAACTAGTTCATCTTCTTCTACTAAACCTTTAGCTACTTTTTCTTTACCACAACCAGCTGGAGTAAAATAATGGCTATGATCCCGGAAAAAATCCCAAGTAAATTTAAGCATTTAGCATTACAGTTGCCAAATCAGTTACTTAAGCCGTTAGTATTGATGCCTAAAGGCTTAAGTGAACAATTAATGATCGCAGCTATTAATCGGTTATTTAAACAGGCATTGGCACAGCAAGAATTAGATTTTTTAGTCGATAATTGGTTACAACTCAACGTAAGTGACAGCCAGTTTTATTGTTTTATTACTGCGGAGTACACGCAAACAAATAATCAAACGACTAATCAAAAGAATGAACTCAAACTTATCGTGAGCCGTGAGTTACCTGCTAGCCAAACACAGGCCGATGTTGAATTTTCTGGCGATGCATTAAGTTTATTGCAATTAGCCAATAAACAAGTGGATCCCGATACCTTATTTTTCCAACGAAAACTGCTAGTTACCGGACAAACTGAGCTTGGTTTAGCCATTAAAAATTTTTTAGATGATTTTGAGCTTTATCAGCAATTACCCGTGCCTGTGCAACGAATAACAACTAAGTTTCAATCGCTGATTAATGTCGCGAATAAATAGTGAGAGATAACAGTGGAAAAGTTGTGTTGGCAGCCAAGCTATTGTATCGGCATTGAAGAAATTGACCTGCAACATCAGCACTTACTTAAGCTGATTAACCGGATAATCGACTATATTGAGATGCAACAAACGGGTGAAGTTATTTGCGCTATTTTTGATGAGTTAATCGATTACACTATGCTCCACTTTGCCAGTGAAGAAAAATATTTTTTCCAGCTCTCAAAAGACGACAGAACTTTACACCGATTACAGCACAGTCATTTTGCCGAAGAACTTCATCGACTAAAAGTCAGCACCATTAAACAAAAACATGCCACTAAGATCCTATTTTTTCTTACCGACTGGTTTATTCACCATATTTTAAGTGAGGATAAAAAGCTTATTGGTTCACAATAAGCTCTTCATCATAAAGTACCAGACACCATCAGATATTATTGAATATGATAATGGCGTCGCTCATGTTCATCCCTACGCCCTTTGCTAAATGCCGATACCCGCTTAAGGTAACCAATAACACGAGTGCCATAATCAATGTCGGTTGAATGACACTCTGAGCACGATGGCAGCGTGCGCTTATCAATATGCTGGCATTGATTACACAAGGTAATTTTGACGTTAATACAAAAGTAATTACATCCTGTTTTGGCGGCAATGTTTAATAAGTTCAAAGCATTAGTTGGTGATAACGTTTCTTCTAAATTAAGGTGTAGTGCTGAGCCGCCATCAAGATAACGACTATAATTTTTGCCATGCAAAATAAACTTATCTAAATGATTAATATCGCTATCTTCAACTACATAGAAATATGAGTTATAGCAATCACGAGTCACCTGATAGCCATCTTTGTTATCCCAATAAGCGTTTTTAACTCCTAAGTTTTCAGCCGGCACAAACTCAGTATTAAACTGAAATCCATAGCGCTGTTTTGCCTGACGATTGGCCTGATAAATTATCGCCAACTGCTGATCAACAAATGTTTGGTAGGCCTGATTATTCCCCACTTTTATGCCCTTAAATTCCGCTGCTTCGACCAAGCCATTAATACCCAAAGTTAAGAACTGTTTATCTAGATGAATAAACCCCGCATCGTAAACTGGCAACATACCATGGGCTAAATATTCATCCATAATGCTGCGATAAGCCACTTGGTAACGATGAATTTTTTCAACTTCAGTTAATAAATCTCGGCCATCTTGTATTAATCGATTCATATTCAAGGTGATCACATTAACCGAGCCTGTGGAGACACCACCAGCGCCCAATGTATAAGAAAAAGTATTATCGCTAATTTCATTACGCAGGCGGCAGCACGATGCCAGAGAATCAGCACTTTCCGATTGATAAACGAAAAACGAATTGCCTTCACTCATTTGCTGCGCACACATTTGAGCAAATTCAGTATCTTTGACTAACTCATGCTCGGTTAACATCGCAGCGGTAACCACAGGAAAGGTTAACAATGACTTTTCCCTTTCTGCGTTAAACCAGCGCATAAAATACGCTTGCAGTTGGGCAACACTTTGCCAATTAGGCCTAGTAAAATCAGGAAAAACAAACTCTTGAAATAACGATTCAAAGTAATACTGATCGTAAATCGAAATATTCCAGAAAACGCTTTGATAACCACGTGCTGCCGCTGGTTGATTTAACGCATACACCACATGCTGTAAATGGTTATCTATTTCATCAGCATGGGATGCTAAGTAATTATCACCAAATTCATTACGGGCGAAATAGTCAAAATAAGTAAGAAACTCAACGGTGGCAATGGCGCCAGCAAACTGCGCACTAATGGCAAAGACTAAATTAATAAAACTGCCGCAAAACGATGCTAAATGCTTAGGTGCCTTTGATTCCCCTCCAAGCTTAGTTAAACCATCAAGTAAAAACGGGTAAAGCGAAATTGACGCACAATATGGCTTTAAACTGGTTTCATCATGGACATAAATTTCATGATCAGCGATTTGCCTTAAGTATTCATCAGCAAGTTCAGGTGAAAACAGCTCAGCAATTCTTTGACTAACCTGCGCTCGATTCACCTGAATAAAGTAGTCTTTCATTAATTCGGCCTCAAGTGTGGCGATATTTTTATGAGTAACATTGGCATTGGCATCCATTTTTGAGCCGTCAGCAGCATTGGCTGCATTTAGGTACTCATCAATAAACAGTTGTTTTTCTTTAAGTTGTTCGTCGTTTAAGCGTTGCATAATATTTCTCTTATTATTAGGTGGTTAAGGTGTTTGGAAGCGATGGTTTAAACACCGCTGATTATTCAGATCGTAAAATCGTTGGTTGGTGTTTATATCCGACAGGCCGCCACAGTCCTTTCGCCAAGGACCAAGCTTTACGTAATCAAGATGAGTTAAAATGTGTTTTGGTAGGCGTTCAAGGCCAGTATAAAGACAAGTTTTTAGTTGGTATTGGTGAGCAATAATCAACTTATCAATCAGCGCTTGGCTGCGCCATTCGCCACCAAAAAACAACACACAGGTAATGAGCCCTTGGTAGTGCTGTAATGTTTCACTAAAGTGTTGATTAGTTAATGGCGTGCCGCGGCGGCTATCCCAGGTATCAGCACTATGACAGCCTGAACATCGTAACGGACAGCCACTAATGGTAAACGCCAGACTAATTTCATCCGGCACTTCTTGAAATACTATGGTTGGTGAAAAAGCATTAAACACAACATATAGCCATTAACTTTATTTTGATCACAATATATTGTGTTTGCGTGTTTTGAGATATACCTCTAGATAAGTATTGAATCGATGAATAAAAAGCGATATCAAGGAGTGATGATTCGGTTTACCGCTTCATTAGCGACAACATATGTGCGTTATCATGACTAAGTCAGCGTAGATTCGCCTCAGCAATAAATTATCCACTAATTTTAAAGCGATCAATAATGGCTTTTAACCCATCCATTTCTGCAACAATTTCATTGGTTGATGCTAACATTTGATCTGACGAGACAATAGTTTCACTGGCCTGTGCGGCAATATCAGTTATATTTTGATCAATTTCTTTTGCAACACATGATTGTTGCTCTGCAGCAGAAGCAATCTGCACATTCATATCACGAATAATAGTCACTGCCGAAACAATATCCGTTAGTGCGGCATTAACATTTTCCGTTTGTATTACGCTTTGTTTAGCTTGTTCCTGACTTTCACTAATTGCAGTTACCGCAGCTGTTGATTGCCCCTGTAAACGCTGAATAATAGTGCTAATTTCTTTCGCTGACTCTTGCGTGCGCCCTGCTAACGTTCTTACTTCGTCGGCAACCACTGCAAAACCTCGCCCTTGTTCACCAGCGCGAGCCGCTTCAATTGCCGCGTTAAGGGCTAGTAAATTGGTTTGCTCCGCAATTGCGGTAATAACTTCCAATACTTTACTGACTTCTTTACTGTCATCGGCTAAATTTGTAATCACTTCTACAGCGCTAGTGACTTGCGCTGCCATGGTATGAATACCTTTTTCTGCGGCAGAAACCGTATCGTAGCCTACTCTTACTTTATCTTCGGCGTTATCGGCAGCCGCTGAAGCATCAACGGCATTTTCTGCGACACCGTTTACGGTAACGGCCATTTCGTTCATTGCCGCCGCTAACTGATCTATATCCAAATGCTGTTTTTGTACGCCAGCGCTAGTTTTTTCTGATGAACGCTTTACCCTTTCAGCGCAGTTATTAGTTTTATCGTAAGCCCCATTAACACTAACAATTATTTCACCTACTTGATCCAGCATCTGGTTATATGCATTGATAATATCGCCAATTTCGTTGTCTTTTAACGACGAGTCTTGCGCTATTTTATGGGAAAAATCACCATTACTCACATCAATCAAACTAAGCTGAATGAGTTTTAAATTATCCATTAATTCAGATAAGCCAAAGATCCGGCCTAGCACCACCAGCACCAGTATCATCACCGTAGTAAAAAATGTAATGTACTGAATGTCTTTAATTTGAGCATTGGCGCTGTCAGCCATCATACCCACAGCAATATTCATTTCTTGCAATACTGTTACTGACAAATTATTTAAATCTGTTAATGCGCTATTTTCCTGAGCAATATAGTTATCAATTGCCGTTTTATATAACTGCCAAGAATGATTAACTTTATTAAGCTGGTTAACAATTTCAGGCTCAGTAACTTGTTCAATTCCTAGTGCTTCGTCACCATTAACTAACTTTTGCAATGCTGATTCAAATAAGCCTACAGTTTCTCGCATACTTTGTTCAGAGAGCGCTCCTTGCTTAACTAGCAAGGTTTCTTTACCTAGTTTTTGGCTCAACATTCGTTGCTTACCCGCTAAGTTAATAGTTTCAGCCGAGTTACCCAATGATAAAAACATAGTAATAGAACCTGTTAACGCAAAAACAAAAATCAAGGCATAGGAAAAAGCAAACTGCGCACTTAGTGTTTTAAAGCCAAGACTTCGCAAAGTAACATCGATTACATGTGTGATTTGGTGGTGGATGGTGTTCATTTGCACTCCTTTATCCGTGCTTTACAATAAGTTTTTATTTGCCTGTTTTTGCAGCCTGGCGCTTGCATACATCAAGTGAGCTACATGCAGCCGCCACAGCTACTACAACGCCAATCTTTAGCATTAACCGCCTGATAAAACCATTCAAAATATTGTGGTTCAGTTGGTATTTGGTGTTGCTCAAAGACATCAAGCAGCCACTCGGCATTTGATGTTATCCAAAGTTCAAATGGCTCACCTTCGATAAAATCATCATCGTCAGGAAAGCAATAACTGAAATTGCCATAAGTACCCATATCGTTATCGGCATATTTTTGCGGAAGCACAATAGGCAAACCTTGATACGTTATTTGCCAATGGCCTAAACACAATGTATGTCCTTGTGCTGACCACTTGGCTGTAAATGGATTGTCAGCCATACGCTACTATCTGTTAAATTTCACACCGCGAGTTGGTTTCAATTTTTGGCCGAGCGTCACTATTTGTTGGGGTTAAATGGTAAGGACTTTCGATATATGACATATCCTCTGCGGAAACGTCCAAGTTCTTAATTTGACCATCGCAAATTGAATATATCCAACCATGAATTGATAGCGGCTGCTGCCGTTGCCACGCATGTTGAACCACTTTAGTTCGGGCTAAATTTTTCACCTGCTCTATAACATTAAGCTCGCATAACCGATTAATTTTTTGCTCGCGAAAACGCAGTAAATCAATTTCTTCAAGATGCTTGACATAAATATCTTTAATTTGCCCTAGCCAGTTATCAACTATGCCGTGCTCCTCATTGCCCATTGCTGCTTGTACACCACCACACCCGTAATGACCACAAACAATAATATGTTTCACTTTCAACACTTCCACAGCATATTGAATTACCGAAAGGCAATTAAAATCAGTAAGTTGAACCGCATTAGCAATATTACGGTGGACAAATAATTCACCGGGAGCCAAGCCAACAATTTCATTGGCTGGCACCCGAGAATCTGAGCAACCTATCCATAAATATTCCGGGTGTTGCTGTGCGGCTAGGCGATGAAAAAATTCGCCATCGCTGTCTTTGCAAGATTTCGCCCATTGAATATTATTGGTTAATAACTGCGTTACATCACACATCGTTAGTGACTTCTCTTTTGCTTTGTTACTTTTGACTTAGTTACTTATTACTTAGTTACTTTTTATCTACTGCTGCGCTAATAACGCTCCTATTGCACTAACGGAGAACCGTCATAATCAAAATTGAAACCAGAGATGTCGGCGTCTTGAATCAATTGTTGAATATATTGCGCAATATTTTTACGCTGCACTTTGTCATTTAAGTAAGTCATGACTTTGTCTTTCACATACTCAAACGGTAAGGGCACGCCTGCCACTTTTCGATCGATAATCACAATATGAAAGCCGTAGCGAGATTCAATAGGATATTGAATAAGCCCCTGCTCAGCTTTAAATAGTTGACGCTCAAACTCGGGCACGGTTTGTCCTTGGCTAATTTGACCAAGATTACCGTTCATGGCTTTTGACGGGCAAGCGGAATGGCTAGCCACTAATTCATTAAAGCTCGTAGGTGAATTCGTTAACGTTTGAATCATATCATCGGCGACATCTTTTAATCGCATACGCTCGTTAGTATCATCAGGCGCAGCTGCTAATAAGATATGGCGTACTTCCAGCAAAGGAGACGTGGTAAACTTTTGCTTATTTTGCTGATAAAAACGTTCACATTCGGCGGTTGACGCAACCGGTGAGGCATATTCAAGCTCGATAAGCTGGTTAATCAACTCATATTCTGATTGTGTATCTAATGCGATTTCATTAAATGGCACATTAAGTTCCTGTGCTTTTTGTTTAATTAGTTCGCCAATAATTAAATATTCCGCCGCTTTAACCATGCTTTGGCGTTTGGATGACGCTGGGTGATATTGCATTTCCGCCAATACACTTTGTTCAGTAATTAGCTTGCCATTAACGGTGATTTCCGGTACTTCTGACGGAATATCGTTGACCCGTTTGGCTGCTTGTAATTCATCTTCTACTTCAGAAAAATCGCCATGATTAATCGCCGGATTGTCAATTTCACCGTGATGACCGTCACAAGCATGATGGTGTTGATGCTCAGCAATAGGAGCGGCATTGATAATTTCCATGGTTCTTCCTTAGCCTGCTGTGAGGCGTTGGTATTAACTTTTAATTAGCGACTTGATGGCTTTTTTCCAACACATCAACAGGTGAATAAATCACTAGGTAAAAATTAACATTGAGTAAGATAGCGATAGGTTATTCGTCAATTGCTTTCCTTTCCCTCTTTAATCACAGAAATCGGACTTTAGGCAAAGCTGCAGAGAGTTTTAGACCATGAGCATATTAAAATATGTGATTGGGCTAAAACTCGACAGCAATGCCGCGTAAAGTTCGAGTTCGAAGATTATTTCGCGCGAACTACCTGATAGTTACGAGTGAAATATTTCACTGGCACGCTCCAAATATGCACTAAGCGACTAAATGGAAATAATACAAACAAGGTCATCCCCAGAAAGATATGCAGTTTGTAAATAAGTCCAACCGTGCTAAGTGATGCCGCAGCCTGCGTCATGTCAAAGGTGACAATATTTTGCGCCCAGCTCATCATTTTCAGCATTTCACTACCATCTAAATGACCCAGTGAAAAGAAGATACTGATTAAACCTAACACCAGCTGCACAAAAATAAGCACCAGAATCAGGATGTCCATAGTTGTACTTGTCGCACGCACACGTGGGTTGTTTAATCGGCGGTTAAGTAAAATAACAATGCCGTATAAACACACTAGGCCAAAGAAGCCACCCGCGCCCATTGCGATGAGTTGTTTAGTTGCAGGGGTTACACCTAACACATCCCACACTTGGTGAGGCGTTAGCAAACCAACAAAGTGGCCAGCTAATACCGCGATAATACCGATGTGAAACGCCATAGAGCCTTTTTTAATGCCCTTGCTTTCTAACATTTGGCTTGAACCTGTTTTCCAGGTGTATTGCTCTCGGTCATATCGCAACATGCAACCAACAATAAACACAGTCATTGCAATATAAGGATATAAACCAAATAGTAAGGTATTTAAGTAATCCATGATTAGTGACCTCCAGAGACAGTTGAAGTTTGCATCGCATCTTTTGCTAATGTTTCGGCAACCACTGCATCCATCATTTGAATAGGAACTTGTTGATCTCGCCGTTGGCTTTGAGATGGGCGATTGGTTGCGCTGCCGCAAGCATCATTGCTGCTGTCAGGACCAAACTTAACCATCTCTTCTTCCCAGACTTTGTCGATCGCTTCTTTGGTATCGTCTCGTTTTTCACCTTTGACCTGATCCCATAAATCGTCATAATCAACCTTAGCGCCCGATAAGTTTACTAAAGCTTCAAATAAGTCTTCATAATCACTGTCGCGTTGCGCTAAACGTACTTTTAATACTGCTAAAATATGGGCAACATCTTGTAACCAAGCCTGAGCGTTTTCCATGCCTTGGGTAGATAAGAACTCTAAAAACAGCGGAATGTAATCAGGCAGCTCTCGCAAACCAATTTCTAAACCAGCGTCTTTATACTGAGCAATTAAATCAATCATTGCCTGACCACGGTCACGGCTTTCGCCGTGCACATGTTCAAATAACAGCAAAGATAACGAACGACCGCGTTCAAATAACGCATCATAGTCTGATTGCCAGTCCAAAATATCCATCGCGCATCTATCATCAAAGAACTTGATTAATTTGTGCTTATCACTTGCGGTTAAGTGATTGTCATTAGCAATCGCTTGGACAACATCTTCTGACGCCGCTACCAGCTCTTGGGTTGGGTAATCAATTAACCGTGAAATTATTGTTAAAATTTCCATGATGCCTCCTACTCGTTTGGATCTACGATGCTGACAGGGATCACCTGACGCTCGGTTTGATTTTTACCACCAAATAAATTGGTGCCAGTAGAGCCGGTTGCACAACCATTGCCAAAGCTAAAGCCACAACCTGATTTTTCATCGTAAGCATTTTCAGTGTGTACTTTATGACTGGTAGGAATAACAAACCTATCTTCATAGTTTGCAATAGCCATAGTGTGGTACATCTCTTCCACTTGATACTTATTCAGCCCAACTTGCTCAAGCACTGCTAAGTCTTCAACTTTGTCAACCTGCTGTGAACGTTTGTACGCGCGCATGGCCAACATTCTTTCAAGTGCCTCGATGACTGGTTTTTCATCACCAGCGGTTAGCAAGTTCGCTAAATACTTCATCGGAATACGCAGTGATTTCAAATCTGGAATCACGCCGTTTTGACCGACATGACCTGACTCAATCGCGGTTTGTACGGGGCTTAATGGCGGCACATACCACACCATAGGTAAAGTGCGATACTCAGGGTGTAATGGTAATGCAACCTTCCAGTCCATCGCCATTTTATAAACCGGCGACTGCACTGCGGCGTCAAGCCAGGCCTGCGGAATGCCTTCTTTACGCGCAGCCGCCTGAACTGCTTCATCGTTAGGATCTAAGAAGATGTCACATTGTGCTTGATACAAGTCTTGTTCATTAGCAACTGACGCTGCTTCTTCAATGCGATCAGCATCATAAAGCATAACGCCAAGGTAACGAATACGACCAACACACGTTTCAGAACATACCGTTGGTTGACCTGATTCAATACGTGGATAACAGAAAATACATTTTTCCGATTTTCCAGTTTTCCAGTTGTAGTAAATCTTTTTATAAGGACAGCCAGAAACACACATTCTCCAGCCGCGACACTTATCTTGGTCAATGAGGACAATGCCATCTTCTTCACGCTTGTAGATAGCGCCACTTGGACAACTAGCAACACATGCTGGGTTTAAGCAATGCTCACATAAACGTGGCAGATACATCATAAAGGTTTTTTCAAACTCGCCATACATGTCTGCTTGAACATGATCAAAGTTTTTATCGGCTTTACGGTGTTTAAACTCGGTACCCAGAATTTCTTCCCAGTTAGGCCCCCAGTTAATTTTTTCCATACGTTGACCCGAAATCAACGAGCGAGGACGAGCAACCGGTTGATGTTTTGACTCACCCGCTTTGTGTAAATGCTGGTAGTCAAAGTCAAATGGTTCATAGTAGTCATCGATTTCAGGTAAATCAGGGTTAGCAAAGATATTCGCTAAAATACGGCGCTTATTACCTTGTTTCGGCTCTAATTTGCCTGCTGAGTTACGCACCCAACCACCATTCCATTTATCTTGGTTTTCCCACTCTTTCGGGTAACCAACACCTGGCTTAGATTCAACATTGTTAAACCAAGCGTATTCAACCCCTTCTCTTGAGGTCCAAACGTTTTTACAAGTAACTGAACAAGTGTGACAACCGATACATTTGTCTAAGTTCAGCACCATTCCTATTTGCGCTCTTACTTTCATCTCGGCTCTCCTACTGCTTAAACTCGTTAAGTTCTTCATTAGATTGGTCTTTGCCGCCATGAGTGGCTTCATCATCTAACCAATCAACTTTTGCCATTTTACGAACAATGACGAACTCGTCGCGGTTACAACCAACGGTGCCGTAGTAGTTAAAGCCGTAAGATTGTTGGGCATATCCACCAATCATATGGGTAGGTTTCATCACGGCGCGGGTTACTGAGTTATGAATACCACCACGAGTTTGGGTAGTTTCAGCGCCAGGCACGTTAACAATACGCTCCTGTGCGTGATACATCATACTCATACCTTCTGGTACCCGTTGTGAAACAACGGCACGTGCAGCAATAGCACCATTAACGTTGAATACTTCAATCCAGTCGTTATCAACAATGCCTGCTTTTTCGGCGTCAACTTCTGAGATCCAAACAATTGGTCCACCACGTGATAATGTCAGCATCAGTAAGTTGTCTGAGTACGTTGAGTGAATCCCCCATTTTTGATGTGGCGTAATCCAGTTCAGCGCAATTTCCGTATTGCCGTTTGGCTTTTTGTTCATCAATGGCTGAACGGTTTTTAAGTTAATTGGTGGCTTGTACAAACACATGGTTTCACCAAAGTCTCTCATCCATTCATGATCTTGATAGAATTGCTGACGACCAGTAATGGTACGCCAAGGAATGAGTTCATGAACGTTGGTATAACCCGCGTTGTAAGAGACATGCTCATCTTCTAAGCCTGACCAAGTAGGCGATGAAATGATCTTACGCGGCTGCGCTTGAATATCTCTAAAGCGAATTTTCTCTTCTTGTTTCGGCTTAGCTAAATGAGTGTGATCGCGACCAGTAATTTTGCCTAGCGCATCCCACGCTTTTACCGCTACCGTACCGTTAGTTTCTGGAGCTAGCGATAAAATAACTTCACAAGCATCTATAGCTGAATCAATTTTAGGTCGGCCTTCATTAGCTCCTTGATGATGCACCCTGTTTAGCTTTCCTAAGAAATCAACTTCTTCTTGTGTATCCCAATTAATGCCTTTGCCGCCATTACCTAATTTATCCATTAATGGCCCCAATGAGGTAAAGCGGGCATAGGTATTCGGGTAATCACGCTCAACTTCCACCATATTTGGTGCAGTTTTACCTGGAATTAAATCACACTCGCCTTTCCACCAAGACTTAACACCAAACGGTTGGGCAATTTCAGCTGGCGTGTCATGTAAAATCGGCACTGTTACTAGGTCTTTTTCTTTACCTAAGTGGCTTGTGCCATCTGGCCCAGTGGTTAATTCAGAGAACTTCTTGGCAATACCCTTGAAAATATCCCAGTCACTGCGTGCTTCCCACACCGGATCTACCGCTTTAGATAACGGGTGAATAAACGGATGCATATCTGAGGTATTCATATCGTCTTTTTCGTACCAAGTTGCCGTTGGTAACACGATGTCCGAATACATACAGGTGGTAGACATACGAAAATCAAGGGTAACAAATAAGTCAACTTTGCCTTCGGCGCCTTGGTCTTCAAATTTCACATCTTCAGGTTTTTTATCACCTGCTTCACCTAAGTCTTTGCCCATCAAGCCATGTTTGGTGCCAAGTAAATGTCTCAGCATATACTCATGACCTTTACCTGATGAACCTAATAGGTTTGAACGCCAGATAAACATATTTCGTGGGAAGTTTTGAGGATTATCAGGCTCTTCACAGGCAAACTTTAAGTCGCCAGATTTTAACTGCTCAACCGCGTAATCTTTCGGCGATTTGCCATCAGCCTCTGCCGCTTTACACAATTCCAACGGGTTCATCCCCAACTGCGGTGCTGAAGGTAACCAGCCCATACGCTCAGCGCGCGCGTTAAAGTCGATTATCGAGCCCGACCATTTTGCTTTATCTGCTAATGGTGAAACCACTTCATCCATCGCCAATTTTTCATAACGCCATTGGCTAGAGTGATTGTAGAAGAACGAAGTACCATTCATATGACGAGGCGGACGTTGCCAGTCAAGGCCAAATGCCAGCGGCTGCCAGCCCGTTTGTGGACGTAGTTTTTCTTGACCCACATAATGTGCCCAGCCACCACCTGATTGACCGATACAACCACACATCATTAGCATGTTGATCAAACCACGATAGTTCATATCCATGTGGTACCAGTGGTTTAGTGCGGCACCAACAATTACCATAGAGCGGCCACGCGTTTTGTCAGCATTATCGGCAAACTCTTTCGCGACTTTGATGACATCTTCTGGGCGACAACCAGTAATTTTTTCCTGCCACTTAGGAGTATAAGGCAAGTCTTGATCGTATGAAGTTGCGCAATTTTCGCAGTCATAACCGTTATCAACACCATAGTTGGCTAAGGTTAAGTCAAACACTGTAGTCACGAATGTTTCAGTACCATCGGCTAAAGTGATTTTCTTCGCAGGCACTTTGCGATTAATAATGTCGCTGTGCTCAGTGTGATCGAAATAGCTATGTTCATGGGCATTCGCTTCGGTAGCAAAGTATGGGAATGCGACATCAACAATTTGATCGTGACCTTGTTTCAAACTTAATTGTAAGGTGACTTCATCGCCGGTTTTGCCATCACGTTGTTCGATATTCCACTTACCGCGCTTACGGCCATCTTCACCCCAGCGATAACCCACCGCACCGTTTGGCGAAATCAGTTCACCATTGGATTCATTTACGGCAATAGTTTTCCACTCAGGGTTATTATCTTGGCCTAAGTTATCGGCTAAATCAGACGCACGTAGGAAACGCCCTTGAATAAGCTTGCCGTCTTTCTCGTCAAGTAACACCAGCATTGGGAAATCGGTGGTAGAGCGCACATATTCATTAAAGTATTCGCTTTTACCTGTGGTGTGATATTCCTTGAGAATAACGTGACCAAATGCCATGGCTAATGCGGCATCAGTACCTTGCTTCGGAGCTAACCATTGATCAGTAAGTTTTGACAGCTCAGAGTAATCAGAGGTGATAGAAACAACTTTTGTACCTTTATAGCGCACTTCCGTTAAGAAGTGAGCATCAGGCGTACGAGTTTGGGGAACGTTAGAGCCCCAAGCAATAATATAATTTGAATTATACCAATCAGCAGACTCAGGTACATCAGTTTGCTCACCCCAAATTTGTGGCGATGCTGGCGGTAAATCACAGTACCAGTCATAAAAGCTTAAGCAGTTACCACCAATTAATGATAAGTAACGAGCACCCGCTGCATAAGACACCATAGACATTGCTGGAATTGGTGAGAAACCGCTAACACGATCAGGGCCATAGGTTTTGGTGGTGTAGATATTGGCGGCCGCAATAATTTCATTAACTTCTTGCCAATCTGCACGTACAAAACCACCTAAACCGCGTTGCTGCTTGTAGGACTGGGCTTTTGCTTTATCTTCAACAATCGACTGCCATGCGACAACAGGATCATTGTGTTGCGCTTTAGCTTCGCGCCAAAGTTTAATTAATTTTTTACGAACTTTAGGATATTTAAGGCGGTTAGCACTGTAGATATACCAAGAATATGACGCCCCACGAGGGCAACCACGAGGCTCATGATTAGGTAAATCAGGGCGAGTACGTGGATAATCCGTTTGTTGTGTTTCCCATGTCACTAACCCATCTTTAACGTAAATTTTCCAACTACAAGAGCCGGTACAGTTTACGCCATGAGTTGAACGAACAATTTTGTCATGCTGCCAACGACGGCGATAGCCGTCTTCCCAGCCACGATCTTCTTCTGTAGTGACACCATGGTCACCTGAGAAGCTTTCAGATTTAGGCTTAAAAAAGCGTAATCTATCCAAAAAACGACTCATATTATTCTCCAAGCATTTTATAGTTTGGAGTCATCATAGAGCAGTCGACTAAAGGAAAATTGATCTAGGTCAAGTTTTAAAAAATGCTAAAATTCATACTATTACGTATCTACCACCTTATGGGTATAAAGGTTATTCGCGCTTTTTCGGTAGAATAAGGCGTTGCCAGTAGCACAGACAAAAATATGCGAGTTTGCAGCGAAAAATCGGTTTTTGTAGGTATCCCCACTAAAGCAATTAAGAGTAAGGTAATTAATGAACAAGGTAACGTATGAAAAATAGCATGTTAGACAGACTGTTTAATTCCATCGTATTCCGTATTGGATCAATGATGTTCTTAATCAGTGCCATTTCCATTTTAAGTATGTTCAGTTCAGTATTTATCAGTGAAATGGCAGATCACGATGCCTTAATCATTAACGATGCCGGTTCATTGCGAAAACAAAGTTACAAAATTTTATCCCACATTGAATTACTGCCACAGATCAAGTCTTCATCAGTGCTCTTGCAACAAGAAAAAATACAACAAGATATTGATAAATTTAATCAAACCATTAATGCCGCAATTATGGGCGGCAATGCTGCGTCACACGATATTACGCCAATAAAGCAAACGTTAAACAATATTCGCCAATCATGGAAAGGTACACTACAACCGCTCTTGCTTGACTTATCTGCTCAGCCGGAACAACTTAATGAGACTAAATTATTAGCGCTAAACGCAACTATTGAAGAGTTTACCTCGCGATTAGATGGATTGGTTCGTTTGTATCAACATCGTGCGGAACAACGGATTTTTCATATTCGAATGATCCTTGGCATTTCGTTAATGATCACCATTTTATTAGCGGCATTTACTATGTTCCAAATTAGCCGCAGGATAGAAAAGCCTTTATCGGAACTAACCACCTCGGCTAAAAAAATAATTGCTGGTGACTACACCACTTACACCAATATTAAGCAGAATGACGAGCTTGGTTTACTGGCTGAAACCATGAATAAGATGACAAACGCCTTGTCGCTGTCTTATGGTGATTTAGAGCGCCGGGTTAAACAAAAAACCAGTGAGCTTAGCCGCAGTAATGAAACGCTGGAATTACTTTATCAAACCTCACAACTTATCAACGAGCCCAGCGATACTATCGACTTTAGCGCGGTCGCTCAGACGTTAGCTAAGGTCACGCAAAAACCAGATCTTGATTTATGTTTAACCACCAACAACAGTCAAGAGCCTTATGAACATATTATTACCGAGCAAAAAACACTCCCCGAACACTGTGTTGAAAAAGACTGCCATAGCTGCTTATCCATTGATAACAGCACTTGTATCACCGACAATGAAAAAATGGTTATGCGTTATCCCATTAAAAAGGGCGATATTAGCTACGGCGTATTAGTGTGTAATTTAGAAAGCAATAAACCTCTTGAAGCTTGGCAACATCAATTATTTACCTCGATCACCACGCTAATAGCTAACGGCTTGCATATTCGTCAGCAAAATGAACAAAGTCGCCGCCTCACCTTACTAAAAGAACGTAATGTGATTGCACGTGAGCTGCATGACTCACTGGCACAAGCCCTGTCCTATTTAAAATTCCAAGTGACGCGGTTACAAAAACTTCGCCAGAAAGACGCATCTGAAGAAATAATTGAAGAAGTAATCGGCGAATTAAAAACCGGACTTGGCTCTGCATATATGCAACTGCGCGAGTTACTCACGACCTTTAGGCTGAAAATTGACGTTGCTGGATTACAGCAAACCTTTATCGACACGGTCAACTCACTTAATGAACGAGCTAATGGCAAAATGACGTTTGAGCTTGATTACCATATTGAAAGTATTCCACTGTCACCAAACGAAGAAATTCATTTAATGCAAATTGCTCGAGAAGCAACGCAAAACGCACTCCACCACTCAAATGGTACGTTAGTAACGATCGCCGCATTTGCCGATAATGAAAAAAATATTCACCTGCAAATTAAAGACAATGGTGTGGGGATTCCGGACGATCCTTCAAAGCTGAACCATTATGGCTTAGCAATTATGCAAGAGCGCAGCCAGCACTTAAAAGGCCATGTTTCGATTCAAAATGCCGCTGAAGGCGGCGCGGTTGTTGAAGTCATTTTCAGGCCAAGCTATTTATTATCAAAAGCATCTTAAACGCTTATCGTAACTCTTTGATGTCCTCGATAATTGCTCCTGCAATGTCGTAGCGCGGTTTTTCGATCCTTCATCCTGAACATCGCCGCTCCTGCGCATCCATGCGCCCGCGGCATACCGTACATCCTGTACATAAAAAAGCCCGAGCGTCGCTAGAGACTCGGGCAAATAGCAGGGTTGGTCAGCTATTTAAAAACTCATATTTAACTACTCATACTTATGTAGTTATGAAAGTTCACTAACGTTACGGGTTATAAAACTCGCCATTTTTGCGTAAGTAGAACCAGTAATTCACGAAGACACAAACCGCGTAAAAGATCGCAAATCCTATCAATGCCACTTCAGGTGTTGTTGCTTTAATTTGTTCGCCCAATACTTTAGGAATATAGAAAGCACCGTAGGCAGCTACTGCAGAAGTCCAACCTAATACAGGGCCTGCTTGTTCTTTTGGAAACACCATAGCAATGGTGCGGAATGTTGAGCCATTGCCAATACCTGTGGCAGCAAATAAAATTAAAAATAAGATGAAAAATGGAATAAAGAATTCTTCTGGTGTCGCTGACTGATAAGCCGCCTGCATAAAGTACGCAACACCCAACGCACTAGCAACCATCACCACTGCACAAATTTGTGTAACTAATGCCCCCCCCACTTTGTCAGAGATCCAACCGCCGACTGGACGAATCAAGGCGCCAATAAATGGTCCCATCCACGCATACATTAATGCGCTTGGTCCATTTGGATTAATCGTATCATGAGTCATTACGCCATCAACTAAGATGTGTTGATAACCGAAAATAACTTTAATAGACAGAGGGAAAGACGCTGCAAAGCCAATAAATGAACCGAATGTCATGGTATAAATAACACTCATCACCCAAGTATGTTTGTTATCAAATATTTTATATTGACGATTTAAGCTGTGCTTAATTTGACCAGGTAATTGTTTAAGCAAAAATACCGTTGCAACGATAACCAATACTAAAACGAGCTCTTTGGGCACACCAAAACCTGAACCATTCGCCGCTTCAGGAAGTAATAACCATAAGCCAACACCTGCGGTTAAGAAGCCAATTAGCAACATCACAGTGATTAAAAACCAAGAGGTAATAGGATTGCCAATATCAGGAGAAACTTCAGATGTTTTGATATTGTTCATACCAAACCAGCCTGCAAAAGCTAAAGGAATTAGAAACACTAACCAAATGTAGCCAGCATTGTGTATCCAAGTATCTGAGCCCGCGGGAATTTTACCTATTAAGGTGCCGCTGGTATTAACTAGCGTCATTGGATCGCCGCCAAACACACCAAAGGTCATAAACAATGGCACCAGAATTTGCATGGTAGTTACGCCAAAATTCCCTAAACCGGCATTCATACCTAAAGCATAGCCTTGTTGTTTTTTAGGGAAAAAGAAGCTGATATTTGACATAGATGACGCAAAATTACCGCCACCAAAGCCAGATAAAAATGCTAACACTTGAAACACCCATAACGGCGTATTTTGATCTTGTAGAGCAACGCCAGCACCAAATGCAGGGATCATCAGCAATGCCGTTGTAAAGAAAATCGTATTTCTACCTCCACATAAGCGAATAAAAAAGCTACTTGGTATTCGCAAGGTTGCGCCAGTTAACCCTGATATCGCCATTAAGGTGAACAATTCAGACTTAGCAAATGGAAAACCTAAATTTAACATTTGTACGGTAATGATCCCCCAGTAAAGCCATACGGCGAATCCGCATAACAAACTAGGTATTGAAATCCAAAGATTTCGGTTTGCAATTTTCTTACCTTGAGACTCCCAAAAGCTCTCGTCTTCCGGATCCCATTTCTGTAAGTCAGCCATGGTTCTCTCCAATTTTTATTTATGAACGACGCCACTATGAAATAAGTCAACCTAGACAACAATTGGCAAGAATGGGTAGATACATTGGCAGAAAAACGAAGGATTTTTGCCAATTGTAACCAAGAGTAAATAGTTAAAACTTAGCTTAACACCGCGAATAATAATGGCTGAAAAGAAATTGCATCAAGCAAGCTACTACCACTAAAGTAATAGTTTTTACTACCAACTAAGATACAGGTGCAGTACGGCGCCTAAATGGATAAAATTGATGTATATCAAATATATGATGTGCCAAGCTATTTATCATTCCAATTAACATATAAATGCACAAGCGCACGGCAAACAGAGGAAGGCTTATGAGCACAGAACAAGCAGTATCCATTATGATGGTTGATGATCATCCGTTGCTAAGAAAAGGATTACGCCAATTGATTGAATTAGAAGATGATCTGGAAATTGTCGGTGAAGCAAGCTCTGGCGCTGAAGCTTTAGCGATTGTTGATGACTGTGATCCTGATTTAATTACCTTAGACCTTAATATGCAAGGAATGGACGGATTAGAAACACTACGCGCCCTGCGCTTACAAGGTGTTTCTTCTCGTATATTAATGTTAACCGTATCTGACAATGATGAAGATGTGCTTGAAGCGATTCGAAGCGGTGCCGACGGCTACCTGTTAAAAGATATGGAACCGGATGATTTAATTGAAAAAATCAAAGAAGCAACGTTAGGTAAAATGGTGATCAGCGAAAAGCTCACCCAAGTGCTTGCTACCGCGTTGCGTAAACCGGAAAAAGCCGGTTCTAATGTACTTTCCTCCTTAACCAGCCGTGAATACGAAATTCTTAAACTCATTGCTAAAGGCTTAAGTAATAAATTAATTGCCCGAGAGCTCGATATTTCTGACGGTACAGTTAAAGTACATGTAAAACATTTACTGAAAAAACTCAATTTAAAATCACGCGTTGAAGCAGCAGTATGGATGGTAAATTACCAAACCAAAGCTTAGTCAATCGTCAACAAACAAATAGAGAGTCAACATGGTCGACTGTTGTAGTGCGCCCGGCTTAATGCCGCTGGCACAAGCAAAAGCTAAATTACTAGAAAAGATTAACCCTGTTCAAGAAACTGAGCCCATTGCCATTAGCGCTTGTCTGCAACGGGTTAACGCAAGCCAAATTGTTTCACCTATCAATGTACCTGCACACAATAATTCCGCGATGGATGGCTATGCCTTTCATGCTGACTTTAGCCACACTGATAGCATAGCTGCTGGCCAAACATTTGAACTTGTTGGCACCGCGATGGCGGGCAAGCCGTTTACCGGTGAACTTACCTTAGGCCAATGCATTAGAATTATGACTGGAGCTGTAGTACCACAAAGCGCTAATACCATAGAAATGCAGGAAAATATTACGGTTTCAGAAACCCAAGTTACCCTTAATCAGGCATTGCCATTAGGAAACCATATCCGCAATGCCGGTGAAGATATCGCCATTGACCAAACAGTATTTGAGTCAGGCCATTTATTTAGTGCCGCAGATATCGGGCTGTTGGCATCACTTGGCATAGCAGAAGTTGACGTAAAACGTCGCCCAAAAGTTGCGGTATTTTCAACCGGAGACGAACTTAAATCAGCAGGCCAACCATTAGCTTTGGGCGATATTTACGAAAGTAACCGCCATGTCATTATTGCCATGTTAGAACGCATGAACATTGAGGTGATTGATTTTGGTATTATTGCTGATGACTACGATAAAATTAAGCAAACATTTATTGAAGCTGATGACTTAGCGGATGCGGTAATTAGCTCAGGCGGTGTTTCCGTGGGCGATGCCGATTACACCAAGGATGTGTTAGCAGAATTAGGTCATATTGATTTTTGGAAAATCGCGATAAAACCAGGAAAACCGTTTGCCTTTGGCCAATTACCTAATAGCGTATTCTTTGGCCTGCCGGGCAACCCAGTGTCAGCAACGGTAACCTTTCATTTGCTCGCGGTACAAGCGCTGAAAAAAATGATGGGAACAGACTTTTCAGAGCCAATACTTATTCCGGCAATAACCACCGCTAAAGTGAAAAAACGCGCTGGCCGTATGGACTTTCAACGCGGTATTGCCTCAACCAATGCTCAAGGCCAACTTACCGTTACCCCACTAGCGCATCAAGGCTCAGGTATTTTATCGTCAATAAGTAAAGCCAATTGCTATTTGGTGTTAGCAGAAGAACACCAAGGCTGTGATGCCGGAGAAATTGTTAATATTCAATTATTTGATCATATTATTAGCAACTAAGAATTGCAGTTAATTTTTGATCGTTAATAATAGGCCGCTAAGTACAAACAGCTAACAGGCGGCCTATATCACTGAGCAATGACATTGCTTGTCGGTAGTTAGCATAAAATCAGCAATACAATTTAAAAACGGAAAGAAAGTTTTCTTGATTTTCCCTTTGAAAATATAGTGTATAAAAACACAAGCAGATAGAGCTTCTCCTATTGTCAGGAAAATGCTCATTGGGGCGATATAAAATTGTTATGACTTAAATGCCCCGTGAGCCCCTCAAGGAAAATATTATGGGTAGAGCAAAAGAGGAATGGATGCGGCAACAAGAATTGGAGCCGATGTACGAATGGATTGAAGAAAACTACGGTGATGATGCTGGAGAAGAAGGCTCAGAGGAATGGGATGAAGCCGTTCAGGCATATGAAGATCACTGTGAGGCACATAGGCGCCAAGAAGAAGAGTGGTATCAACAAGAAGAGCTAGAGTGGTATATATACACTCAATCCCAAGTTGGGAAGTTTGATATCCAAATTCAAAGCGTTATAGAGCTAGTTGAGATGCACGCAAGCAACGAGAGTCAATTCAGCCTGTTGGTTATGCTCCACGGCCATATTGTGGCAGCGGTTGAATCTTATTTGGCCTCAACATTTATCCATAAAGTTACGAATTCTGAAGATTTAATTAGGAAGCTGGTGGAGAGTGATCCAGTTTTTTCCAAAATGAAGTTCACTCTGAAAGAAATATATGAAAAACATGAAAACCTAAAGCTCACAGTAGCCTCATACCTGAGGGATCTAATTTTTCATGATCTCGCAAAAGTTAAGCCTATGTTTAAAGAGGTACTTAACTGCGACTTTGGTGATATTACCTGGCTGTTCGAAGCAGTTAATATAAGGCACCACTGCGTACATCGAGCTGGCCTTGATAAAGATGGAAACAGGGTTGATCTAACAAAGGTGTCGATACGATCTTTGGCATTTATGGCAAGCAATCTTGTTCATTCAGTAGAAAATAGTATTACGAAAAGTCCGGAAGCAGATTTCGAGTTTTAGTCATAACAAACGCGTCAATAAGGATGCTCGCAAGCTCGCGCCTATGCGCAGACGTTATATTTTTTAGAAAACGAAGCTAACATCCATACTTTTGTGTAATATTCTTACAATCAAAATTAGCAAGGCCTTACAACCAACGACTTATCGCCAGTTGATCTTTTTTATTAAACGCTACCCAAGTGTCACCTTTTGAGGTTGTTTCTTTCTTCCAAAATGGTGCCTGATTTTTCAAATAATCCATAATAAACTGGCAAGCTTCAAACGCCGCTTCGCGATGCTTGCTGGTTACGCCAACAAAAACAATTTGATCAGCAAGGGCAAGCTCACCAACCCGATGAATCACCCTAACCCGCCCTAGCGGCCAACGTTGCTTTGCGCGCATGACAATGTCAGCTAATGATTTTTCCGTCATCCCCGGATAATGCTCAAGGGTTAAACGGGTTATTTGACTACCTTGATTCATATCTCTGACTAAGCCGGTAAAGGTAACAACCGCGCCTTCGCTTTCGCTATCTTGGCGTAATTGCTGATATTCTTTCGCCATATCAAAATCATCAGTTTGCACACTGATCATATTAGCCTCCAGTGACCGGAGGAAAGAACGCGACTTCATCACCATAATGAAGCTGTTGCTCCATTGACGACATAGTATGATTAACTGCCACCAATACCTTGCCGGACTGTAAATGATCTTGCCATTTATCGCTGTCTTGAATCAGCACTTGTAACAAGTCAGCCACTTGCTGTTTTTCAGGTAGCTCCACCACTCTTTGGTGACAACTTAATAGCTCTCTTAATTGACCAAAAAATTTTACCGTGATCATATCTCGTTCTCCTTAATGTTGCTGTCTCGATCCCAAAACCCCGATTTACCGCCACTTTTATCCAGCACTTTAATTTCCGAAATTTCCATCATCGGATCCATAGCTTTGCACATATCAAATAAAGTTAACAACGCCACTGACACCGCTGTCAGCGCCTCCATTTCAACACCCGTTTGACCGCTAAGTTTGCAAAAACTAGTCACTTTAATACGGTTGTTTTTTTCATCTAGCGCAAAGCTTACATCAACTTTTGATAACGCCAACGGATGACATAAGGGGATCAAGTCCGCACATTTTTTTGCTGCTTGAATGCCTGCTATTCTAGCGGTGGCAATCACATCACCTTTTTTGTGCTGGCAATTTTTTACCGCTTGCAAAGTATCAGCAAACATTGAAATATAACCTTCTGCGGTTGCCGTTCGTACCGTGGGTTGTTTGTCAGTAACATCAACCATTGTGGCCTGACCGCGTTCATTAATATGGGTAAGCATTATTAACCTCTGGTTTCACACTGCTGCTGAGACATTTTCAAATGTGGCACAAAATTACACGGCTTATGACTGGCATCTAATTGCTGCTTAATAATATGTTGCCACGCCGTTCGACACGCCCCTGTTGAGCCAGGCACACAAAAAATAACTGTACCATTTGCCACACCAGCTACAGCGCGTGATTGCAATGTTGAGGTGCCGATTTCGTTAAAAGAGACTTGTCTAAACAGCTCACCAAAACCTTCAACTTGTTTATCAAATAGCGGGCTAACTGCCTCTGGTGTCGAATCTCTTTCAGTAAAGCCTGTACCGCCGGTGATCAATACTGCTTGCACGTTATCACTGGCAACCCACTTTGAAACCAGCGCACGGATTTGATAGATATCATCTTTGACAATTTCTTTGGCTACCATGTGATGCTCACTTTCGATCACAGCATTGACAAAATAAGCTCCCGAAGTATCGGTTTGTTCATCTCGGGTATCTGAAACAGTAAGCACTGCAATATTTAATGGGGTAAAAGGTAATTGATGGTGTGACATATAATTGTTCCTAATGGTTAAATCGTTCAATTGCTTGCTGCCATTGTAGTGGGTCATTGGTGTTGATAAGCATATCTTGGCAGTCGGTCGTAATGCTGGCACAGCCAATGCTGTTAACAAAGCGTTTAACTGAACGTTTATTGCTGTGGGCGATAAGCTTTGCGCATTCCCTAGCTTCGTCATTAATTGGTAAAAATAATGGCAGTGGCTGATCTTTAAAATGCAGTGCGCAGTGCATTTCACTGCCGCACAGCACCAACTCTTGCAATGTCGATTGATTTAGCAATGGCATGTCAACAGGTAGAATCAATATAGCATTGAGCTTGTTGGGCGCTAGATATTTCAATGGGTTTGAAAGTAAATAATCCAGCGCCGTATAAATGGCCGCTACCGGGCCAGAATTAGGGTATTTATCCATTAAATAGCCCTTTTCATTACGACAAATGATAACTGGCGCAGCACCAACGCTTTTCAGTAAATCAGCGGTGCGCTCTAACATTGGTTTACCTTGCAGTAACAACTGTGCCTTGTCGAAGCCCATTCGGCTAGAATAACCGCCAGCTAGCACCACTCCCAATAAGTTAATATGTTCTGGCAATTGCATATTACCCTCCAAGCATCGCCAAATGTTGAGTGCCACCAACAAAACCTTGATGTAACTGGTGAGTTGCTACTTTATCTTGTAAAGCATGACATATAGCTTGCTTAGTGCCATTAACATCACCAGCCGTCAGCCAAGGCCTAATATCTTGCCCTGCTTCAGCAAATAGGCATAAATGCAGTTTGCCAGTGGCAGACATACGCAGACGATTGCAACTGTCACAAAAGTCTTTGCTATAAGGCATGACTAAGCCAACACGACCAATTGAGTTTGAGTGATAGAACTCTTGTGCTGGGCCATCCAGTTTATGTTTAATTTTTTGTTGCCAGCCAGAGGCCAACAATTGGGCTTTAATCGCTTCACCTGACACATGATTTTGTTGAAAAAACGTTTGGTTATCACCGGTTTTCATTAATTCAATAAAGCGAATAGTTACCTTGCGGGTTGCAACCCAATTAAGATAATCGGTTAACTGATGTAAGTTAAATTGCTTGAGTAGCACGGCATTGAGCTTAATGGTGTTAATACCTAATTGCTCTGCCTGTTCAATACCTCGTAATACTTTGGCTAGCTTATTATGGCCAGTAATCGCCGAGAACAAGCGTGCGTCAATACTGTCGGCGCTAATATTGATTGCATCCAGCCCGGCATTTATCCACGCTTGTGCTTTATCTTCAAGGTTAAAACCATTGGTTGTTAATGCGACTTTTTCAATGCCGTCTGTTTGTCGACATAACGCGATAATTTCAGTGAGATCTTTTCTTAGCCCTGGCTCACCACCGGTTAAGCGAATTTTTTTCATCCCTAATTGCGCAAAAGCGGCGATTAAGGTCTCTAATTCTTTCAGGGTTAAAAAATTACGATCTTGATTGCAGTCGTAACCATCAGGCAAACAGTAGTTACAACTAAAATTGCAAACGTCGGTAATCGACAGCCTGAGGTATTGAAATTGACGACCAAAATTATCGGTTAGCATAGCCCTACCTTGATTGCTCGGTGGCAAATAATTTATTGGCAGGTGTAGAGTGAAATGTTCGCGGATACGAATAGTTCTAGTTCACTAAAAACACCTTTCCAAATACGGGAAGCAATTAAATTTCTCTAATCACCCGGTAATCAAATTTTGATTACGGCATGGTCGCCATACTTGCGCTTAGGCAACAATGCTAGGAGTTTTAAATTTCAATCAGCTTAACTGAACGGTTGAAATTTAACTATTTAGCAAAAGGAATAGGCGCCTACCACCAATTGGGTAGACGCCCCGTTCTAAAGTCTTTGCATTAAAAAGCAAAGGTCATCATTGCCCAAAGTTTTGTGGTATCTGCGCCCAAATCATCAGCATCGTAGGCCGCTAATTTTAATAATCCACTCATATGTTGATTAAATTTATAATCAGCCACTAAATCAATTTCACTGCCGTAGCTGGCACTACCTTCGTTAGCATCAAAGTTATGATAAGCTGCCATCAGTTTGACACCAGATAACGTAGTTGCAGCCGAGATATAAGTATCTTCAATACCATTACCTGGCGTGCCTAAGAATTTATCCGCAAAACCTTGGAATTTATGTAAGGTTGCCAGTGGCGTGCTAAAACCAACGCCATTATCACCGCCTAGCACTTCAAAACCTGCGGTCAGTTTGACTGCGCCTAACTTACCGGCAAGTTCTGCCTTATAATAATCGGCACTGTAATCATTAGGATTGTCGCCCGCATCAGTTTGCGTGGCATAACTTAAATTAGCGGTTATCGGGCCAAAATTGCCAAGATAATCAACACCAAAAGTATTGCTTGACGTTGTAGCAGCAACATCGTTATCTAACAAATAACCAAATACAGCTAATTTGTGATCGCTATTCACCGCCCATTTAGCATTGGCAAAGTGAAAGTTGCCATGCCAATCCGCTGGTTGTGCGCCATCATTTGGACCAAAAATACGATTAATATTAGCGACATAACTGTAATCAAATGAAAAAGCATCTGATGCTTTATAAATAACGCGCGCTGCATCAAAGGTTTGTTCATTTTGACGCCATGCAACACCACCAACAAAACGTTGATTATTATGATTAATACGTTGGCGACCGCCAATAATGGTAAGGTTATCAGCGCTGTATTTAATATTGACCTGATTAAGATCGGTACCTTCTGGATCGGCAACAACTGGGTATTGGGTTTTACCATTGGTGGTTGAGTTGTAATCATCAACAGCGATTGCCGTAACATTATCTACTTCAACTTGCACCGTAACATTATTAACGGTTGCGGTTTGCCAAGTTAAACGGCTTTTAAGTGTTGAAGCTAAGGCATCTTCGCTTTTATTGTCTTCATCAACACTTTCTAATCGGTATCGCAGGTTAACATTAGTCTTAGAATCAGTTATCGCCGTAGCGACGTTTTCTAGAAAACTAGCCTGAGATGGAAACGCCAACACGGTGGCAATTGTAATTAAACTTACTTTAGCGGTTAAAATTTTTGAGGTTTTCATGTTATCTCCCATTAGAGCATTTATGTTGTCAGCTCAATTAGTATTACCCTTCAAGCTCACTATATTATTTCTCATACAATACGCGGTTAGCCGATGAAAACCTTGATGTAAATCATGTTTATTGCAGTGCTACCTCGAAGTTTTAAAGGCATTACCTACTTAGGAGTATAGACTTATTCCTAATGTGAAATTGATGACTAAACCAAATAGTTTATAGTGGCATTTTGCTGGAATATTAATGGGATTATTATGTTGTCTACTCAGCCAAAAGAGTTAACCCGATCACAATTGATGCGTTACAGCCGCCATATTATGTTAAAAAGCATGGATATTGATGGACAAGAAAAGCTGTGGAATAGCAAGGTGTTGATTATTGGCGTTGGTGGTTTAGGTTGTGCTGTCAGTCAGTATTTAGTGGCATCTGGCATTGGTGAATTTACCTTGGTTGATGATGATGCTGTTGATAGAACCAATCTTCAACGTCAAGTACTGCACGGTGAACAAGATATCGGCATCAATAAATGTCAATCAGCAAAATATACCCTTAGCCAGATTAATAGTGAAGTTAAGATTAATACCATAGAGCAACGATTATCAGGCCAAGCGCTTGCGAAAGAAATCAAGCAACATCATTTAGTCCTTGATTGCTGTGATAACAAACGAACCCGTAATGAGATAAATCAATACTGTTTTGACCACCAAATACCTTTAGTTAGCGGTGCCGCTATTAGAATGGAAGGACAAGTATCGGTATTTGATATGCAGCCGACAAGCCCTTGCTACCACTGTTTTAGTCAACAATTTGGTGAACAATCGCTCAGCTGTGTTGAAGCAGGCGTGCTGTCACCGCTAGTAGGTATGATAGGTTCAATGCAAGCAATTGAAGCAATTAAATTACTGGCTAATATTGGGCAACCACTTGCTGGCAAACTATTAATGATTGATGCCTTTGATATGAACATTCAAACTTTTACATTACCTAAGTTAAATGAATGTCCTGTGTGCAGTACCTTATAATGTCTTATAGTCAATCATATCTATAGTCAGGGTAATCACTCAGCTTTAATTAACCCGGTCTACCATCCACACGTGGCTGTGTTAGCACTGGCCAGTATACCCAACAAAAAATACCAAACGCAATTAGCCACATTGCTGCGGTAAATTGCCAAATAATGGTGCTGTACTGAGCAAAAAAACCAGTACCAACCAAGCGAACTATCGCACCAATAGCGATTAACAAAAAGGCCAATGAAATCGCTGGATTTACTTCAAGCTTGCGTCCAGTATGACCAAGGGATACTCGGGCGATCATAGCTAAAATCAGGTTAGCCATTGCGCCAACCGTCAAGCCATGTAGCACTGTACTTAACGATAAAAAGCCAAACGCCAGATGTAAGCCAAGTAAAATAAAGCTAATTGGGATAAATAAGTAAGCGACATGTAACGACCAAAGCAAGGAATTAGATAAGGTCGAGAAAAAGCGCCAACGGCTGCAGCGTAGTAAGTTTGCACCACCGGCGAATATTGCCAGCAAACCAACAGACAGTTCTAAGCTGGTAATAAAATTTACCCCTAATATAAACATCAGCGTTACCAGCCATGCACTGACTAAGGTCAGTAGCTCAAGCCATGCCAGCGCTGGTTTTCGTGGAATCTTGGTAGCATTGGCAGTAAAAAAAGGAATCACTCGCCCGCCCATCACTATCATTACCATAGTAATTAGCATAATGGCGCCATAGTTAGCGTGCTGAATAGCAACTGGATAGGAAATAACTGATAAAACGGCTAAATGACTCAGTAAATTCATCAATGCCAATGCCAGTAATACTGGCACAAAAAACAAATTACGCCACTGTCTTACTTTGACAATCGGCCATGCCAACATAAATGCAGAAACCGGTAAAAATAACCAATCAATAACAGCAATGACGACTTGTGGCAACCAGTCAGGATTTAATAACAATGTAAAGCGCGCAGCTAGCCAAATCGCAAATAACACGGCTAGCTTTATGCCTCTGACGCCTGAAACACCAGTCCAAGTTTGTACCGCAGTTAACAAGAAGCCAACAATAATTGGCACCACAAATCCAAAAATCATTTCATGGCCATGCCACCAATAGCTGCCACCATAAGGTGATAAATCAACTTGATACACTAAAAAGCCAATCCAAGTTAGTAAGGCCACCAACGAAAATATCGCAGCGGAAAGGAAAAAAGGACGAAACCCTAAACGAAAGAATGCTGGGATTTTTTGCTCTTGTGCTACATCAGTAATATTTAACATGAATACTATCTCAATCGCGTTCTAAAAAATTGGTCTCAATGGCGTGTTCGACACGCTGACGGTACTGCTCTTGCTGATTTGCGTAATAAGTCAATAACATGCAGGCGGCAAGCACGCCATATAGCAACATAAAACAGGCGGTATAAACGCCAATAAAATCAACTGACAGACCAAATAAAATAGGTAAAATACAACCGCCAAAAGCACCAACCATAGCAACCGCGCCACCAACACTACCCATTTGTTTAGGGTAATGTTGATAAATTGCTTTATAAACGCTGGCACGGCCAAACCCTTGGGCAATACCTATGGTAAAAATTAAAAAGGTAAATACCCAAACATTGATCTCAATATGTATATTGACGTTTTTTTCTACGCCCTGAATAACCATAGTAGTTGGCGGATAACTCAAGAAAAACAAGCAAACCAGACAAACCCAGAATACGCCCCAGTTTACCTTTTGCGCGCCGTATCGATCAGCAAACCAACCGCCTGCGGCTCGAACTAAACTTGAACTAGCAACAAATAACAAAGTCAGTGCCATCGCCTGCTGTAAATTCAGATCATAGGCCACCACATAGTATTGGGGTAACCATAAGGTTAACGCTAAAAAACAACCAAAAACAAAGAAGTAATACAGGCCAAAAAGCCAAACTTTAAGCTCGGTAAGCGGTTTGATATGTGCTTGCCAGTCAATCGGTTTAACGGCTTTTAAATATTTAGGCGTTTCTGGGGCAACAAAGGCAAACAATAAGATAATAAATAACATGCCTCCCGCGTACAGCGGGCCGATCATACCAATACCGATATGTTCAATTATATAAGGCGTAATTATTAAAGTAATTGCCGCCCCAGCATTACCGGCGCCGAACACGCCCATGGCAGTGCCTTGATGTTTCGATTCAAACCAGTCAACCACATAGCGAATACCGATAGTGAACGAAACCCCTGAAACGCCAATTAACGCACCTATAATTAAATAATCTGCATAGCTGCTTGCTGATTTCAGCAGAATAAGCGGTGGAATAATAATGCCCATTTGCAACAAAAATACTTTTTTAGCCGAGTATTTTTCCACTAAGAAGCCAACAGGCAAACGAAGAATAGCGCCGGTAAACATAGGCGCAGCAAGTAACAAACCAAATTCAGTTGCTGATAATGCCAACTCTGCTTTTAATTGAATACCTAATACCGCGTACAACACCCAAACCGAAAAATTAGCCGCAAACGTAAGTGTGGCTAAAATTAAGGCTATGTTGGCTTTACTGTGATGGGTTTGCATAATTGCGTAAGTTTTCATTAATTGATAACAAGTAATACCAAGCTATCTTTCAAGACAAACCATAAAATTGCAATACCTCTTAGTTTCCTCTCGTATTCTTTAATTTTTAAGTACTACCACCATTTGGGTAGTTGGCCGCCATTTTTCAGGCAGCCCCGAAAAGTTCTTCCTTACACCTAGTAGGTAGCCCGTGATTTCCGCTTTAGAGTTGCCATGATGAAACTTGATTTAAGTCAATATTTTCTTTGTACAAAAGTGAATGATAACCCCATGAGAACAAAGTCAGCAGGCCAAAAAATGGCACTGCTAAATAACACTTATGGGAGACGTAATATGTCTGAAGCTGATGGAAAAATGCGGTTGCTAAATTTTGGCGACCCAAAAATTAAAACATTGCATATCACTTGGTTTGCATTCTTCCTTACTTTTGTGGTGTGGTTTAGCCACGCACCTATGCTGGCTTTTATCAAAGAAGCTTTTGATTTAACTACGCCGCAAATAAAAGCCCTAATGATCTTAAATGTTGCATTAACTATTCCGGCGCGAATTGTTATCGGCATGCTGGTTGATAAATACGGGCCTCGAATAACCTACAGTTGCCTATTGTTTATTTCGGCATTTACTTGCTTAGGCTTTGCCTTTGCCGACAGTTATGAGCGCCTAGCACTATTCCGTTTTCTACTTGGTTTTACCGGAGCCGGTTTTGTTATTGGCATTCGTATGGTAGGAGAATGGTTTCCAGCCAAACAAGTCGGTGTTGCTGAAGGTATTTACGGTGGCTGGGGTAACTTTGGCTCTGCTGCCGCAGCGATGACATTACCAACCTTAGCCTTAATATTTGGCGGTGAAGATGGCTGGCGTTACGCTATTGGTAGCACAGGTATTTTAATTGGCCTCTATAGTATCTTTTACTACTCTCAAGCGCGAAACACGCCAAAAGGCTCTACTTATTTCAAACCGAAAAAAGCAGGTGGCTTGGAAGTGACCAGCTGGAAAGATTTTATTTTCTACTTAGCAATGAATATACCTATGTACCTTGCACTTGGCGTATTGGCTTGGAAACTATCACCTGCTGGCGTCACCCTATTCTCTGAGCAAACCATGTACATTGCTTGGGTAATACTTGCGGTACTTATGCTAATTCAGTTCAGTCAAATTTGGTCAGTCAATAAAGAAAATTTAACGAAAGGCGTACCTGAGCTGGAAAAATACAACTTTAAAAATGTTGCCATCTTAGATATTTCATACTTTGTCACTTTTGGTTCTGAGCTTGCGGTAGTTTCAATGCTGCCACTATTTTTCTTGGAAACTTTTGAAGGGCTCGATCCAGTGAAAGCTGGCCTACTTGCCTCAGGTTTTGCCTTTATGAACTTAGTCGCTCGCCCAACAGGTGGCCATTTATCAGACACTATTGGCCGCCGTAAAACCCTGATGTTATTGATTGGCGGCTTAGCAATTGGCTACTTTGTGCTTAGCCAAATCACTGGCGCTTGGTATATTCCATTAGCGGTAATTGCCACTATGTGCTGCTCTTTCTTCGTGCAGGCAGGTGAAGGTGCGGTATTTGCCATCGTTCCTTTAGTTAAGCGCAGAATGACCGGGCAAATTGCTGGTATGGCTGGTGCCTATGGTAATGTTGGTGCGGTTACTTATTTAACCGTGTTATCGTTCGTTGATTACAGCACGTTCTTTATGGTGATTGGCGCTTCAGCATTAGTAATATTCTTCTTTGCGATGTGCTTAGATGAGCCGCGCGGCCAAATAGCTGAAGTTATGGAAGATGGCTCTGTTCACATGATTGATGTAAGTTAATATCAAGTACCCCCAAAATAAGCGAGTTAATATTGAAATGAGTATTGGCGCCATATTAACTCGCTTTTGGGCTTTTCAATTAATGCAGTAAAAATTATACATACAGAGTAATAAAGACACTGATGAATGATATTTCTAGTCAATTAAGTGCAACCATCGGCAGTTATACATTGGCGGGGATTAAACCGGTTAATGAAGATGCCGTTGCCGTTCATATTCCATTAGAGCCAGCCAAAAAATCGAGCAAAGGCATTTGCTGTGCACTGGCTGATGGTGTCAGCACCGCTGAAGCTGGTCAACAAGCTAGCTCAACTGCGGTAGATCGCTTTATTGAAGACTATTATTTATCGCCTGACACTTGGTCTGTCGCCCATTGTGGAGAAAAAGTACTGTCGGCCACTAATCTATCGCTTTACAAAAAAAGCCATGAATTTAGCTCTGAACAAAAAGGCTATCTTTGTACGTTTGTTGGGCTGGTATTTAAATCACAAACCGCACATTTTTTCCATATTGGCGACAGCCGAATCTATTTATTAAGGCAAGGGGAATTAAAGCAGTTAACTCGTGATCATTGTGCCTTTATCGCTGAAGGTAAAAGCTATTTAACCCGCGCGCTGGGCATGGACAACAACCTGCACGTTGATTATGGAAAAATAGCCTTAGAGCCTAATGATCAACTTGTTCTGACCTCTGATGGTGTTCATGAATTTGTTGATGAACAAGCGTTAATCGCTTTGTTATCAAGCGCAAGCTCACAACAGGGAAAAGCCCAGCAACTCGTTGAGCTAGCATTAAACAACGGCAGTGACGACAACCTCTCGTGTGTAGTCGCTCAAATTAATAGTATCGCCAACGAAAGCCTCGATGACTTTAATACCAAACTAACTCGGCTGCCCTTTCCACCACCATTAGAGCCGGGCATGAAGCTTGATGGTTTTGTTGTTGAAAAGGAGCTATTCGCCAGTAGTCGCTCGCAGCTTTATTTAGTGCGCGATGCCAGCTCTGGCGAACAAGTTGTTATGAAAACTCCGTCACTAAATTTTACTGACGATATTCATTATATTGATCGCTTTATTCAGGAAGAATGGATTGGTAAGCGATTAAACAACGATAAAATAGTAAAAGTACTTGAGCAAACAAGGCCGCGCACTTGCTTATATTATTTGATGGAGTATGTTGACGGCATTGGTCTTGATAAGTGGATGCAACACAATGCGCTGCCCCAGCCTAAAGTTGCGATTAATATTGTTAAACAAATAGCTCAAGGCCTTGCTGGTTTTCATGATAAAGAAACCATTCACCAAGATTTAAAACCCGCTAATATCATGATTAACGATAAATTAGCCATCAAAATTGTCGATTTTGGTTCAACCTTTGTTGCCGGTACTGCAGAGCTATTTAATCCCATTGAACATGATGGTGCACTCGGCACCGCAACCTATTCCGATCCTCAATATTTGCTCGGAAAAAATACTGGCATTCAAGGTGACTTATACGCACTTGCCACCATCACTTATGAAATGTTTACTGGTAAATTGCCCTACGGAGATGCCGTAGAAGAATGCCGAACGGCATTTGATTACGACAGACTGCGTTATATTTGCGCCAGTTACTACAATCCCGTCATTCCTATTTGGTTCGATCGAGCATTAGAAAAAGGCGTACAAATATCGCCAGAAAAACGCTATTTAACGCTGGATTCCTTTTTAAATGATTTAACTCAGCCTAACCCTGTTTTTTTACTGGATGTGCCAGAAGCTAAAGAAGAACAGAATAAGGTATGGTTTTGGCTAATGCTCTGTGGGGCTTGGGTGTTAATGCTAGTTGTAGTGATTGCACTTTTTAAAGGTAGTTAATGGTAAGAATGGTTCTATTTTAAATTTGGTTGCTTATTAATAGGACTTAAATACCCCCAGTTCATCAATTTTTTTTGTGTTGGCATTGACAATAAAAAGTCAACAAATTGCCTAGCTAATATCGGTTGCTTGCTACGTTTCAATACGACAACATGTTGTTCTATCGGTTGATGCAAGTGCTCAGGTACGGACCAAAATTTCTGATATTTATTTACTATTTTGTTACTCGCTTTCTGTGCAGCTAAAATAAGTAACGATTCAGGAACAAAGCCTGCGTTAATATTGTTTGAGTCGACATAATGAAAGGTTTGATTAACATTATTCCCAGTGATGATACGATCAACAAATGTATCTTTTAGTGATAATGCATCTAACACCTGCTCTGCTGCTTTGCCATAAGGCGCTAACTTTGCATTAGCAATAGCAAGCTTGCCTTGATATTTAAGTAAAACATTCCCATTAAAGTGGCGCTCACTACCGCCGAAAACGCGCGGCTCATTTGGAAGCCACAAAGCAAGTTTTCCGAGAACATAAGCTCGACTTTTACTCGCTCTGTCTTGTTCAAATAGTAATACAGGTCTTTGCTTATCTGCTGACAAAAAAACATCAAACGGCGCCCCTTTTATTATTTGGGCATACAACACCCCGCTAGAGCCAGTAACAATTTTTATTTGATGACCAGTCTGTTGCTCAAATCCATCTGCCAATTTCACCGCACTAGCATAAAAATTACTAGCAACGGCAACAGATAAGGGTTCTCCTAATACTGGAAATGTTAAAAGAACAAGCCAAAGTGATGCAACGATACTCGGTAACTTCATCAATTAACCATCATTTCAATGGGTTTCCCCTCTCTATCTAGTACTAGATATCTCGCTATGTTTTGTCCTGTCATTAAATCGCTTGTCATTCTATTTAAATAAGGTTCCGCTTCTTCTGGCGTTGGTGCTTGATTATTTTGACCACTTAATCCTGAAATAAATACAAACTGCCAGTTTTTTTCGATACTATCCGCTTCAGCTACTAATTTTTCAAAACTTTCAACCTCAGCAGGTAATTTATCAACGCACATTACAGGTTCTAAATGCCCCTTTTGGTGCTTTTTACTTTTCTTAGGGTTATTTCCTTCCGGTTGAGCAAATAAAAATAACAACCTTTGTGGCTCAGTCTGATTATTTGCCATATCTAACAATTCTTTGTAAATTTTACTCATTATTAGTACCTAAATAACTATATTGTTTTGACATTTTATCAAAGCCAAGAACAACTAAAATGCCCATTTGTTAGTACCACTATTGGGTTATCAACTACCCCACTAGCACAATGGAATTCTTAAATCTAAATCGTTACCTTTAATCAACATTTAGTTCAAAATTTGGAAAAGTTAATGTCATTAATCAATCAATTTTTTTCTACTGATCATAAGCGCCTCGACTATCTATTTGCTGCTTTTAAATCATGGCTACTTTTAGACAAAGCTCAAAGTAGTAAATTTTTTACTGTATTTAAAAATGACCTAATAAAGCACATTGATCAGGAGGAAAATATTTTATTTCCGCTAATCGAAAAATTAGCCCCTATGAGTAAAGGGCCAACAAATGTTATGTGCTCCGAACATATGGTTATCAAACGTTTATTAAATGACATAGAACATAGACTTAACGACACTACACCTCAGGATTTACCGGAAATTTTAGAGCTAGAAACCTTACTTTCAAGCCATAATATGAAAGAAGAAAACATATTATATCCAATGATTGATCAAAACATTAATCAACAACAATTAGCCGAGATTTTTCTACATATGAAAACACAACCAAAGTTAGCAGGATAACATTCAAATAAGTCTAAATATTAGTCGCTATATTTAGATGTCAGGTTGCTATTTTAAGACTGTGCAATAATTCGTTAACCATTTTTCGATGCTTTTAGCTATTTCTATTAATGGCGTCTCTCTATCAAGTTCAGCATCAAAAAATGACATTGCATCATCAATTTGTTTGTCCAGCGGATCTTGATAATTGGCTACCGCAATACCAAACGCTAATCCTCGATAATCAACTTCAGCGTTGTCATCTATCATCGTATTTCGTTGTAAAAGCCACTTAGCCGCCTCATCAGTGTTCGCAAAACGTGGTTTTCGAATTATATGAAATGAATCTGGTACCTGTAACTGCCGGCCATCTTCATAATAAGCCACGATGTAACTTTCTATTTCAGGTAGGTAAGCTTCATCTGAGTAGATAGCGTTAAGTGCGGCTAAAACGGTTGAAAAAGGCGCCTCAAAACGATTTCTAAAATCAAATGCACGATAACAATAAGGTTTCATATCGCCCTCACCCTCTGTGATTCAAGTACTGACCAAAAGATACAATCATTTAGCGTGTTGAACGGGCACCTAGTGGTATAGCTGCCTTTTGTGGATAATCGATAGTGTGGGCTATAAATCCTTACCATCGACTACACATAATTTATCTTGAGTAATCGCTGCCTCAAACTCTTGCTGCGTTCTCAAAAATAGCTCACTAACATTAGGCACACCAAAACGAATACTGTGCTTTAATTCAATAAAGCTCACTGAGCCATTTGCAAAGGTAGCATCGAGTTCTTTTTCAATGGCAAACATGCCAACACCGTTTGGTTCGATGTTAAAGGTGCCGCCGTTGACCACATGACGCACTACACAATCAGGCATCGTGTCCAGTTCTTTTTCTCCAATATCATAACTGGTTAAAACATTATAAATTATACGATAAGGACATTCGTACAATAGACCACAGAGTATTAAATCAAATTAGATCTGATTCACTAAAAACTAGATCAGCATCAACTGTAATTGAATATTCTCAAACTTTTAGGCAAATTTTTTATGAAGCCCTATATGATCAAGTCATAACTTCTGATCCTTTTTTAAAAGTAAAAAAGCTTGTTAAAGATATCAATTTGGAAGATGAATGTATTCTCCCATTCACGCAACGGGAATTAAACAAGTTACTAAATACTGTACATATCAGCCAAACGAAAAGAATGATTTTTATTTTAGCATGGACAGGTTTAAGGCCTGGTGAATTAAAAGCGCTATCTTGGGAAGATGTAAATTTAGAAAAAGGTTACTTGCGTATTAAATATAATATTGACCGTCAAGGTAAACTTAAGCCACCGAAAACGGAAGCTGGTCATAGAAAAGTTGAATTACTTCCTGAGGTAATCAGTATTTTCAGGGAACAAATGAACGATTCATTTAATAATGAATTAAGAGAAGAAACTGTATTTTATAAAAATCACAAAATAGAACGGGTCAAACGTCGTCGTGTATTTTTAAGTCGCGGAGGTGAGCCTTATAAAAGACCAGAACTAACTACGGCTCCTAAACAATGGTTTCGTTGGCTAAAAGAAGCAGGGCTTGAATATCGCCCACCATATCAGCTTAGGCATACCTATGCTTCTCAAATGTTAATGATAGGTGCTAATCATGCTTGGTTAGCAAAACAAATGGGGCACTCAAACTGGGGGTTAATTCAAAAAATTTATGCAAAATGGATTGAAAACGAAAATCCAAATTATATTCTTCAACTGACTAAAGATTTAAATATAAAATTTCCCACAAATTAAAAAGCTCAAGTAATTCACTTGAGCTTTGTTCAAAAATTTCCATATTATTTCCAATTAATAAATACTGTCAAAAATAACTGCTAACTTCATGGAAAATAATAGTTAAATATTTAAAACGGCATTTTAAAACCTGGAGGCATTTGCATACCGCCTGTTAGTGCGCCCATTTTTTCTTTGTTTGCTTCTTCAACACGTCTTACTGCATCATTGAACGCTGCGGCAACAAGATCTTCAATCATATCTTTGTCGTCTTCCATTAAGCTTTCATCAATTTCCACACGACGTACACTGTGAGAGCCTGTCATTGTTACTTTCACCATACCAGCACCAGACTCACCAACTACTTCCATATTGGCTAATTCTTCTTGTGCTTTTTGCATTTTTGCTTGCATTTGTTGGGCTTGCTTCATTAAGTTGCCCATACCGCCTTTCATCATAATAACTCTCCAAAAACTAGTTGTCGCAAAGATAGTCGTAATCAACTGACAATTCAAGTGCTCTAACGAGCAATTATGCTAGATTCGTCTAATTCCGCTTGAAAAATTTGCTGAAGCGACTGTACTACAGGATCTTCTGATAATACTGTTTTGGCGTATTCATAACGTTTTTCGTTAATTTGCCCTTGTATTTTTATCGGATCTGCTGCTGTTTGTTCAACAATCTTGACCTCTACAGTCACAGGTTGATTGAAATACTCGCCAACAAAAGCTTGCAGCTGCTCCATTGCCACTTCGGTTTTTAAATGTTTGGCAGACTGATTGAGCAATAAAATTAAATGCTCACCGGTTGATTGCTGATCAATAATAGCATGTTGCGCGAGTACTCTTAATCGACCATTCAGTGCCATGGTATCAATCATATTCGCCCATTTATCAACCTGATTGGCTTTTTTGATTACGGCTGGATCAATCGCATCTGGCGAGAATCCTTGCTCAGGCAAGGTTTCAATAGCTGGTACGTCTGGAATAACTTGAACAGCTTTAACTTGTTGACGCTCTTCTGCGTCATTAGACTTTTTTCCAGCACTCTCCAGCTTTTTCTTGCGGCTTCTTAGCATATTACGTGTCGCAAGTGCTGACTCTACAGGGGAGCTAATTACGTTAGCACTTGCTGAAGTACTGGCCTCACTACTCGTACCATCGACATCAAGGATATTGGTATTTGGCACAAAATGATTGGTGTTGTCTGGTTCAGTTGTGGCAGCGTTTTTATTATCTTCAGCCGCACTTATACTCGGCTTTTTATCAACTGACATTTCCGCAGGCTGTTCAGCCAAATGATCAGAATGAAACTCCGTGCTTGGTTTTACATCCTCACCTTGTTCAACAGCACTTAACGCTTCAGTGCTACTTTCATCAATTAGATCAGTAGATTGCTGAACGAACTGGGTAGCAGCTGCTTGTTCAATCGCTAACATTTCATCATTTAATTGCGACTCAAAACCTTTACAATCTGTGTTAGCAGTATTTTCGTCAATTTCGGCATCAACCTGACCGACCGCAGAACTTTCAATTTCTCTGGCAGTTAAATCTTTTTTCGCTGCAGCGAGTTCAGATTGTGGAAGTTTTACCTCGGCGACCTCTGGCGAAGTCACTTGTGAGTCAGCCAACGCTATGTCACTAAAGTCAACTTCAAATAATTGTTCGCTAGTTGAACTAACAACCTCTTGTTTAGCTGGCTTTTGAGCAGGTTTAAACGCCAAAAGCCTTAACAAGGTCATATCAAATGCCGCCTGCTCGTCACCGACATAAGGTAAATCCTTACGGCCATTTAATGCTAATTGATAATACAGTTGTACTTCGTCAGCTGACATAGCTTGGCTAAACTTTTCGGTTAACTTTGCATGTTCAGGCGACAAATCAAAGTGATTTTGGACAATTTGATATAAGGCAACGTGATGTAATAACTGAATAAGCTCGGCATACAAACGCTGATAACTTGGGGCATAAGAGGCAATTTCTTTGGATAATTCCATTAAACCATTGGAGTCTTGCTTTAAAAGTAAGATCAAAATTTTATATGCCCAATGTTGATCAACACCACCTAACATTTGCTGTAGGTTAGCGACGCTAATATGTCCTTGCCCCTGAGCAATTGCCTGATCTGTTAAGCTCAATGAATCTCGCATACTACCGCGAGCTGCTTTAGCCAGCATGTTGATACTTTCGTCTTCAAAAGTAACTTTTTCTTCAGCTAAAATTTTTGTTAATTGCTGTGCTATTTGAGCGACAGATAACGCTTTAAGATGAAATTGAAGACAACGAGAAAGTACAGTGATAGGTAACTTTTGAGGATCGGTAGTTGCCAGAATAAATTTTACATGAGCTGGTGGCTCTTCTAATGTTTTTAACAGTGCATTAAAGCTACTTCTAGAGAGCATATGCACTTCATCTATTAGATAAACCTTATATCGCCCACGTGTTGGCGCGTACTGCACATTATCAAGAATTTCTCGAGTATCATCCACTTTAGTCCGTGATGCTGCGTCAATTTCCAATAAATCAACAAAACGCCCCTGATCAATATCTTGGCATACGTCACATTGACCGCACGGTTCAGCGCTAATCCCTTGCTCACAATTTAAACTTTTGGCAAATATTCTCGCAATTGTCGTTTTACCTACACCGCGAGTACCAGTAAACAAGTAAGCATGGTGCAAGCGTTGCTGCGTAATGGCATTAACAAGCACAGATACAACGTGTTCCTGCCCCATTAACTCATTAAATGTTTTAGGACGCCATTTCCGCGCCAACACTTGATAACTCATGCTGTGTTATTCACCTTCATATTCAATTAATGTAGTAACAGCTAACCCTAATGCTTTAAGCTTAGCTTCACCGCCTAAATCGGGTAGTGAAATAACAAACGCAGCATCAGTCGCTTCGGCACCAACTCGCTCAATCAGCTTTAACGTTGCTTCAATCGTACCGCCAGTTGCTAACAAGTCGTCAACAATTAAGACTTTATCCCCGGAAACCAAGGCATCTTTGTGAATTTCCAACGTATCTGTCCCATACTCAAGCTCGTAATCTTGTGAAAAAGTATCTCTTGGTAACTTCCCAGGTTTACGCACGGGAACAAAGCCAACACCAAGTGCTAACGCTAACGGTGCACCAAATAAAAAACCTCGAGCTTCAGTGCCAACGATTTTGGTAAAGCCTTGATTACTAAATTTTTTCTTTAATGCTTCTATGGTTAACGCAAACGCTGCATTATTTTCTAATATGCCAGTGACATCACGAAATAATATGCCAGGTTTTGGGTAATCTTCGATGGTATGAACAGCGCTTTTTAGTAGCGCAATATCTGAGTCAGTCATATTTACACTTAGTTCTTAAAACAATTGCCTAAGAATAAATGAAATTGTCTCGATTTTATAGAGAGGCTAAGCGACTATTTGTGTTTTGGAGTTGATTAACAAGAGAAATAATCTCATTGTCATCAATTGGCTTATCAATAATCCAGTCACAAAGCGACTGTTCGATAAGTTCAGGTAATGTTGACTTACCTTGAGTCGTCATAAAAATGATAGGTGTTGCGTCATTTTCATGTTGTTTTATATTTTTTAGTAATTGTATGCCATTCATTAGCGGCATAAGGTGGTCGATAATAAGCAGATCAAAAGTGCCTTTTTGATATTTTTCATAACCATCAAGACCATTCGTTGCCTCGGTGATGTTGCCACCATTTGCCGAAAGAATTTCTGCTAGGTGGGAAAGCACATTTTGCTTATCATCAACCACTAAAATATTCATAATTATCTTACGCTAAGTAAGTGTACCAACCCATTAACATAGGTAATAACGGCATAGCAACTAGTGCCAATGCGGCTAAGAATAAATGACGCTTTGACGCGCTATCTTTGAAATTTTCATTGTGAGACATCTTATACTTCCTACACTAATTAATTTGCGGCGCATTATAGAGTATTGAGTAAGATATGCCCAGTAAATTTTGATCTAGATCAAACTTTATTAGCCAGAATCAATGAGAATACCAGCGATTAAATAGACAAAAAGCTGGGTAAACCCAGCTTTTTAAGCTTGCTCATTTTTTAGCTTAGCCGCCACATTTATCAGCTGATTTTTTCTTTCCTTCGCCGCATTTGCCTTTGGCCTTAGCTTTTCCTTCGCCACACTTGCCTTTAGCTTTAGCTTTTCCTTCACCGCATTTACCTTCGCCACACTTGCCTTTGGCCATGGCTTTTCCTTCACCACATTTGCCTTCGCCGCATTTACCTTTGGCCTTAGCTTTTCCTTCACCACATTTACCTTCGCCGCACTTGCCTTTGGCCATGGCTTTTCCTTCACCACATTTGCCTTCGCCACACTTACCTTTGTCCTTGGCTTTTCCTTCGCCACACTTATCGCCTTTAGCATCAACTGACACACTAACAACATCGGCTACAGCAAAAGGATTAGTTTCTGCTTTTGCCGGCATAGCTGCTAACATCGTTACTGAAAAAGCCACTAAAAGTAATGACATCATCGGTTTTTTAATTACGCTCATCATGTTTTCCTTCATATTAATTTTCTTTGGTGCTTATTTAAATATAAGCCTTTTAAACTAGACCTAATGTGTTAGCAAATAATTTCAAATTAATACCTAATAGGTAGTTATTTTTTAGTTAACGCTATTCACGTAAAATAAGGTATTCGCTTGTTAATTTATAGATATATTTTTGAATAAAAGCCAGATTTTACTTGCACCTATGGAAGGTGTAGTCGATTACCCTATGCGGGACTTGTTAACTCAGATCAATCATTATGATTTATGTATTACTGAATTTGTCAGGGTAAGCCAAACAAAGGTACCTAAGCATTTGTTTTATAAAATAGCTCCTGAGCTTAAGCAAGGCAGCGTAACCTCATCAGGTACACCTGTTCGTGTTCAGTTACTAGGCCAACATCCAGAGTGGCTTGCAGAGAACGCGATAATAGCCACCGAACTTGGCAGCAAAGGCATTGATCTAAATTTCGGCTGCCCTGCAAAAACAGTAAATAAAAGCAAAGGCGGCGCAGTACTACTACAAGAGCCAGAGCAACTCTATAAAATTATTTCGACGACAAAAGCGGCATTAACAGGTTTAAATCAACCACTATCGGTCAAAATACGATTAGGGTACGACGATGTCAGCTTATTAACTGAGATCACTCAAGCGATAGCTGAGTCAAAGCCAGATATGTTAACCATCCATGCCAGAACCAAACGGCAAGGATACAACCCACCGGCTTACTGGCAATATATTGCTGACATAAAATCTCAATTGACTATGCCGATTATTGCTAATGGTGAAATATGGAATAGAGCTCAGGCCATACAATGTAAAGAACAAGCAACCACTGAGCACTTAATGTTAGGTCGAGGGGCTTTAGCAACCCCAAACTTAGCCAATATCATTAAGTATAATGAAGCGCCTTATTCATGGCTGCAAGTATGCATGGTTATAAACCGATGGCTAACGTCAGATACTAGCGATAGTAGTCCCTATTATTTTTCAAGTAGGCTTAAACAATGGCTACGGTACATAAAATATATGTACCCTGAAGCTGGTACGCTTTTTGTTGCTATAAAACGCCTGACAACTAAAGATGAAATTCTAGAAGTGCTTAAGTCTTCAATGTTAAAGGCTGAAAAGGTCTGAAAAACAGCTTAGATTTTTGTAAATTTTGATATAAAAAAACCAGCCAATAGGCTGGTTTTTTTCAGTAACAACTTGATTAGATTGCCACGTTTTTACGTCGCGCAGTATCTTCAATGAACGACTTCCAACTTCTCGCTGCTTTACGAGATTTAGGGTCTTTCATCGCTCGCTCAATTTCGACATGAGCTTGCTTATACTGACCAAGGTAGAAATGCGACTCTGCCAAGCTCATATAAACTCGACCATCATTACTCACACCTCGTTCTAACGCTTTATTAAACGCAACAATTGCTTTCTTAAATTGCTCGTCTTGCTTCAATAGCATACCTTGCTTACGGTAGTGTTGTGCTTCATTAGTTAACTTAGCTACTTCACCGTAATAGTTTGCTGCTTCGGCAATATTTTGCGCGGCATGGAAAGCATTAGCTAAAGTAGATAACGTCTGATCATCACGTTTGATTTCACCAGATGCGATATGCTTCTCTAACAATTTAGCTGCTTTAAACGGCACGCCATTTGATTGATATAAGCTAGCTAACGTTTTTAGCTCTGATTCTTTTACTAAGTATCCTTGCTTATATGCCATATCCAATGTGCTTAGCGCTTTTGGGTAGTCTTCTACTAGTAAATAGAACATACCCAATTGCGTCCACCATTGCTTATTCTCTGGGAATAATTGCAATACGGTTTCAAGCACGCTTACACCATCTTTATACATCTTACGTTCGTAGTAAGAAGTCAATTTCAAAATGTAAGGGTTTTGGTTTGGCTTATCACCAAATAACGCAATTGCTTTATCAGCAGGCGCGATCATTTTATCTAGTTGACCAAGTTCGTAATAAGCTTGCGCAATCTTAACGTAAGTTTGAGCATCCTCATTACCAGTGAACTCCATCCATGCTTTATAGTTGTTTAAAGCATCTTGATACTTTTTGGTTTGCATTTGCAAATCAGCAAGTAACTTGATTGATTCACCGTGATCAACTTCATTTAAAATGTCAGGCGCGATAGCTTGTTTAAGATAGCTAATTGCCTTTTCTTCGTTATCACCTTTTGTTGCATACATAACCGCGATAAAGCGATCAACGTAAGCTCGGTCGTAACCTTTTGCTTCAATTTCTAACAATAGAACAAGCGCACCATCAATATCGTCAGCACTGTAAAGCTCAAATGCTTTTTGTACTTTCTTACCCACTGATGGACCAACTAATTGTGTTGGGCGCTTTTTCTTTTCTTGTTTAGCAGTTTCAGCTGCTTGAACGTCAAATGATAAAGGTAACTGTACTGTTGTAACTGCCGAAGCGATTACAAGAGCTGTCGCAAGTTTTTTAAACATTACTTACCTCCATCCATTTTAAAGTCAAGTTGAACCGTAAGGCCAGGTTGTTTAACAGGTTTACCATCAACAACTTTTGGCTTGTATTTCCATTTGCGTAAAGCGCGTTTTGCTTCTTTATCGAAAATACGTTTAGGTTCTGCTTCGATTACTTCTACGTCTTCAACACCGCCAATTTCGTTAATAGTAAATGAAAGTCTTACCCAACCTTCTTTACCATCACGTGCTGCTTGAATTGGGTACTTAGGCTCAATTCGAACAATTGGTGTTGCTTCACCGTCTCTACCAAAACCAGCACCCGGTGCAGACAATCCAGTATTTGCGCCAGCTAATTGAACACCTGGCATATTAAACTGAATTCCACCTTGGTTATTATTCGCTTCAGGCTCTGGAGCTTGAGGCTTAGGTGGCGTCTTAGGCGGCGGTGGCGGCGGAGGCGGAACTCGACGACGCGTCTCAGCTGCAGACTTTGGTGGCGTAGTATTAACTTCCACCACGATATTTTCTAACTGTTCTTCCTGTGATCTATCACCACTGGCGATCAAGAAAGCCATGAACGAAAATAGTCCAAAGGTAACTGCAGCGCCTAGTAGTATTGATACTAAAAAGCGAACCATAGATTACCCCTTAGCAGCTGCGATAGAGATACGGTCAATTCCTGCTTCTTTGATAGCATCCATTACTTTAACAACAACGCCATGTTTGGCTTCTTTGTCAGCTTGGATGATTACCACGTCAGTCGGTTGCTCTGCTAATAATTTTTCAATGTTCGCTGCAACACGCTCAATATCAACACGACGCTTATCTAGCCAAATTTCACCAGTGTCTTTAACAGCAACAAAGATGTTTGCAGACTTCTGTTTAGTTTGGTTAGCCGCTTTTGGTTTGTTCACTTCAATACCTGCTTCCTTAACGAAAGAGGTAGTTACGATAAAGAAGATCAGCATGATGAATACGATGTCAAGCATCGGTGTCATATCGATTGCTGCTTCTTCTTCTTCACGAATACGTTTACGTGCCATTCGAATATCTCTCTAGTGATGAGGTAAGCTATCTACAAGCTTAGCCTTTGCTAGTTTAACTTTAGCGTCTAATCGTGTACTGAAGAACACGCCTGATAATGCTGCAACCATACCCGCCATTGTCGGAATTGTTGCCATTGATATACCAGAAGCCATTAGACGCGGATTACCTGTACCTTGTTGAGCCATGGTTTCGAATACTGAAATCATACCTGTCACTGTACCTAGCAATCCAATTAGTGGACACATTGCCACTAAGGTTTTAATCGTGAGCATATTACGCTCTAGTAATTCTGTCGCTTCGGAGATCCATGTATCTCTGATACGATGTGCATACCAAGATGTAGTATCAGTTCTAGCATCCCAACGCTTGATGATTTCATCACGCATTTTTGGGTAGTTTGCTGCTAGGAACCAATATCTTTCAACCATTAGGATCCACATCAATAAGAGAGCAACGGCGACAAAGTATAAAACGTTACCGCCAGTTGCAATAAAACTCCTGACAGATTCAACAAGCTCTATCAGGAATAACATTATTTAGACTCCTTCTCTGCGATCGCAGCAATTAAACCAGCAGCTTGCTCGTCTAATTTGTGAAGAACCGCTTTCGCTTTACCAGCAACAACACTGTGAACAAGAATCAACGGTAATGCCGCGATTAGACCAAGTGCAGTAGTTACTAGCGCAAGAGAGATGTTACCAGCCATGATTTTCGGGTCACCTGTACCAAACAATGTGATTGTTTGGAACGTCATGATCATACCAATAACCGTACCTAATAGACCCATTAACGGGGCAATAGCTGCGAACATTTTGATGATGTTAATACCACGGTCAACTGTAGGAGTTTCACGTAAAATTGCTTCATCAAGTTTTAGTTCAAGCGTTTCAGCATCAGCACCTTTGTTTTCTTGGTAAACTTGTAATAAGCGACCTAGTGGGTTGTTGCTGTTTGGCTTGTCCATGTTCTTTTGTTGCGCTTTCATCTTAGAGCTAACAGCTGTAAGAACTAATACACGCTCAAGAGCAATTAATAAACCGATAACTAGTAGTACAGTAATACCGTAACCTACTTCAGCACCTTGATGGTAGAATTCCATAAGCGTACGCTTACGAGTTTCTAACGCTAAGATAGCACCACGCGATGGATCTACGTAAACTGGAGCATAGCCACTAGTTGTATTAAAGAAGCTAGATGCTGTGCCAGAAATGTAACCAGCCGGTTGCTTAGCTAGTGGTTGAACTTGGTTTAATTCATCATTGAAGAATAAGTAACCGTTGTCAGAAACTAAGTTAAATGTACCAATACGAGTAACCGTTTCTTGGCTCTTAGTACCGTCAAGGCTAGTTACTTCAGTTTGGAATTGAGCAATCTTACCAGATTCGGTCATTTCAGTTTGAAGAGCAAACCATAATTCTTCTAAATCAGGTAGACCTGGGATTTCTTTTGAGTTAGCGATGCGGTTTAACGCATCACCACGACCAGGGAATTGTGCGCTAACGATTGATGTAGAAATCATACCGTATGCATCAGCAGCGGCTGAACGGCTCACACCGAACATTTCACCTAAAGTACCTTGCGCGTTATCAAGCTCTTGCTCTTTTTGCGCTAAAGTAATTTCATTTTCTGCGTATTCTTTCGTTAAACGAGCATTGCGATCTTGCTGTGCTTTAAGCTCAGCTTTAGCTTTGTTCAATAATGCTTGCTTGTCTGCACGAGCGGCAGTGAATTCAGCTTCGCGTTGTTTATCAAGCTTAGCTTCTGAAATACGATCAGCTTTAACTTGTTCTAACAATTTATCTAATTCATTAGCACTTGCTGATGTGGCGAAACCTGCTGATAAAGAAGCAGCAAGTAATACAAAATTAATCACTTTTTTCATTATTGTGCTCCTGCTGCGAATACTGGTAACTTAGTTAGATCCATTGGCAATTGCTTACGTGCCATACGGATAGTGTCAGTGATAGACTTTAAGTACTCTTCACCTAACTCATCCCATGAACGAGTGCCGTTGTTCCAAACCCAAGCTTGCTTGTAATCAAGTGATTGAGCGATCAACGCTACACGACCCATGTGAACGAAATCAGCAGTGATTTTACGATCACCTAAATCTAATTCACCTTGGTAAGCATCAAATACTGTACCGTAGTTCGCTTCAATTTCGTAAGCTTCTAAAACTAAACGGAACTGTTCAGAAGTAGTGATGTTTGAATCAGCCATTACGTCACGTAAACCAGCGATACGCTCTAAACGACCGTCTAAGTTCATTGGAACGTCTAATTCTACGAACTTCTCTAATGTATCAATCATTTTGTACATTAAAGGAACAACACCTTGCTTGATCTTATCAATACCGTCGATTTGACGTTGTAAAGAAGCGATATTTGCTTTTTGGTCATCAACCATGCGTTGTACGTGATCGTTGTAGCCAGATAATACTTCGGCTTCATCTACAGTAGTACGGTACTCAGCGAGTAAGTCTTGCGTCTGCTCATAGATGCTATCGATCTTGCTTTGTGATTTAGCTGACGCTTTAAAAATTTGCGTTTCAGCCTTTTGTAAGTCAGTTAAAGCGTCAGCTGCAGCGATATTGCTAGCACCCAAAGCTAAAACACCCGCTATCGTCGATGCGATAAGGTTCTTTTTACTTATTTTGGACATAGTTCCCAACCAATTGCTATTTAACTTAGATAACAAAAATTCAAAACCCATCATAATGATGAATTCAAATCTGCCATTTATATAAGGATTTATTAATCTAGAATACAACTCGCCAATATTCCCAGACGACAGCGAAACTGTCAACCAAGAACAGAAAAAACTGAATGATTATTTTCTTGGACTGAATAAAAATTTTCTAAACAAGTATTTAAAACACAAGGTGAAAATCAATTTTCAGTCACTAAAAATATTCTGTAACTTTTCAGTGCTTTCAACGATGGCTAGAGCATAATCCTTCCCAACTTAAAAACTTGCAGACCACTGTTTTACTAATTCATTCGTAGTAAGTCAAATCTAAATACATAATCGCTTACAATTCACACAACACTTAAGGTTAATATAGTGTTAATTAATTGCGAAACCACCCCGTTATAGAGAATCTACTTTGTGGCGAAAATGGCGCGATAGAGGTGACAGAGTGGACTTTTTTAACATCAAATAATGTTAATGTATTAAATACCGGCATATAAGATTGGGTTGGCGTACCATCATTCTCAAAAAATTGTAACAATCCCCCCCAGTCAGGATGCCATTGCGGACTTAAACTCAATACATAGGCAAATTTTCTGTTTTCAGCGGTTACGTCATCATTGTGGCGAGTTAAAAAGTCACCAACTCTATAACGTGTTACCTGACCATCTGCACTTTTTAAGTCATTGCTATTTGTTAGCTCGTTAATAAAGTTTATGCATGTATTATCGTTTAACGCTTGTAAATACTGCGTAATGAGTGGCTTACTGTTTTCATCGACTTTATGACGGCCGTATAAAAAGCCTTTACCTTGTGCTGCTAACTGGTATATCTGCATATACAGTTGTCTTCTTTGCTCAGGAGCAAGTTGGCCAATCTCTTGATCAGATGCTTCTTTATTCTGGTTATCAAGATAAAAAGCATTTTTGAACTCGATATTTTCACTAACAAAATTTGCTAAATTCAATGCCTGATCTTGTTGCAAGAACTCATTAATTCTCACAATACCGTTATCTAAGAAGGATTGTTTGTAAGCGTCTAACGAAGCCTGATGTAAATCTATATTGATCAATTTTTTTCCTTAGTTTTTGGGTTTATTCCTGTTCTTAGCCAGCCGGTAATTGAAATTCTTTTAGCTTGAGCAAATGGGCTCACGTAGCCAACGTAGTGGTCGACAGGAATTTTAAAAATATTAATTTCATTGTATGAAGGCAAAAAGCTCTGAGTGATTTTATGCTCTTTATCAAGCAAGTGTAATGCCCCGCCCCAGTCTGCCCGCCAGTTATTTGTTAAATTAATCACAAATGCCGCGACTCTATTTTTATCTTCAACATTATCATCGTGGACATTAAGAAAGTGACCTGGCCCATAACGAGTGATTTGACCATCAGCAAAGGAAATTTCAGGTACACCTAGTAACTCACGAAAATAATTCAACGTTGTTTCAGTATTTAAAAACTCAATGATCTGATTGAAAAAATGACCGGGTAATAAGTTATCGAAGTAAATATCGTACAGCGGGATATTTTCATATAAATATTGAAAACCAGATGCCGCTTGTTGGTGAACTAAAGCAAACAAATCAGATTGTTGGCTCTCGGTCCAAGTATCAACGGCTTGAGCATTTAAGTCTTGATGCTTACCTTGATGGTTAAATACTAAATTCCATTCTTGCTGCTCATTGATATGTTTTGCGATTAAGCCAGCAGATTCGGTTGTTAACGCTTGTGGAATTTTAACAAAACCGTGTTCTTGTAATTGGTTAATTAAATTAACAGCAGGTTTGTTTTCAGTTAACGATAACGCAGTAGACAACGACATAGGAAAGCACAATAAAACAAATTAACTAATAAAGTGGCTTATAGTATCATCGACATTCAATGAAGTTGAACCCCACCGATAGACAAATTACCGCTAATATGAATATTTCTGACATTATCGCTCAAGCTGAGCAAGCGCATCGCTCTGGCAAATTAGATACGGCTGCAACGCTTTATCAGAAAGTATTAGCTCAGTCACCACAGGTTGACGCATTATTTGGTTTAGCAACGCTTTATATGCAACGCCAAAACTATCAACAAGCGCTTTCACTATTTCAACAAGCACTATCAAAAGAGCCTAACGCTCTAGATATCAATTTTAATTACCTTGTGTGTTTAAAAAGTGCTAACCAAATTTCTGAGGCAAAAAAGCATTTGGCCTCATTAGCTGAAAACCTGAGTAATAGCATAGGTAATAACATCGAATTAGTGAGTTCATTTGCCAATATTGCCTATGCAATTGGTGCTTTTGAGCAATGCTTATCAATTATTAAGCGCAGTGGACTGGCAGATGACAAATTACTATTTCTATCGGCCAATAGCTTTATCGCATTACAACAATGGCAACCGGCTATCACTATTTTACAACAGTTGAGCTCGCGATATCCTGAGCAATACGAACTACTCGATAAGCTGGCTATGAGCTATGCTAAAACATTAAATTTTAGTTTAGCTGTACCTATTTTTGAGCGGGCATACCAATTAAATAAATCAAACGATAACCTACTTCGGTTAGCTGATTTATATTTGTTGGCACAAGAGCCCGAAAAAACAGCGCAAGCTATAACCTTACTTAGTGAAAACGGCATAACTAATCTGGCTACAGATGAATTATCATTAAAATTAGCACGGCTAAATAATGACAAAGAAAAAGCGCTTGTTATTGCAAACAAACTATTACAGCAAAGCCCTAACTCTGCTTTAGCATGGCAAGTTATTGGTGAATTTGGTGAAAGTGGAGATCAAAATAGACTTATCACTCAGCTGCAACCTTTAATTGAAAGTGTCGAAATTACAAGCTTTGAGCAACGACAAAACCTCTACACTCTAGCCAAATCTCTGGAAAAAAAAGAAGAGTATACCAGTGCATTTAATGCCTTAAAAAAAGCAAACGATAGCCAAAAACAGCTTTTTATAGAAACAAGTAATCACTACAACCATCAACTTGTTGAACATGAATACCAAAAGCTACAACAACTACCTTATCAATCTATCGCTAGCGAAGCTGGGCAACCAAGCCACATTTTTATTGTCGGTATGCCTCGCTCAGGCACTACGTTAACCAACCGAATTTTAAGTCAGTTGCCTAATAGTCAAAGTGCCAATGAAAGTAATGGCATTGCTAGTATTTTCGAAACTCTACTAACCAATAATCCGGTAAATGGTATTGCGAGCTATTTCGCTAACAACAGTGCAAAAATAAAACAAACCTACCGAGACTATGTTGGCTTTAGCGCTGAGATTACACTAGATAAAATGCCCCATAATTTTAGGTATGTCGGCGCTATTTTATCGAGTTTCCCCAACGCTAAAATCGTACAAATGCGGCGTTTACCTCAAGATTTAGCATTATCCATTTATAGTCAGCAATTTAATGAATATCATAACTATGCTTGCGATCTCACCGACATAGCCCATGCAATAGCGCAAGCTAATAAACTTATGGACTGCTGGACAGAACAGTTTCCATCGCAGGTTTATAATTTAAATTATGAGCAGCTTGCACAGTCACCTGCTGAACAAGCGCAATTATTATTTAACTTTCTTGAGTTACCTTGGCAGGAGCAATATCTAAACTTTTACCAACAAAATGTTGCTAGCTTTACCTTTAGTGAAGTACAAGTGAGAAAACCGATTAATAAAAGTAAAATCGGCTTTTCTCAACATTATCAAGAGGAGTTAGCGATATTTAGAGAAGCTTACGCTAACTTTTCTTAAGTTTAGTGTTCTTAGTTTTAGTTTTCTTTGCTTATGTTAAGTTTGCTAAGGCTTGGTACGCTTGTTCTATCGCAACTTTTCTAGCGTTAAATGTTGCCCTTATCGCTTGTTGTTGCACTGACGTTAGTTCTGGATGCCAAATAGAAAATATTAGCACCACACGATTCTGATCACTTAAGTTTTTCGCTTCGTGGATAAACGAGTCATCAAAGGCAACACATTGCCCTTCCTGCCATTGCTGGTGCTCATCTGCTACTTTTATATAACCTTCACCGGGCACTATAATCGGTAAATGCACAGTTAAGCTATGATTAGACAACCCGTAATGTGGTGTAATGTGCTGCCCTGCTTTTAATACCGAATAAAAAACTTCAAACGGCCTATTTGATAAATTATATAGCGGTAACTTTTCAAGCATCGCCATAGTTTGAGGAAGGTACTGGCTTAATTGCGTATTTAACACGCCATCTTTATATAAATGCAAAGCTGTCCAGTTTTTATTGCCAGCTAACTTTTCAAAGCCTTGGGATTTATACTTTTCATTTAAATAAGGTTCACCTAGCTCATCAATACGGTCAGCAAGCTGCAAGAACTCATGCTTAAGCGTGTCAAACTCACTACTCAGCCATTGATTATCAAATAGCGTATCGCAATCCCAAAATGCTTTAGCGGTTAGCTCTGGCAAATAAAACAAATGAGGTTGTTGAGCTTCATGGCGATATTGAAATGCTCGGTTATCAGTTTGCGGCCACAAAGCATTTCGGACAATTGCTAGTGTTTCATCACTACCAACGGTATCAAGGTGTAATTCGGTGAAATAAGCTCTTAATAAACAATCCGCTTGATATGAGCGCTGCTGTGTTTGTTTTTCAACATTGCTGTAGCGATACAACATGGTGATACGAACATCAATATCCTGACCAACAATCAAAGCACTAATAGCTTTTTCGCGTTGCCCTATCGCTAAAAAGTAACAACCGGCATAGAGATAGCACAGCATATTATTAGGCGCTACTTTTAAACAATGCTGATAGGCATTAATTGTTTGTTCTTGCGTAGCAAGTTGCTCACTAACAAGCGCTAAACGATAGCTTTGCTCCTGATCAGTTGGGTTATCTACTACATATTGTTCGAGCAAAGTATACCCGTCTTTATTTTTACCTTGATCAAACAGTTTATTGATTTGTTCTAACATTTTAATTTTCTACATGAAGACAGTTATTTTTGGGTGGTTAAAGGCACAACATCAAATGGCGACGTTAATCGATAAGCATCTTCATCACCGCTAAAAGGAATTGTACCGTGCCAACAATAAGAAGGGAAAAGTGCTAGCATGCCAGCGGTTGGTTGAATAATTTTAGCAATTTGCTCGCGTTCACCTAACTGCATAGACGTTTCGCCAAATTTAATTGCCCCACCATTTGCTTGGCCACCTTGTTCTACCAGCTTTGGTACCGATACATAAAAAGATGAACTTAACCACCCTGCGGGATGGACATGATTAACATGAAAGCCATGAGGCTTTAACCTTACCGACCAAGAGCCAGCAAAACCAAACTCTGGTGATTTACGGCTTAATAAAGGATGAGTTTTATCATTCGGCAAAGAATTTATGTGCTCTGCCACGACTTGTGTTAACCCCTGTTTTAATGCCGCAATAACCGGTTGTTTTTTATGAAGTAACCGACCAGGCGTTTGCGTACCATGCTTAAGCGTTTGCTTTAAGGGCGCTTGTTCAAGCTGGTGCATTCCCAGTAATACATTTTCTAATTCTTCTAAAAATGCCTGAATATTTTGATAACCGTTTGGCACCGGAAGTTGATAGGGTTTTACGAACTTATCGTAATCAAGTAGCCAATCATGTCTTCCATCGCCGATTAAACGCCAACAAGTTGATTGATAGGCAATTAGCAGCTGGTTATTGGGTTCTCGTAATGCAGCTTGCTCAATGTAATAAAGTGCTTTTTGATAATCAGCCTCAACAATGGCGACATTGATTAAATCTAGTGCTATATCTAATTGAAATTCAGCCGATATTGCCTGCTCAAACAGACTTAATGCCTGCTCATTTTCATTACGAACACCATGTATTTTGCCTAATACATGCAATAATTTCGGCGAACTTTTCTCTTGAGATAAAGATTGCTTAATCACTTGCTCAGCAAGCTCATATTGCTTAGCGGCAAACAAAGAGTCGGCATAAGCATGTTTTAACTCTACGTTATTCGGCGCATGCTTTATCGCTAATTCGAAACTGTGTCCAAACTTACTCTTTTGATTTCGTTGCCAATAAAACTCGTTAAGTGTTTGATGCACTTCAATATCATTTGGCCGTTTATTAAGTGCACTCCAGTAAAATTGCTCCGCTTGCTCATATTTGCCTTGCTCAAATAAGGTATTCGCTAGGTTGTAATCTATTTGGCTTATTGCTGGCGCTAACTCACGTGCTTTTTTAAAGCACGCATATGCATAGTCATGCTGCTCAGTGAGCTTATAACTAATGCCTAGATTATGTAATGCGTTTACATAATTAGGGTTAATTTGTAGTGCGGCTTGGTACGTTTGAATCGCCAGCTCAAAGTTTTCTTGATTGCGATAAATATTGGCTTTGATTGTTAATATCGAGACATCGTTAGGCGCTAACTGTTCAGCAGCTAAAACTTGCTCAAGCGCTTGCTCATACTTTTTTTGTGACAATAAGGCTATCGACAAATTCTTTTTAGCATCTAAGTAATCGGCTTTAAGCTGTATCGCTTTGCGATAATGTGCTTCTGCTTCCAAAAACTGGCTTTGGGCTAATAGCAGGTTGGCATAATTATTATGAACCTCTGGCTGATGTTGGTTTATATCTAAGCACTGCTTAAATACTGACGATGCTTCAACAACCTGCCCTAACGCTTTTAGCGCAATGGCTTTGAAATGATACAAGTCGGCTCGTTGAGGGTAGCTTTGCTGAAGTTTTTCAACGGTCGAAATCACTTGAGAATACTGTTTTTGTTGTAACAACTGCTGAAGGTTGTGCATTGCTGAAATCAGCTTCTGTTGGCTTTGCATTGAATTATGTTTAGTTCGGAATTTGCTTATTCAACCTTGCTTTTGCTGTACACAGGTTAACCTGCTAAGAAAAGCAACGATGAAACGAATAAAAACTGTAAAGCTATTGTAAGCATTCAGCTAAGGATTAACAGCCTTGATTATTGATTTAACGCATAAAAGGGCAAAAAAAAAATGGCCAACTAAGTTGACCATTTATTTCTTCAATTTACTTAATCTTTTACTTTAATAAGTATCGATTAGTTAAATGTGTAAGTACCGCTTAAGAACACACGTGGACCCATTACGTCGTATAACTCTGGGAATGTGTTAGCTTGCTGTTGTGAATCACCAAGTTTTTGTGGCTCTTCATCAAAGATGTTCTTAACACCGAAGTTTACTTTTAATGCATCGCTTACGATGTAAGCAGCACTTAAGTCTGTGTAAACTTTAGAATCTAACGAAGGTACTACTAAATCAGACTTCTCTGCTGAGCCAGTCATGATTTGGTCGTCATCAGACTCACCAACATAACGAACTAAAGCAGAAAGTGTTAAGTCACCAGTTGTCCAGTTAATACGAGTATTGTGCTGAATTTCAGGGCGTGGTACACCACAAGTGTTACCGAAGTAACCCGCACACTCATTTACCGTATCTGGTAAAGCAGCAATTGGTGTTACGTCAAACTTGTCTAAGTAAGTTGAACGGAACTGAACGTTTAAGCTTGAACCATTACCGAATAAACCAAAGTCAAATTCAGTATTGTAAGTTACGTTAAAGTCAACACCAGTTGTTTTGATTTCACCAATGTTAGCATTTAATGATTTAACTAAGGCTACGTTACCGTCTGTACGACGTGTAATGTTTTGACACGTTTCATCATTGATATCTTTAACGATGTTGTAACATACGTTTAATGTGTTGTTTACACCGTAAGAAGCAATTGCATCTTCAATTTCAATTGAGAAGTAGTCAATTGTCATATCCAAACCTTCCATCGGTTGGATAACTAAACCAACTGTGTAAGTATCTGAACTTTCTTCTTTAAGGTCAGCGTTACCACCGAAAGAACCTTCGATTTGTGAGTTAGCTTGCTCGAAGTTACCTACAAGACCTGCTGGAACACCTGTTGCTTCACAAAGTGCTACGTCAGTAACACCTGGTTGGAAACCGTTGCTCGCACATGGATCTTCTGCACCAGGGAAACCGTTAGCTGAACCTTGGAACAACTCAGATACATTTGGCGCACGAACCGCTTGTTGATAACCAATACGAGTTGAAATCCACTCTGTTGGTGCCCAGTTAATTGCCGCAGCGTAAGATTGAACACTACCAATGTTAGAGTAATCAGCAAAACGTGCCGCACCCCATAGGCTTAAGTCTTCAGCCATTGTCTTACCAGCAAGCACTGGAACAGAAACTTCGGTGAAGAATTCATCTGAAGAGTAACGACCAACCGTTGCTTCACCAGCGTTGAAACCTAATACGTCACCTGCTGATAAGAATTCATCTGGACGGAAAGAAGATTCATCTTGACGTTTTTCATAACCAAATACTAAACCGACAGGCTCTTGAGCACCTGGAAGTGTCCAAGGAGTAGTACCTGCAACGTTAGCCATAAATACTTCTTGCGTGATGTTTGTTACGTTAGCTGCACCAACGTTTACAAAATCAACAGCTTCTTGAGTGATATTACCAGCACCAAAAATGTTTAATGGTACACAACCGCCTGAAGGATCTTGACACGCTGTACCGTCATCAGTCACTAATAATGCTTGACGGAAGCGAGATGCTGCAACGTCATTGTTTAATAAGTTAGTGCTGTCTAACATTGAACGGCTGTAGTAAACATCGTATGACCAATCGTCATTAATGTAACCGTCAACACCTACTAATAAACGGAACGCATCACGAGTATCTAATGCTTGACGTGAACCATTCTCAACCATACGACGACCAACGAACATCTCGTAGTTACCGTCTTCGTTTAGGTCACCACTATTTAAGAATGCTTGTTGTACATCTGGAGCAAAGAATACGCTGTTAGGGTTTACTTCAATAGTAGTAAACGCTGGCGTTGGTGCTAGTTCTTGTGGTACGTAGTTACGTACGAAAGAAACTTCTGAGTAAATGCGGTGCTCGTCTGTAATGTAGAAATGAGAGAAAGCACTTGCTGAGTAACGCTCTTGAGGTAACTGTAAGAAGTTATCTGGTGCGTAGTTAAAACGGTCTTCTAAAGTGAAAGGTGCGCCTGAACCGTCTGGTAAGAAACGACCTAAGCTATCACCATTTGGTAACGTTGGACCACCAAATACACGGGTACCTGGGATACCTGAAGAACCACCAGGAACTAATTCATCACCACTTTCAGTTAATGCATAAGTAGAGAACTTACGGTCACCTTGGAATAACGCTTCACGTTGTGAGTAACCTACATAAAGAACAGCATTACCACGGTCATCAGCAAAGTTGCCACCCATAGTCATATCAAGGTTGAACTTCTCAGCATCACCTTCTGTAGTTACATCGTAAAGAGTTGAGAATTCAACACCTTCGAAATCATCTTTCATGTTGAAGTTAACAACACCACCTAATGCGTCTGAACCGTATACCGCAGATGCACCACCAGTGATGATTTCAACATTTTCAATTAAAGAAGCTGGGATTGTGTTTAAGTCAACAACGCCGTCTTGACGTGAAGGAACCCAACGACGACCGTTAACCATAACTAACGTACGAGCAGTACCTAAACCACGTAAGTTAACTGTTGCTGTACCGTCACCTGGGTTGTTTGAGCTTGGACCAAATGAAGGAAGAGTTGATGGTAACTCAGCAAGCTTTTGCTCAACGTTTAAGTTACCTGAGATAGCAAATTCTTGCGCATCAACTTCGATAATTGGCGTAACAGCCGTTAATTCTTGACGCTTAATACGAGAACCAGTTACCTGAATACGTTCTACGCTTTCAGCACCTTCTTCAGCGAATGCTACAGAAGCAGGCATTGCCATAGCTGTAGTAGCAGCACCAGCTGCAATAGCTAATTTAACAGCTCTGCTGAGCTTATTATTTTGATACATTGTTTACTCCCTGGATCACTTTCGTGACTTTAGTTTTTTGAGTTCAAGGCTATATTGCCTTGTTAGTTAGATTCTTATTACGGGTCTAGGACCTGATCTGTCGCTTAGGATATTAAACGTAATTCCTTTACAGCGTCAACACTATTTCAAACCTTATGTTTACAAAAATAACAATTTGAAATACTTAATCCGCTTAGCCTTTGACGAACTTATGTTCATAAATCAAACGATCAAAATTATTTCAGCCATATCAGTTGGCTAAATTCTTAATAAAAATTTACTTAGCCGCTAAAACACAAAGAAATTTGACTTTTAACAAAGCCCTTTAGAATGGGGGCTCTACACAGAATTCTTTTAAACTAACCAATATTAGTGAAAACGAGCGCATTAGAATTAGAGGTTTTTCAATTCAACTGTTAAATTGACACCCCAGCGTAAACTAAACAATACAAAATCAAATATTCAACAAAGTTAAAAAATTGTAACAACAACAAATTAATATTTACTTTTTAAATTTTACTTAGCTTTTTTTTAGCTCACATCTAACTACGACCAAAATCGTAGCTTTCATCACTTTTTATCACTCTTTTATCACTGTACTGATAAAACAAGTTATCACCGATGCATTTGAACATTAAACAAGTATTTAAGCTTTTAACAATTTTTAAACATATGGTGTGTTTTTTAACCACCCAACTCTGGAGTAAGTAAGGAACAGCCACTTAGTAATTTAATATATCAATTTTATCGAAAGGTTTAATTTGCTCTGTGCTACAATACCGCTTCTTTTTATTAGAGGTAGTTACATGGAGCCAGTGTTAGACATCACAATGTGGGTAACCCTATGTAGTGTCGGTTTTGTTGCTGGCTTTATAGATGCAATTGTTGGTGGTGGCGGTATGTTAACCGTGCCAACCTTATTAGCATCAGGTTTACCACCGCATGTTGCATTAGGCACGAATAAACTTGCCTCTACATTTGGCTCAAGTACCGCATCATATACTTTTTATAAGAAAAAGTTGTTTAACCCCTTGTTTTGGCGCCTAGCATTATTAAACACCGCGATTGGCGCAATCATAGGTACGTTAATTGTTAGCTTTTTATCAACTGAATGGTTAGAGAAAGGTTTACCCATATTAATAATGGCAACAGCTGTCTATACCTTGTTTGCCAAAAACACCTGTAATGACCAGCTTGGCCTACCGGTAAAGTCTCGACTAGTATCAATTAAACAGTCAATTCAAGGGTTGATTTTAGGTTTTTATGACGGTATCGCGGGCCCTGGTACAGGTGCGTTTTGGATGGCATCAAGCTCTGCGATATATAAGATGAATTTGCTTTACAGTAGTGGTCTAGCGCGCTCATGTAATTTCATCAGCAATATATGCTCCTTAATAACCTTCCTATATTTAGGTTATGTTAATTTACCGCTTGGTATCGCTATGGGGCTGTTTTTGATGTTAGGCGCCTGGGTAGGCGCACATTCGGCTATTAAGTTTGGTAGTAAATTTATTCGACCATTTTTTATCTTGGTAGTTTTGGCGGTTTCTTTCAATTTAGCCGTTCAAGCTTGGCTATAACTGTTGACTTAACTGTTGATTTAGCTACTAATTTAATTTTGCTTAATGCTAGTAGCTGATAGTAGCGCATTTGCTACTACCAAAGTACGCGTTTCTTATTACCAACTATCTCTTGTCAAAAAGTCAGCCTCAACCTTTCTATTTTTGGGCAAAATAGTAGCCAAGGGCATTTTGCACATCTATAGGCAGCATTGGCAATGCATCTTTGGGCAACAGAAACGTCGCTAAATTAAAGAAGTCTTGATAAATCCTATTACTTTCGGTGGTGCGTTTTAAGTAATCGTGACCAGACGAACCTCCGGTACCTATTTTACTACCTAACATGCGCTGCACCATCATCATATGCTTGTAACGCCAAAGCGTTAGCATTTCATCTATTTCTGTTAAACAAGTAATTAGCTGAAACGGCAAATTAAATACCGGTTGGTCGCGGTACATATTGATAAACAATGCCGACAAGGTTGCCTTTTGTGACAGCCTAAATCGCCCCGCTTCCCTTACTTGTTCAAATTTACCTTTATCTAAAAGTGCTTCAAAATTTGCTCGGGTCGCCTGATGCTCCTTTAGTTGCTGCGCTCGTTCAGCATCGGTGAGTACATCACTTTCTTTAATGATAGCCAATTCTTGATCAAGCATAGTTTGGGTTGCTTGTTGATATAGTTGCCAGAAATTAAACTCTCCAAACTCTAGAAAAGGCATACGCTCTAACCAAGATTCAACGCGCTCAAATAAACTGGGTTGCTGCTCTAAATTTTGTAAAAATTCCCGATGCTCGTCGGTTAATCGGTTATAAAAAGACTGCTTATCAAAATCAATTCTGTACTGCGACTTTAGCCCTAAGCTAATTTCTAATATTTTAAATTGAATACTTTGAAAGCCGGAAGCCGGTACCAGATAATTGCGAAACGATAAGAAATCTTGCGGTGTCATGGTTTCCATAATTTCAATTTGCTGATTCAGCAAGGCTTGAATTTTAATCACCCGCTTTAATCGATGAACGACTAAGGTTAATTGCTGATCTTTAACATTATCTTCAGCAAACACCTGCATAACCGAAGTTAATTCATGCAAAATTTGTTTAAACCACAATTCATATGCTTGATGAACAATAATAAATAGCGTTTCATCATGCGCTTCTTCACCGTATTGGCCACTGACCGGTTTTTGGCTGTCGAGAAACTGGGTCAGTTTTAAGTAATCTCCGTAGTAACAAGGTTCAATATTTTTTTTCATTATTCTTCTATAGTTAATTTCCCCATTAATTTATACACTCTATTACACCGTAATTGTTAGCTTTTTTTCAAAACTCGCGTTACGCTTTAGTCAGTAAATAACAATAGAGGATGGCAATGAAAATTTCTGATGACATTCATAATTACTATGAAAATTTAGTTGTTGAACAATTTGGCGATATGAAATTAGAAGAAAAATACGACTTTGATTATTTAGCAGATTTAACCTGCATCGTATTAAATCAGTTACCAACAAGATATATTCGCCATGAAGTTGATATGGCGTTTTATTTGCCCGCTTCAGAGCGTTTCGAAATGGAGAGTAAAGTTAAAGTCGCTATTCAAAAAGGCTTAGAATTTATGGAAGCCCATCGCGACTAATTTAAAAATCATTGTCGATAAGTAAGTGTTCAAGCACTCGCTTTACTTGCTTATCGGCATCATTAAATTGCACACCGACAAACACTTTACCTTGCTCAAATCGACTATTACACACTCGAGCTGGAATAGAAATTTCGTTATCGGTACCCAGTGCTATTAATACATTCACTTCTGTTTTATTAACTTTTACTTTGGCATTATCACTTTTAAATGAAAAGCCACAGCCTTTAGCTGAAATATCATTAATAATGCCATTAAGTTTACTTCGCCCTTCCGACTCAGGGGTTATGGCAACTAAGCTTGCGGGTAAATGGGTTACAAAGCGTTGGTGTAATCTTAATTCACGATTTTCAATCACTTCTGGAAAGTCGATAAATATCAATTTTTCAGGGTATTTAATCACTTGCTTGATTGTCGCTTTAAATGCGCAACATTGACCTTGCGTGCCTTCGAGAATATAGCGAACAATGACCACATTCCCTTCAACCAAAACATCCTGATAACTATTAACACGACTAGGCTCGGGGTGCTTTAAGACAATATATTTCCCTAGTTCGTAACCAATTAACGTGGTTTTGATTCGTAAACTAACAGGGTGATTAAATTGAATATCAAGCGCTTTACCCGGCAGAAGTTCAAAATAGCGCGCATGAATAGGAGGATTAGCAGTCATACTGTCCTTAGCATTCAGAGTGAATTTGTACAAACGCAGTAATATAAAAGTTTAGACCTCAAGTGACAAGCTTTTAACAAATTCCGCCAAAGTATTACAATCGATAGCAAGTCTTATCACTAGTATCAAAAACGAATATATTCAATAAACTTCTCGGCAATAATTTGCTCCTTCTAATTTACTGCCAGCATTACCACGCTTTAAGCTACTGATTAACTACACTATTGAGTTCGTTATTTACTAAATGATTTACCAAATGAGTAATGCTTAAAATAAATGGTTGTTCAGAACCTGACTCTTTGGCGCCCTTTTTTGCTAATGCCGCCAATTTAGCCACATCCTCAGCCGTACTAATTTGGTTAACATCTGGTTGAATAATTCCGCATGAAATATTAAGTAACGCATAAAACGTGGCTTTACCATCTCGACTAATGGCGTGATAGCCTTGCTCTGCTAGGTGCTTACTATGAAAAAACAGCTTAATTCGTTCTCGAAAAGTGGCCATTACATCACTGGCCATTTGTTCTGCAGGATGCTGAACAAAGATCACCACAAAGTCATCACCACCAACATGACCAACAAGCTCGCCTTTACACAGTTGATTTAAAATCTCTGACACTAAAACGATCACTTCATCGCCAGCAGCGTAACCATAAATATCGTTAAAGGGTTTAAAATTGTCTAAATCAAAATAAGCCATTTCAAATGGTCGTTTATCTAATAACAAATGACGAATTCGCTGCTGAATAATAACATTGCCAGGTAGCATAGTTAGAGGATTGGCATGGCGAGCATGCTTGATTTTTTCTTCAGTCATTTTTTTTAGTAATAACCGAACATTACCAACGCCTAAATAGCGCCCTTGCTTAACGACAATAAAATCTGGGCGTTTATCAAAATGCTCATTATCAGTAATGATGCTGCTTAAAGAATCCAAAGACGTGCTTACTTCAACGGTAAAGTTAACCGGTTCCATTAATTCGCTAATCGGTTTTTTATCGTAAAGTGCATGACCGTAGTCGCCGGAAAACACTTCCGCTAATTGATCACGATACACTATGCCAACCGGCACTTTGTGCGTATCAACAATCACTAAAGATTGCATAGACTTGTTTTGCTTGAAAGCGGTGTAGATTTCTTTACACGAAATAGTTGGCGACACCGCAGGCGTATCTTTAAGTAGCGAAGTTAATTCAAATTCACTGGCAATTTCTGTTGCAACCGTTTTGCCCGCTATCTCTTCAGGCATTTTACGAAACGGCTGTTGATTCGGTCGAGCCAGCAAAAAACCTTGTGCATAACGTAAACCTAATTTTTTCAACAATAGATATTCATCTACCGTTTCAATACCTTCAGCGACAATACCAACATTGGTTGCTCGCCCTAACTCAAAAATAGTACGCAATAACTCCCGCTTAATAATATTGTTTGTACAATCACTGATAAAATACCGATCGATTTTTACAATATCCGGTCGTAACTCAGCCCACTGCTTTAGCCCTGAGTGACCCGTTCCTAAGTCATCAATGGCAATTTTAAAACCGCACTGACGGTAATGTTCTGAGCTTTTTTTCAACAATTCAGGCGAGTTCGTTTGATAACATTCAGTTACTTCAATAACCACACGCTCTGGCGTTAAACCAGCTTGTTTTACAAAGTTTAATGTTTCACCAAATGGATGCTTTTGTTGTGCAATCGTATGCGGGCTAACATTAATAAATAGGTTCCCATCTAGATTTAACCTAGCGAAGTTTTCTATCGCTAGTTTACGGCAGAGTAACTCCAACGTTGATAAGCAGTCATAGTGCTCTGCTAAGCTAAATAGCTCAGTCGGATTTTTTATTGAATGACCATCAGGCGTTCTAGTTAACGCTTCATAACCTAATGGTTTATTTTGGGTAACATCAAATATCGGTTGAAAAACAATAAATAAATCTTCCGATTCGATTAATGAAGTTAATTGGGAATGTTTAAAATCTTGCACGAGAGCTACTACTTTATACAACGGCAGCGCACTATCTTTCTGCGCCCATAAAGAAATGACGCATTATAGATATAGATTATGACAAATTTATTGCGGCGTAAAATCTAACGTGTGTGCAAATATAATTGCTAAGAACAATAGGCTCTTAAGAGTGTTAATTATCTTGATAGGGAGGTTTATATAGTTCTTGGTGTAGCACTCTGTGTAGCAAAATGAGCGTAACCATTGATATTATTGAGATGGGTGGTAACCCAATCAGCCACACTCCGGCACATGAGTCGTCTGCTGCGGTTGCTTCCTTCCGGACCTGGCCGAGTTCACAGAGTATCATTGCGAAGGGACCAAAAGGGTCACCATAATACTACTGCCATAAGTGATGGCATGTAACGTCGCGAATTATCGCTAAACACATGGCTACATGCAAGTACTGTTTATGTCTTTGAAACCACTTGCTTGTTTTTTGCACAAGCACCTTGGTATTTTGCCTTTACTCTTGCGAGCTCACTAGTAATATCTGCCCCTATTTCCATTGCCGGATGAAAACGAATTTCTTTACTGTCAAAATGTAATGTAACTGGTCCAACAGGAACCTTAGCTTGATGAGCAATATGCAAGAATCCAGTTTTCCATTCGCCAGCCTGCTTCCTTGTCCCTTCGGGAGCAATCCCCAAAATCATTTGAGGATTTTGCTTAAATTGTTCGACCATTTGCCCAACAACGCCATGCGCGGCACTGCGATCAACAGCAATTCCGCCCCAACTCAATAGTAATGGTTTAAGGGGCCAAACAAAGATACTCGCTTTAGCCATAAATTTAACTTTTAAGTTAAGTTGTAACATGGCAGCAATTGCAACTATAAAGTCCCAGTTTGAGGTATGCGGAGCCACTGCGAAAATAATTTTAGGTGTAGCCGGTATTTCACCAACGACTTTCCAACCCAAAACTTTCAGTAACCAGGCCCCAACTTTGGCAGACAACGGACCTCGAGCACGAGGTATACATTCAGGCACTATGATCGGATTATTCACTATCGATTAGCCTCAGCTCGCGCTAAGGCATCACTAAACTCTAGTAAGAACGACTTAATCACTAATAAATTGTCTTTACCAACCCGCAATAAAAACTTATCGGTATCTGGCAAACTTTCTAAATTAGGATCGGCAAATTTGTACATAACACTTGGCCTTACTAGTACCATATCGTCTTTAGGTATTTCCATATCTAACACTTTATTAACCGCCTCTTGTAGCACATCGGTAAAGTCTTGTTCTGCGTAGCCGAGCTCGCCATAGGCTTGGTCAATCAGCGGTTTTAATTCAAAATACCAGTTTGCTAAACGCTCGGGCTCGAAAGATCGCAAAAAATCAACATATAATGTAAAACGTTTAGTTTGTGCTTCATCCCATTGCCACTGGTTAGCTTCAGCAGTTTGAGCATCAGGTTTAATCGCGGAAAACTTAGACGAAGGCTTAACTAACGGACTATATTCATACGAAATTAAACCTTGTGCGAAGTTGTCGGTAAAAACCACCAATCGACGCACCATGTCGTCATCAATAACTAATCGAAGCAGCTCTTTTCGCCAGGTCAATTCACTCAATTGCTGTTTGATCCAATCGTCACTTTCATTAAGGGAAGGTATAACAATCTCAGGTTCAGGCACTGGCTCTAATACTTCTGACTCTGGCGCTTCGTTAACAACTTCAAGCTCAGGCAGCGGCTCTGCCACCACCACTTCTTCAGGCTCTGCAATTGGTTCAGTTACCGGGGCAGGAGCCGGCTTGGGTAGAGTCACTTCTTTGACTGGTTTTTCCACACTCAAGTAGTAATAAATAGGTAAAACTATGGCCACCACTACAACAGCGACAATAGACCATATGATAATTTTATTGTCTTTACTTTCATTGGGCGTGATAACTTGGGTATCGCCAAGGCTTGGGGTTTGCTGAGTATCGCTAGGTTCAGGATTAGTCATAAATTCTTGTTATCCATCTATTTATACGAAAATTTAGCTATTATTTAGTTTAGCGAGTTAAGGGCAATTAGTCGCCTTTTAAAACACTCTTTTTTACTAATACCAATTGAAATAAATATTTAACCTATTCAGAACTACGTCAAGAACCTTAAGACAAAGTAAATTGGTACCGGTGTAACCACTCTCGGCTTTGTCTACTGAGTCGCCCTACTTCCTGCATCCATTCAATTGTCACCAAGGGAATTGTATAGCTATCAGTTTTTTGACGAGCTCCCAAAGGGCGAGTTTAAACGACTTATATGCTGCGTTACTGATTTTGATAAGGGAATTATCATTAACAGCAATCAAAGCCTTGCCTATAAGCCGTTTAATTCTCGCTGAATGATAAAATATTTAAGTCAATTGGTATAAGTCTAACAAAGCAGACAAAAAAAAGAGCAGCTAAGCTGCTCTTTTTTCAACAAATTTGTAATTAAATTTTAACCGTCTTTTTATTAATGTCATATTCTCGCAATTTATTAGCAATGGCCGTATGACTTAAACCTAATTTTTTAGCTAACTGGCGAGTACTTGGGTATGCAGGGTAAAGCTTTCTAAGTAGGTCAGCTTCAAACTCTTTAACCGCACTATCAAGTGTTCCTTCAAATTCTTGTTCTAAATATCCATGCTCTCTTGTGTAAGAAGGCAGTTGAAGGTGCTCAGTTTCAATAACGCGCCCTTCAAGTAAAGAGACCGCTCGAATGATGACATTTTCTAACTGCCTAACGTTTCCAGGCCAAGGATAATGCTCAATAAAGTCGCGACAATCGTCCGTTAACGTTAAATTATATTTGCCAACGGTTTGCCCTGCTTTGGTAACAAACTGTTCTGTTAATGGCAAAATATCAGCACGTCGCTCGCGTAATGCTGGAATATTCAAACCAAGTACATTAAGTCGGTAATAAAGGTCTTCTCTAAACACGCCCTGTGCAACTAAATTTAATAAATCTTTATTGGTCGAGCTAATAAAACGCACATTGACTTTAATTTCTTGCTCGTCATCAACTCGTCTAAAACTACCATCTTGAATGACTCTCAGTAGTTTTATTTGCAATTTAGGTGACATTTCACCAACTTCATCAAGGAAAATCGTGCCACCATTGGCCAGTTCGAATAATCCTCGTTTGACCTCTTTATCTTTACTCGCTCCGGAGCCAAAAAGCTCAGATTCAGCAACATCATCAGGCAACGACGCACAATTTAGCGTCATAAATGGCCGCTCTGAGCGATCACTGGCATCGTGACAAGCTCTGGCAATTAATTCTTTGCCAACACCTGTTTCACCAGCAACTAGCATTGATGAATCGAGTAATGCCATACGTTTAGCTTCGCGCACAACTTTACGCATAGCACTACTTGAGGTTTGAATACTGGCAAAACAATTTTCATCCACTTGCTTAAACGCACTAATTTGCTGGCCAAGCCTTGCTTCAGATTTAAGAATAAATACCGCGCCGGCAATAATTGTTCGCCCCGACTCACCAACAACTTCAATCGGTAATATATCTGCAACAAAGTCTTCATCTTTAAATTTAACGCGACGAGTTTGTGCTAATACTTCTTTAGACTCTAACCAGCGACCAATATTGAAACCCTTTACCCAATGGCTTACGTGGCTACCGATGACATCAATTAACTCATCACCAATTAACTCAATCGCAACTTCGTTAACACCTCGGATATTGCCTTTGGTATCAATTGAAATAAATGGATCAGGAAAAGTTTTAATTAAAGTGGCTAATTCATTGCGTTCACGCTCTGACGGCATATAGGGGGTAGTTTTAACATCTTTTACCCCTTCAATTAGTCGTAATTGCGGCATAAAAGATTGTAAATCGGAAAATTCTAGATCTGGGATATGAACAAAGATATGACCTGTTTCAGTAACGGCATCAATACCTTTGATATTAATTTTATATTCTACGAAAACGCCTAATACTTCTTGCGCGATACCAACTCGGTCTTCGCAAACAATTTCCAAACGCATTAAAAAGCCCCCATCAATGAATGGAGGCTATTGTAAACTATTTTATACGATAATAAAGTATTTAATGTACAGATTTAGTCAGCTAATAATAAGTCTGTTTTAGCTGCACAAATAAAGTCATTTTTGTGAAGTCCTTTAATAGAATGACTCCACCAAGTAACTGTTACTTTACCCCATTCCAGCAAAATAGCTGGATGATGGAACTCTGCTTCAGCAAGCTCTGACACTTTATTGGCAAATTCCCACGCTAGTTTGTAATTTTTAAATTTATATACGCGCTCTAACATCATAATGCCATCGCGTACTTCTGGTACCCAGTCAGGTATTTCTCTAATTAAAACCGCTAATTCTTCTTCGCTTACCTTTGGTGCATCAACATGACACGCTTCACATTTTTGAGTAGATAATTCAGCACTCATTTTTTAATCCTTAACTTGCAATTTTTTCTTTTGGTGGGAATTTAGGAGCATGTAAGCCAAGTGCTTTCGCTTGCTCTACTAATGACATCAAATCTAATGCGCGAATCGCATCAAGATCTGACATTTTTTCAATCATAAAATAAAGCGGCTGCATAATATCAATGCGGTACGGCGTTCTAAGTACATCAACCACTTGTTCTTCATTGGTTAAATAACGACGTTCGGCAATCGCTTCTTGCATGGCATAGTCAGTTTCACCTGGTGACGATAAAATACCACCGCCGTAGATACGTAACCCGTCAGGTGTCGACATCAAGCCAAACTCAACAGTAAACCAATAGAGTCTTGCTAAAAACACTCGATCTTCTTTTGATGCCGCCAAACCTAACTTACCGTAAGCTTCAGTAAACTTAGCAAACGCAGGGTTGGTTAACATGGCGCAATGACCGAAGATTTCGTGAAAAATATCCGGCTCTTGCAAGTAGTCAAACTCGTCTTTGCTACGAATAAAGGTGGCTACCGGAAACTTCTTCTCAGAAAGTAAACGGAAAAACTCACCAAAGCCGATTAATGCTGGAACTTCTGCACACTCCCAACCAGTTTCTGCGCGTAATACTTTACTTACTTCTTCTAATTGCGGTACGCGATCTAGCGGTAAGTTTATTTTGGCTAAACCCGACATAAACTCATCGCAGGCTTTACCTTCAATACATTTTAATTGGCGGGTAATTAACGCCTGCCAAATTTCATTTTCTTCTTCCGTCCAATGAATAAAACCATTTTCATCAGAGCTTTTGGAGACATACTTCGTTGCCTTCCCCATTTTAGTTACCTTCAACCTTACTGTGTGGAAATCCACATTAGCTAACCTCATAGTAAGTGAAAAAAATCAATTTTGGGAAGATCTAAAAAATAGAGCAAATATTCAGTGTTTTGAAAATTTGTACATAAAAAGTTACGCGATTTGTCAACCTATCAAGCCTTTTGATTTGACTTGAACAAGTGCCTAATTTGCCCGACCACTTCTTTGCGAACTTGAGACAGTTTTGGTGCATTGTCATCAAAAGGAATTGGTCGACACAGGTAAATCGTTTTTAAACCTAAACGTGCCGTTAACATGCCAGCCCCTAAGCCTTGTGCAAGCCGCCCAGATAACTTTCCTAGTAAGTCAGCGCCTAACATATCGGCGCTCACATCGACGATTACTTCACTGGCTCCGGCATAAATCATATTAATAAATACCTGTTTCACTAGTTTAATTCGACTCCAATAACCGAGTTTTAAACCGTATAGGCCCGCAACTTTGTCAACCAAGGTTAAGTTGCGCCACACCATAATAAACATATCTAACAAGGCTATAGGGCTAAGTGCCACTAGTACAACAGACTCTGATGCATAGCGCGCCACTTCTGCCATCGCTTTTTGATCGGTTTCAGTTAACACCTCACGCGAATATAAGGATAATAATTCTTGATCTGAATATTCCTGGCTTAAAACATTTTGCCAGCGCAGTTCTTGCTCACTCGTGAGGTCATTCGATAGACTTTTGCTAACTTGTGTTAATAATGTTTCGGCTTTGCCATGACTATTTTCTTCCGCTATCGCGGCTAATTGCACCCGCAGTTGCTCACGCTTTTTCAATTGGCGCAGGCCGCTGAATTCTTTTATTAAACTACTTGCTGAAAATATTCCTACACCAACCACTAGTACGCCATAAAGTGACGTTAGAATGGGTGACTCAATAAAGCCATTGATAAAAAAGTCATATAGTTCAATACCAACAACGGTTACTAAAACTAAGAGTAATAATGGGCTAAGCCAGCTGCGAGAGTGACTAGTTTCTGTTGCCATTAATTCATCTTCAACGGCGATACTTGCATCCGCACTTTGCCAGTCATCATTGTCAACGATTACTTGCTGAGTTAACGCTAAATCACTTGGTTGCTGAACATTAATTTCTTGCTCTTCAAATAATATTTGTTGCTGATATTTTGAATTGTCACTCATGACATTTTATCTCCTAACAAAAATTGTAATACTTGATCAATACGCAAGTGAGGTAGCGTTTCATGCTTGGCAATAGCATGGTTTGGTGCGAAATTAATGAAATTAAACTTATGCTGCTGCCAAAATTCACTGTCAGGTAATTTATTGGGTACGCTGCCAGGGAATAATGTCGTCATTTGGTTGGTATCAGCCGCTCGCCCTCTAATTACTGGCATCGCCGTACCTTGATGGTGACTAGTACCGCTTTCAGTGGTTTTTACTGAGGCTATTGCCATGGTTTTCATTGATACAGCATCAAAGGTTAATTGCTGTTTAGTACTGTGTATCAATTGGTTTAGCAAGGCTACCAAATTAGGGTGCTGCTCTGGTGTGACATGATCCGCTTTAGTAGCGGCAAATAGCAAACGATCAATATTAGGTGAAAATAACCGCGTGAGAATATTCGACTTTCCATATTGGTAGCTTTCCATGATCATATTAATTGCCATTTGCAGATCATTAAAACTATCAACACCGTTATTGAGTGGTGTTAAGCAATCAGCCAAGACAATTTGACGATCAAACTTTAAAAAATGCTTTTTATAAAACTGCTTTACTACCCGTTCACGGTATTCTAGAAATCGTGCGCGGAGAGTACCGATAAAGCTAGTATCATCGGCATTTTGATAGGCATTACCATCAAGCTGTTCAATTGCGCTAAATGGAAAGAACTCAAGTATTGGCGCACCTTTTAACTCCCCCGGTAAAACAAATCGCCCAGGCTGGATAACGGATAAGCCCAACTTTTCGCGGAACAAATGTAATAAGCCGGTATACTCTTTGGCAATATCGGCAATTTCTTCTTCGTCAGCAGGTTTTAAAGGGTCAATAGCGTTTACTTTTTTTAGCCAATTGGCAGCATATTCATGGCGAGGCGTCGTATTAAGCAAAGCGACCATTTTTTCTGACCATTCTTCAAAAGTCAGACTCAGCATAGGTAAATCTAATAACCACTCACCTGGATAATCGGTGATATCTAAAGTTAACGTTGCCATTTCAGTGGCATATTTTAACAATGAATCTTTCGGCTTATATTTGATCGCTAAGCGTAATTCACTAATACCTTTAGTTGGCTCAGGCCAATTTGGTGGTGATTCGCTTAATGCTGCTAATGCTTGCTCGTAATCAAAGCGAGCAACATGCATATTTTTTTGTGCGACACGCTTAGCCGCAATAAAGCGCCCTTGGTGAACTGGATTAAAAAACGCAAGTTGTGAGTCATCATTTAAATTAACTAGCTGATTAACCAAGGAAGTAATAAAGGCAGTTTTACCACTACGACTTAACCCCGTTACCGCTAAGTTTACATGTTGATCTAACGTGCGATTTAATAAATCGTTTGCTTTATTTTTTATCGTTTCGAAGGTTTCGTTTTTGATGAACGACATAGCATTTTACGGCGTTGAGTCTAAAAGTATTTTTACTGATGGTATCGGTTTTTTTCGATGAATAATACCAATTGAATTAAATATTTAACCTATTCAGCGCTATATCAGAATAGTGGGAACAATGATCAAGTAATTCATTCGGTTGGTATAGAAGGTAGTTAAATTTAAAGCAGCGAAATGCTGCTTTAAAGTTTATTGATTTCCCGTGATACGGTAAATTCAGGCGATGTAACATAGCGTTCCATCATTCTTAGCTGCGCTTCCATTGACATATATTTGCGACGAATATCATGAAACGCTTGTTTAGGTGGTTCACCCGCTTGCCAAATTCGTGCTTTCACTTTAATTGACTCTGATGAGGTATCTGATTTATCGCCAGCTACGTTAGCACTAAACTCTTCACCATGATGCTCTGCATGCACAGTTGCTGCTGTTTTTTTATCTAAAATAAACCAAGCAGCGATATATAAGAACACTAACCATGGCATGCCAAACAACACACCTGAAACCATTAAAATTCGAATTAACCAAGTTTCCCAGCCAAAGTAGTTTGCTAAACCGGCGCATACCCCGGCAATTTTGCCTTGGCTGGGGATGCGATATAACTCCCCACGACATTTGCTACTCATACTTTGTTTCTCCAATCTGGTGACTCAGCATCCAAAATCGCTTCTAGGGTTTTAATTCTGTCAGCCATTTTGTCTGCCAATTCTGAAAGCTCAGACAATTGAACATACTCTTCTTCACTTAACCCTTGGCTGATTTGTCGCTTACTGCGGTAGTGCAAAATTAACCAAATCGGCGCAACAACCAGCATAAATATAATGATCGGGGCTACAATAATTTCTTCCACAATACTTCTCCTTCAATCTTGCTGATAGCTTGGCTAATTACTTTTTATCTTTTTTATTAAGTTTAGCTTTCAATTGCGCTAATTCATCATCGATGTTGTCATCGTTTTCTAATTCAGCAATTTCATCGGCAAGCGATTTACTGCCTAAGTCATGCGCTTCAACTTGCGCTTCTAAATCATCAATTTTACGCTCATAGCGGTCAAAACGACTTAACGCATCATCAACGCGTTCACTGTCAATATTACGCTTCACTTTTAAACGTGAACTTGCGGTTTTTTCACGCATCACAATCGCTTTTTGACGTGCCTTGGCATCTGCTAGTTTTTCTTGCAGCTGCGTGATTTCACTTTGCAACTTAGCAATATGATCGTCAACATGAGTTAGCTCATCTGCCATTGATTCAGCGCTATCAGCACATTTTTTCTTTTCAACCAATGCTGCGCGAGCTAAATCTTCACGGCCTTTGTTTAATGCAAGTTCTGCTTTGTCTTGCCATTGCTCTGCATCTTTTTCGTAACGTGCTATTTGACGAGATAACTCTTTTTTATCTGCCAGTGTTTTTGCCGAGCTAGAGCGCACTTCAACTAGCGTATCTTCCATTTCTTGAATAATAAGGCGAACCATTTTAGCCGGATCTTCTGCCTTATCTAATAATGCATTAATATTTGAATTAATGATGTCGGTAAATCTAGAAAAAACACCCATAACAACTTCCTCAATATAGTTTACGTGCAATTCGTGTTACAGATAGGTTATTCATTATCTAAGCCAAGTTGACAGAAACACCTTAACCACTTGTAAAATATATATTTATTTATTTTTATAAAAATACTTCAAACTCCATCGTTAATAAAATACACTATTTGTTAGTGAAATAAACTAATAATTAGGATCTACATGGCACGCTTTAGTCAACAGGACAATTTGATCGGCCAGTCCAATAGTTTTCTTGAAGTTTTAGAACAAATCTCCCAAATTGCCCCATTGAGCAAACCTGTCCTTATCATTGGAGAACGAGGAACAGGTAAAGAACTCGTCGCGGCTCGTTTACATTACCTATCTAAGCGTTGGGAACAAAACTACCTTAAGCTCAATTGTGCAGCCTTAAATGAGAACTTGTTAGAAAGTGAATTGTTCGGTTATGAAAGTGGCGCTTTTACTGGCGCTAACAAACGCCATGAAGGTCGTTTTGAGCGTGCTGATAAAGGCACATTATTTTTAGACGAAATTGCAAACACCTCAGGGCTTATTCAAGAAAAACTCTTACGTGTCGTTGAGTATGGCGAGTTTGAGCGTGTTGGTGGCTCTCGTAGCATTAAAACCGATGTCCGACTCATTGCCGCGACTAATGAAGATTTACCAAGCCTTGCCGAACGCGGCGAATTTCGAGCTGACTTACTCGACCGTTTAGCATTTGATGTAATAACGTTGCCACCGCTTCGAGAGCGTGTTGAAGATATTCTTATTCTTGCTGAGCACTTTGCCATTAATATGGCGCGCGAATTAGAGTTTGAATTATTTAGCGGCTTTACTGAAAAAGCCAAGCGTTCGTTACTGGAATACCATTGGCCGGGTAATATTCGCGAACTTAAAAATGTCGTAGAACGTAGTGTTTATCGTTGCAACAATCCACATCTGCCAGTGCATGAACTTGTCATTGACCCATTTGAGTCGCCTTATCGACCAACTGAGCGCGTTAAAACGAGAGATAGAGTGGCGGAGCCAATTTCACCAGCCCCAGTTGCAACAAACTCTGACACAGAAACTCAAGTATCAGCGCACGCTTTGCATTCAACACAAGCGATGCCGTCAAGCCAAGACATTCCTCAAAGCTTTCCTGCATCACTGAAGAATTTGTCACAAGACTTTGAAATTAAGTTAATAAAATCAGCTTTAGCCTCTTGCCAATTTAATCAAAAGAAAACGGCAGAAGCACTGGAATTAACCTACCATCAATTAAGGGGTTATTTGAAAAAGTATAATTTACTTGATGGAAGTAATGTTGATGAAGGTTAACTGTTTTTTCACAGTAGCTTTATCCGTGTTTTTTGTTTCCTTGCTAGGTGGCTGTGAAATAGATAATCACACGATCGCGAAAAATAGTCTGATTTACTGTGCAGAAGGGCAACCGTTAACGTTTAACCCGCAAACGGATACCTCGGGTACAACAATTGATGCCATTGCCAATCAACTTTATAGTCGGTTAATTCGATTTAATAATGACAATAGTATTGCGCCAGCGCTAGCTAAATCATGGCATGTAACCCGTGACGGCAAAATGATCACTTTTTATCTACGTAAAGATGTGACTTTCCACCGCACCGATTATTTTACGCCATCTCGTAATTTTAATGCTGATGATGTCGTCTTTAGCTTCCAACGAATACTCGATCCTGATCATCCATTTCACGCAGTTTCAGGCGGGAAATATCCGTTTTTCCAAAATGTTGGCTTTAGCGATAATGTTGAAGATATAGAAAAAATAAATGACTACACCGTACGCTTTAAACTCTATGAAGCAAATAGTTCATTTTTAGCTAACCTTGCTACCGACTACGCGGTCATATTGTCAAAAGAATATGCCGATCAATTAATTTCGCTTAATAAAAAAGATGATATAGATACTAAACCTATCGGTACAGGCCCTTATAAACTAAAAACCTACCAACCTGGTACCCTATTGCGCTATTTACGTCACGACAGTTACTGGCACAATCAAGTAGCACTTAAGCAATTGGTGTTTGATATTACTGCAAGCGATACTGGCCGTTTAACCAAATTACTCACCGGTGAATGTGATGTTATTGCCTACCCGATTGCCGCGCAAAAAATTCAGGAAAACCCTGAATTAATTATCGAAGAAGTGACCTCTTTTAATATTGGCTACCTTGGTTTTAATACCCAAAAACCGCCATTTGATAATGCACTGGTAAGACAAGCTATTAGCTATGCTATTAATAAGCCAGCCATCATTAATGCTATTTATGGTGGTCGCGCTGAAATCGCTAACTCAATACTGCCTAAAACGTCTTGGGCTTATGATGCAACCCTCCCTAAACAAGAATACTCCCCTAAAAAAGCCAGAGCACTTTTGGAGCAGGCAGGCTATAAAAATAATTTGTCATTTGATATTTGGGCAATGCCCGTTCAACGGGCTTACAACCCAAATGCATTGACCATGGCAAAACTTATTCAGGCCGATCTCAGTGCTATTGGCGTAAAGGTCGATATTGTCACTTACGAATGGTCAACGTTTTTACGTAGGGTCAGTGCCGGTGAGCATCAAAGTGTACTATTGGGGTGGAACGCCGATCACCCAGATCCTGATAACTTCCTTACCCCGTTATTAAGTTGCAGTTCCGCTGAAACTGGCAGCAACCGGGCACTGTGGTGCGATCAGGAGTTTGATAGCTTGCTCAAACTTGCGCTACAAACCACTAATATCAATCAACGTAAAAATTTATATCGTCAGGCGCAAATGATCATTCATCAGCAACTGCCTATTTTACCTATTGCTCACTCGAAACGCTTTCAAGCTCGAAATAAACAAGTAAAAGGAAAGTTACTGAATTCATTTGGTGGCGTTAACTTTGCTGAAATAAGTAAAGAGGTGAGTACCGACTAATGCTGATTTTCACCTTAAGAAAACTCAACCTCTTTATTTTTACTATGGTGCTACTGACCGCGCTAAGCTTTAGCTTGTCGTTTTTATTTCCCGGTGAACAACTGATTAATTTAACCGGACAAATTAATGCAAATGAAAGTGAGCTGGCAGCTTTAGCACAAAGTTATCGCCAAGACGCCAATATTTTTATGCAATATTTTGCTTACCTTGGCCATATTTTTTCTGGTGATTTTGGTTTTTCAATGACCGACCAAAGTAATATTGGCCAAGAAATATTTCGCCTGTTACCCGCCACCATAGAGCTCAGTTTATGTGCCTTTATATTAGCAACGATTATTGGTATTCCGCTGGGGTTCATTGCTGCAATCAATCACAATAAGCCGGTAGATAATGTCATTTTGGCTATCTCAATGCTCGGCTACTCAATTCCTGTATTTTGGCTTGGTTTGCTGTTCATTTTAACCTTTTCGATTCAGCTGGGCTGGTTACCATCTGGCGGCCAAATCAGTTTACTTTATGAAATTGAACATCGCACCGGCTTTTTGTTTATCGATATATTACTCAGTGACAACGAATATAAATGGCAAGCACTGCAAAACTCTTTTGCTCATATGATATTGCCGGCACTAGTCATTGCAGTGGCACCTTCAACAGTGTTTATTCGACTTGCTCGCTCAGCAATGTTAGCAGTACTTGAAACCAGCTATATCCGCGCGACGAAAGCCAAAGGCTTAAGCTTTACTCAAATAATTTTCCGCCATGCTATTCGTAATGCCCTGATTAAAGTCATCCAACATATTGGTTTACAGTTTGCAAACCTAGTGACTTTAGCCATGATCACCGAAGTTATTTTTAACTGGCCCGGTATTGGCCGTTGGCTAATTGAAAGTATTTATCAGCGCGATTACACCGCAATACAAAGTGGCTTACTTGTGCTGTCGGCTTTTATCTTTATTGTTCATACCATCACCGATTACAGTTATGCCGCGTTAAATCCGTTAGCGCGAGGAGCAAAATATGGCTCGCGATAAAATTTATCAAGAAGAAGAATTTCCATCGCCACTTGTTCAGTTATGGCTGATTTTTCGACGAACTCCAACCATTATGATTGGTTTATGGGCATTTGTATTTTTAATTGTATTAGCCATATTTTCGCCGCTTCTAGCGCCTCACTCATCGGTAGAAAGTAATGTCGCAATGGCGATGTTGCCGCCAGCCTGGGATGATAATGGCAATATATCTTATTTATTAGGTACTGATGATTTAGGACGCGATATGCTATCGCGCTTAATGCATGGCACTTCCCTAACCTTTGGTTTAAGTTTTATTGTGGTTATTATCGCAACGGTTATCGGGGTATTTATTGGCTCGCTTGCCGCATTAACAACTGGCATCAAATCTAGCTTTTTAAATCACTTTTTAGATGTCGTATTGTCAATTCCTTCATTGTTACTTGCCATTATCATAGTTGCGATTCTTGGCGCAGGTTTAAGCAATACTTTATGGGCAATTGTCATGGTACTAATTCCACAGTTTGTTCATATTACTCGAAACGCAGTTAAAGAAGAGTTTGCCAAAGACTATGTGCTAGCATCGAAACTTGATGGTGCCAGCCCATTGCGTATTTTACATTATTCTGTACTGCCAAATGTTATTGAAAAAATTGTCAGTCAAGCCACGTTTGCACAATCTGCAGCTATTTTAGATATCGCCGCCTTAGGCTTTTTAGGCTTAGGCGCACCAATTCCATTGCCTGAATGGGGGGCGATGTTAGCCAGTGGTTTTGATTTGTTTTACTTAGCCCCATGGACGGTATATTTACCAGGCCTAACCATTTTGTTTGCCGTTGTCGCCACCAATTTAGTTGGTGAAGGATTGCGCCATGCCATTAAACAAAGAAAAGTGCACTAATGAACTTATTCGATATTAGAAACCTCTCTATAGAGCTTACTGGCGAAAAGCAAAAAACCTTAGCTGTCGAGCGTGTCAGTTTAGCAATGAAAGAAGGTGAAGTGCGTGGCTTGGTTGGTGAATCTGGTTCCGGCAAATCTTTGTTAGCGCAAGCAATTGTAGGCGTATTAGATGACAAGTGGCACGTAACTGCAGATCGTTTCCACTGGCGTGGCAAAGAGCTGTTACATTTGCCGCTAGAAGAACGCAAAGCAATCATTACCAAAGATGTGGCAATGATATTTCAAGAGCCAATGTCATGCTTAGATCCGACAACGACTATAGGTGAGCAACTTGCAGAGGCGATTGATACATCTGAGTTTACTGGCTATTTCTGGCAACGAAAAGCTCAGTGCCGAGAAGAGGCGATTCGGTTATTACATAAAGTCGGCATAAAAAAACACACTATGTGTCAGAAAAGCTACCCACATCAATTAACTGAAGCGCTATGTCAACGCGTCATGATCGCCATGGCATTAGCCAGAAAACCTAAACTACTCATTGCTGATGAGCCAACAGCTTCAATGGAAGTGACCAATCAAGGGCAAATATTTCGCTTGCTAGCCAGCCTTAACCAGTTAAAAAATATGTCGATACTGCTTATCAGCCATGATTTAGAAAGTATCACCCACTGGACCAACACGATCACTGTAATGTACAGCGGTCAGTTTGTTGAAGCAGGCACTACAGAGCAAATATTTAATCAACCGTACCACCCTTACACTCAGGCACTGCTCGACAGCAGTTTGAACGCAAACAGTAATGTGCCAGCAAAATCTCGACTGATGGCGCTACCTGGTAGTATCCCAATTTTACAGCACTTACCTATAGGTTGCCGGTTAGGACCACGTTGTCCTCGTGCACAAAAAGCCTGTGTGGTCGCACCTAAAGTTAAAAATTATCACGGTCATCAAGTAAGTTGTCATTATTCGCTTAAGGATCTGTACTAATGTCTGCATTACTTGAAGTCGAAAATTTAAGTAAAATCTATAAAGTGAAGAATAGCTGGTTTACCAGCAGAAAAGTTGTGGCGTTAGAGCCGTTATCTTTTGAACTTCAAGCGCAACAAACCTTAGCAATAGTAGGCGAAATGGGCTCTGGCAAATCAACCTTAGCTAAACTCCTTGTTGGTGCAGAAACTCCCACCACTGGCCAAATTAAGTTAAACGGTCAGCTACTCGAAGCTGGAAATTTCAAACAACGCTGCCAATATGTGCGGATGATTTTCCAAGACTCTTCAACCACGTTAAACCCAAGCTTAACTATTGGTCAACTGCTTGATGAGCCATTAAAACTTAATACGGCGCTCAGCGAGTTTGAGCGCACGGTAATGATCCGTAATACGTTATTAAAAGTGGGCTTACTACAAGAACATATGAACTTTTACCCTCATATGTTTTCTGGGGGACAAAAACAGCGTATTTCGCTAGCGCGGGCAATTATTTTATCTCCTCAAGTGGTTATTTTAGATGAAGCGCTTGCGGCTCTAGATCCCTCACTACGTTCACAAATGATCAACCTACTATTAGATCTTCAGCAACAAATGGGCTTAGCGTTTATTTTAATTTCGCATAATTTAGGTATTGTCCGTCACTTTAGCGATGATGTTATGGTGTTATGTGATGGTAAAGTAGTGGAGTACGGAAAAACCTCGCGCGTACTAAAAAAACCATCACACAGGTACACCCAAAAGCTGATAATGAATCAGAAGCTACAAATCACCGGCAAGTATTAACTAACAACAAAACGAGCTCTAGAGAACTATCTCAAGAAGCTTTATCAAGTGCTTTCTCAATAAACGCACTCTACAAAACTATTGTTGACCCAGTACTTGTGCAGGTTCTATTTTTGCAGCCTGCCACGCAGGGTAAATAGTAGCGATAATACTCATCACAAATGCAACACTGGTAATGATGTAAACATCATTTAGCTTAAGTTGGCTAGGCAAATAATCAATAAAGTAGACATCGCCCGATAAGAAGTGAACACCGAATAGCTGTTCTAACGCAACAATAATATCGGTTAAATTCAACGCTAAGTAACACCCTAGGGCTGCTCCAGTTAACGCGCCAACAATGCCATTCGTTGTGCCCTGCATGATAAAGATGGTCATAATTTGGCGATGGCTTGCGCCCATAGTTTTTAAGATAGCGATATCCCCTTGCTTATCTTTGACCACCATAATCAAGGTAGAAACAATATTAAAACTGGCAACGGCGATGACTAACATCATCACAATAAACATCACAGTGCGTACCAGTTGAATATCATTAAATAAGTGACCTTGGCTATAAGTCCAGTCATAAATATAAACGTAATGATCAAAGTTATAAGCCAATTCCTTAGCAATGCGCCGAGCATTAAATACTTCTGTCACTTTTACTCTTATACCCTGTGCACTTTCTGCTGGAGTTCCACTAAGTTCTGCCGCTAGTGGCAAGGCAATGTAAGCCAGTGAATCGTCTATCATTCCGCCAAAACGAAAAATGGCGCCAACCGTTAAGCTCAACCTTTTTGGTGCTTTAAACTGCTGATTAATTTGCTTATTTACTTGGTGATTATTGTCAGTTTGCGGCAATAGTGCAGTAATAGTGTCACCTACACTTACCCCCAGTTTATTCGCAATACCTGCGCCGATAACAATCTGCTTAGATAATGACTTATTAGCGGTCGCCGAGCTCTCTATTCCTGTGGTGTTTGAGCTAAGCTCAGGTAGCCACTGGCCTTGGATAACATAATCGGCAATATTGCTGACCTTTAGCTCTAAGTCTCGATCAACACCGCGAATTTCCACCGCCTTTAATGCTGATTTATGTTGCAGCATGCCGGTTAATTTAGTGACAGGGGCAGCTGCAATAACGTGCGGCTGTTGCTCTAATTTTCTCAGTTTATTTTGCCAGTTAGGTATCGGCTCATTAACCGCTATCAACTCGGCATGTGGCACTATTGATAACAATTTATCAGCAAGGACCTTTTCAAAGCCGTTCATTGCTGAGAGCACGACAATTAACACCATAACGCCAACGGCTATACCCAGCGTTGATGCTGCCGATATAAACTTAGCAAAGCCGCGACCTTGACGATGTCTTATATAGCGTAAGCCAACAAATAAACTTAAAGGCTGAAACACAGTTAATTTAGCTCCACTTGCGTTAATATCTCATCAGCAGGCATTACTGAGGCTAATTTTCCATGATCTAAACGCAGCTGCCGATCCATCTTTGCCGCCAATGTTAAATCATGAGTAACTACCACAAAGCTAATATTTAGTGACGCATTTAGCGTTTTAATTAATTGATAAATTTGCCCAGCCGTATCAAAGTCAAGGTTACCCGTTGGCTCGTCTGCTAGTATGAGTGCAGGCTCGGTAACTAGGGCTCGTGCAATTGCCACTCGCTGACGTTCGCCACCAGATAAAGCAGCTGGTCGGTGCGATATGCGGTGTGACAGCCCCACTTTTTCCAACATTTTTGTCGCCTTTTGCTTAGCTAACTTTGCACTTTCGCCAGCAATTAATAATGGCATTGCCACATTTTCAAGCGCAGTAAACTCCATCATTAAATGATGAAATTGATAGATAAAGCCAATATGTTGATTACGAAACTTTGCTTTTTGTTGATCAGATAAACTAAATATATCGGTACCTTTAATTAATACCCGACCACTGGTTGGGTTATCTAATGCACCAGCTAAATGCAAAAACGTACTTTTGCCACAACCAGAGCTGCCAACAATCGCAAGTAGCTCACCGGTTTTAACCTCAAGTGATAAACCTTGAAGCACAGAAGTTACATTACTGCCTTGTTGATAAGACTTTGACAAATCAATACATTGTAAAACATTACTCATTTCTTAATACCTCTGCTGGCAAGGTTTGTGCTGCACGATAGGCCGGGTATAGCGTGGCAAGAAAACTCATGGAAAATGCCCCGATGACAATAATAAACACATCCAGCCATTGTAACTGTATCGGTAAAATTTGATTGGTATAGCCAACGCCAAAAACATTAATATTAAACAGCGCCAGTAATGGATTTAGGCCAAAGGTAAGCGCTAACCCGGCGAGCAAACCTAATGTAACGCCCCAAGCACCATTGACCATGCCTTGGGTAATAAAAATTTGTAAAATGCCAGACCGAGTCATCCCCATGGTTTGCAAAATACTAATTTCTCCTTGTTTATCGTTTACCACCATCACCAGCGCCGACACAATATTAAAAGCCGCAACCGCCACTATTAAGCTTAACATCAGCCACATCATGTTTTTTTCCATTTTGACTGCTGAAAACAAGGCTCCTTGACTATGCTGCCAAGTGGTTACATCACTGTTGGGCAATATTGACTCAATTGTAGGTACTAACGTTTTGGCATCGAATGCATCATTAAGGTAAAGACGAATAAAGTGCTTATCTTGTTGGTTTTTCCTCATTAATTTATTGGCATCTTGGCTGTGAATGTAAATCACTGAATCATCGATTTGCGAGCCTAAATTAAATAAACCAACCACGGTAAATACCCGCTGCATGGGAATACGCCCCATTGGGGTAAAGATGGTACGATTAGGTACAACTAACCGAATATCATCTCCTAACGAAATGGCCAGCTTTTGCGCTAAAGCTTGACCAATCACCGCTCGATAACCGCCAGCAGTCAGCTGGTCAAAACCGCCAGCCACAAAATGCTGCCTAAGTATTGTTTGATGCTCATAGCTCGGCGTTACCCCCTGAATTAACACACCTGCAAGTCCATTAACTGATTGCACCAAGGCTTCTGTTTGTTCAAATGGGGTGACATTATTCACTTCAGGAATGGCGAGTAATGACGTTTGTGCATCGGCTAGCGGCTTATCTGTTTCAACAAGGATGTGTGGCACTATGCCCAGCACCCGTTTTTTAAGCTCACCTTCAAAGCCATTCATTACCGAAACAACCGTAATTAACGAAGCGACGCCAAGCAAGATACCAACAATCGAGAAAAAGGTAATAAATGAGACAAAGCCAGTACGGCTTCGGCTTTGACTATATCGATAGCCAATAAAACAATTAACGGACTGAAACATTACGCAGGCCAATATCTAACATAAGCGGTGCTGAGGTATTGATAATAAGAGAAAATTTACGCGAAAGCATAGCATAAGACATTACACGGGCACTAGAGCGTGTTGGCTAAATTAATACATTGATAAACTAGCATAAAGTGTATCAGTATGTGCCATCAGGTTAAGCAACTAACTTATTATGATTTCTTCCACAATTTAATTACCTAAGTGCAGGTAATAGCGACAGTAAAATTATAAAACCACTCGAAAGTTTCAGTTAAATAATGAATACTTAGCAAATACTTACATTACGGGGCTAGTCTATGACCGCTGATGATCAGCAAAGCAAATTGCAGCAATTTGAAGAATTTTTTTCAATTGAACATCAATTTAATATTAACCTTACTGCAATTGATGCCAGCAAAAATGTTAGCCATGAGCAATTTTTAGCATCGATGCCACTACCGTTTAAGATGGCCAGCGAAATAAAAACACTCGACCAAGCAGCATTAAGACCGATACAAAGTTTAAGTGGAGTCGCCGCCCAGTTAACCGACTTTTTAAACCATCAAGCCCATAAAATTGACTTACTTGTAGGTTATATTCTTAGCCAACAAGACGATGAAACTATGCGCTATCAAGGCGTTAAGTTTGGTGGCGGCGGCGTCATTTTCACTAGCGACAAAACATTTGAATTGGGTCAACGTTTTGAAATGAAGATATTTTTGCTAGAGGAAAATTGTGCGGTATTTTGTATTGGCGAGCTAGTAGAAAGCGACGCGTTAGAGACAGGAGGCTTTCATCACAAAGTTATTTTTGAGCACATTCGAGAGCAAGATCAAGAAACACTGGTACGCCATAGTTTGCACCAGCAATCAAGGCAGTTACAGTCGCTTGCTCAAAAACGCCGAGAGCAACAAGAAAAAACTTAACGAATAACACAAAAAAGGAGCTTTTAGCTCCTTTTTCATTTAACTCTCTCTTTTACTAACCTAGATTTTATTAACCTAACGACTTGTACAGCGTTTACACGCAAATTCGGTTAAGGGTGTTATCTACTTCACTAGCCGTTTGCTTTTGCTGCTCAGCATGTGCAGCAACACTTGAAAGGCCAGCGGTAATTTCTTGGCTAAGTTCAACAACCATCGTCATACTATCGCTGATTGATGACGTTGATAATCGCTGTTCATCCGTTCCGCTAGCAATTTGAGAGGTTAAATTATCAACATCGGCAAAGGCGTCACCTACTTTATCTAAAGCAACAACCACTTGCTGAGAGTGACTTAAACTTTCTTGAGTTAACTCTTGTCCACGGCTAATAGCACTAACGGCATTATTCGATTTTGCTTGTAACCCTTCAACCATTGATTGAATTTCTACTGTCGACTCTTGAGTGCGATGTGCCAATGCTCTAACTTCGTCAGCAACTACAGCAAAGCCCCGACCTTGTTCACCGGCTCGGGCAGCTTCTATTGCAGCGTTTAACGCTAATAAATTGGTTTGTTCTGCTATGCCGCGGATCACATCAAGCACTGTGCCTATACGTGAACACTCTTCCTGTAATAAGGCTAAGTCATTCGCCATGCTATTAACTTCTTGAGCGACTGATTCAATGGTAATTTGGCTAGTATTTGACGACGATGTGCCTTGTGCCAATATTTCCATCACTTTACTGGTTGTTTCACTTACCTGTTCAGCACTGTCTGATAATACACTTGAGGTTTGCGCCACTTGTTGAATCGCTTGCGCCATTTGAGCTATCTGATTAGAAGACTCATCGACCGCATTAACTGACTCCCCCATTTGAAGCGCTAATTGACTTGAACCTTGACTTAATACTTCTGATTCAGCGCGCAATTCTTCAACCACGCTACCTAAGTCGGCAATAAAGTCACTTAACTCATTGGTGATTAACGCTAGATCATCTTTACGTTTATCTTGCAGCGGTCCTTCTGGCGCTTGTTCGGTGCTAATCACTAGCTGCAAATATTGATTTAACTTTTCTAGGCGAGAGGTTAATTCAATTTGCGAATAAAAATATCCAGCAACTAACTGAGCGATTACCATCACTAACATCAATCCTGCTACCGCAGTACCTGAGAGTTCACCGCCAACTAGCAGGCCAATAACAACAAATACCACACCGAGAATTGCAGTAGGTAGCAGTAACTTAATATTGAGCTTTTCAAACATCTTAACTATCCGTTTTAATTATTATTTCAGGCTTTGCCTGTCGTTAAATAGTTATTAACTGATGTAAAATTACCTATAAATGAGTTATTTTGCTATTAGAAATTACTTAAAACGTTAGAAAATCGCTGATTGTATGAATATCACTCAAATTTTTATTTCAATTATTATCCTCGGTATTATCGTAGGCGCAGTCTTGTTATTAAAACAATCGGCCAAGAAATTTCATTTAACCGATGAGCAATTAAAGAAAGTCAACGAGCGTAAAAAACAGCTAGAGGCCGAAGAACAAAAAGACGATTAAACCCAGCCGTTAGCGAGGATATTAATTACGATAAATAGTTTGAATCAGGTGAAAGCCAAAGCGGGTTTTAACTGGGCCATGAATTTTAAGCACTTCTTTTTTAAATACCACATCATCAAATGCTTTCACCATTTGACCACGGCGGAACTCACCTAGATCGCCCCCTTTTTTAGCTGATGGACAAATAGAATACTTTTTTGCCAATTTGCCAAAATCAGCCCCGTTATCTAGCTGTTGTTTTAGCTTTTCCGCCAAAATTTTATCTTTCACTAATATATGACGCGCACAAGCCGTTGCCATAAAATTTTACCTTAATAAAAATTATTTAAACCATTTTACTCAAATCAACGTAAATTCTCATACTTATTCAACCACTTTAGTAAAATTGCTGTGCTAGAATGCGGCAAATCTTAACCGGAAAATAATACTTATATGGCTTCTATCGATCATTTATTTCAAAATAATAGCCAATGGGCTGAGCGTATTAAAAAAGAAGATCCTGAGTTCTTCAAAAATTTATCAGAACAGCAGTCTCCTGAATACTTGTGGATTGGTTGCTCTGATTCTCGTGTACCAGCTAATGAATTATTAGGCATGGCGCCAGGAGAAGTTTTTGTTCATCGTAATATTGCCAATCAGGTCGTTCACAGTGACTTAAACTGTTTATCGGTAATGCAATATGCAGTAGAAGTATTAAAAGTAAAACACATTATTGTCTGTGGTCATTACGGCTGTGGTGGTGTGATTGCGTCTATGGTTGACGAACCATTAGGTTTAATTGATAACTGGCTACGCCACATTAAAGACGTTTATCGTTTTCATCGAGAAAAATTAGATAGCGTTAGCGATATTCACGAACGTCGAAACTTATTATGTGAACTTAACGTTATTGAGCAAGTAGCCAATGTTGCTAACTCTTCAATTCTAAAAAATGCTTGGTCAAATAACCAAGACATTACGGTTCATGGCTTTGTATACAACCTGTCTGACGGTATTTTAAAAGATCTAAAAGTTTCAGTAGACGGCTTTGCTTAAGCCTTTCATTTGAACACTTGTAGTTTAAGATTATCTTCATTAAAAAACCGGCATTAGCCGGTTTTTTGTTACTTAACCTCGGGTTTCTTGTCTATTTTAGCAATTCTGTCTAATCACTCTATCTAACCACCCTGTCTAACCACCCTTTCTAACTAACAGGTAAATTATTCTTCAGAGCCATGTAATAAATCGGCAAATTGATTGAGCTTATCTAGTGCTAAGCCATGGATAGACTTTCTTGGGTAGCGCCCTGTGCGACTCATTTCACCCGCAGAAGTATTCATTAATAACTCCAAAGCTTGGTCGATACAATCTACCGCATAAATATGGAATTTTTTCGCCGCCACCGCTTCGATAACATCTTGATCTAGCATTAAATTAATCACGTTAGTGCGCGGAATAATCACGCCTTGTTTGCCGGTTAATCCTCGGTCTTTACACAGTCGATAAAAACCTTCAATTTTTTCATTAACCCCACCAATTGATTGCACTTCACCATGTTGGTTAATAGAACCTGTGATCGCTAACCCTTGATCAATTGGCAATAAGGTAATGGCTGAAATTAGCGCACAGAGCTCAGCCATTGACGCACTATCGCCATCTATATGACCATAAGATTGTTCAATAGCAAGGTTGGCAGAAATTGATACTGGAAAGTTTTGACCATATTTATGACCAATATAACCCGTTAGTAGCAGTACGCCTTTCGAGTGAATGGACTTACCAAGCTCCACTTCTCGTTCAATGTCAGTGACGCCTAGACTTCCTGCATAAACTGTTGCGGTAATACGAGCTGGTGTACCAAAAACACTATCACCAATTTCCAATACCGTAAGGCCATTTACTTTGCCCACTTGTTTGTCATCAGTACTGATCAGTACTTGACGTTCTTTAATTTCAGATAGCCAAGTCTCACTTAAACGCCCTGTTCTTCGCTGTTTTGCCGCCATTGCTAATTTAATAAATTCGGCAGTTAAGCTACTTTCCAAGCTTTGTTTTTTCCACCAATACACCGCTTCATCTAATAAATCATTAACTTGGACAATATTGGCTGACAGTTTATGTTGATGTTCAGCGCGACGCAACGCATAGCGCACTAGCTCAACAATTGCTTCATCAAGTACCACAGGGTAATTTTGCTTTAGCGCGCGGCGGCGAATTAAATTGGCATAAGCTTTAAGGCTGGGTAAATCGTTATCAAGGTAGCGATCAAAATCTGCCAACACCCTAAATAATTCAGTAAACTCCTGATCATATTCTTGCAAGGTATAGTAAATATCTGAATCGCCTAGCAGAATAACTTTAACCGCTAACGGAATTTTTTCTGGTTGTAGACTATAGCTACCACCAAGTCCAAGCTCGGATGCTGGGTTTTCAATTGAAATTTCTTGAGTTTTTAACGCTAACTTTAATCTAGACCACACCAATGGCTGAGACATAACCTTTTCAGCATCTAAGATAATATAACCACCGTTCGCTTTGTGTAGCGCGCCAGCACGAATGTGGCGGTAGCTAGTGTATGGCGCTCCCTGAAACGACGAAATATCTATATGCCCAAACAAGTTTTGAAACGTTGGATTTTGCTCATAGACCACAGGTGCACCGTCGCCTAGTTTCCGCTCAACTAATAAATTAGGTAAAAACTGTTCTTCAAGTAACTTACGGTTATCTTTGTCATTACTATTTTCGTTGCTTTCATCAGCGAGAATTTCTAGTACGGTATCAACAACATGGACTTTCAGTTTCGATAAGTATTTTAGGACACCTAAATTGCTAGCAAATTCATGCTCCATTTCCTTGATTAAAGGACGAATGCTTTGCTCTGCCGTGTCATAACGTAACTTACGCAATTTTACCGATGATTCACGTTTCCAAAGAGGCAGTTCAAGGAGTTGCTCAGATAATAAATTTTCAAGCGATGACAATAACTGATAAAACTCGCTGCGCTGGGTTTCGGTGAGATTAGCAAAATCTTTATCTTTAACTGGCAAGCCATTAACTAACGGCGAAAAACCAATTTCACCCGCTTCTTCCACCAAGGCAACACCATGGTTAAGTGCCTTTTGCTCTACATTCGCAATAGCATCGTCATATTTGGTATTAAATTCACGATCGATTGCCGCTTTTTGGCGTTGATAGCCCGGGTTGTCGAATATTTCGGGAAATAAAGACAGCAACTCATCAATAAAAGTATTAATGCGTGTAAGTAACTGCTTACCATCACCAGGACTAACATACAGCTTAAACGGCGCATGATTATTATCAAAGTTATTGATATAACACCACTCTGGCGGCGTTTCTTTGTCTGTTGCTAATGCCGTCAACATTTGCTGAATCAAGGTTTGACGACCGGTGCCATGTTCGCCCATGGCAAAGACATTAAAGCCAATAGCCTCCATCGACAAACCAAATTCCAAGGCTTCTTTTGCCCGTTCATGACCAATAAAGGGTTGGCGTTCAATTGCCTCTTCTGATGCATGACGAAACATGGACTCAGCAAGTTTGGCGGTGAGTTGATAGGGTTTTAGCAGGCAGTTAACGGCTGATGAACTCATGCAGATACTCTAATGATTGATATTATTATTCTTTCACTGATAGCGTCAGTGTAGCGCGTAAACTTAAGTGATAGCAAAGGCTAAATCACTCAGTTTACCATAAGTTTATAGGGGTAAGCGGGTAAAACTGTTATGCCCACAATGCGTGCAATCACTCACTTGAGAAAAGTGCGATATCGTTAGCAGCTCTCCACATTCTCGACATTTTAATTGGCCAAAACCAATATAATCCCCGGTGTGATATACGCCTTGATGTTTAAAATCATCAGGTAATTCCGCCCATTCTATTTGCGTAGTATCTGCAGCTTTCGCCACAGTATCCCACCAAGTTTCATTCAATAAACCTAAATATACAGAATGTTCAGATTCTTGCTGCCACTGGTCAATAAAGTCAGCTAAATCATAACGAAAGTTATCGATAAACTGACGCATACGTTCTTCCGACAAATTTTCTGCAGCTTTGACCAATAACTTTGCTTGCTCAACAATATCAACCAACTCGGTAATTTCATGGTCTTTAACATCATTTAACCAAGTATTAAGCTTGGAATACACTTCATCTAACTGTGTTTTTTCTGCCATCATTTTTTCCTCAAATCTTATACCAATTTAATGCAATTGGTATTACTGATCTTGTCAGTATAGCAAGCACACTAATACCACTAAATTTAGCAACAACAATTCGAATTTCCGATATGACGGTCAAAATCATCAATTTATTGCCAAGATTTGTCGCCTAAGCAGGGAATAAACTTGTTGTTCAGTTATTAGATAAGGTATTCTATGCCGATATTTTATTTGTCATAAGCGCCTAAAAAGCCCTACAGCATAATTTACTGCCAAATTATTGCCAAACCAAGCTACTAGCGCGACAACCACGTCTTAGTATTTGAGAATTAGTTGATGGAATCCACATACAATCCCCAATCGATTGAGTCAGAAGTTCAGCAGTTCTGGACTGAAAACAACACATTTAAAGCGCAAGAAAAGCCAGGCCAAGAAAAGTTTTATTGTTTATCAATGTTCCCTTACCCAAGTGGTCGCTTACATATGGGTCACGTGCGTAATTACAGCTTGGGTGATGTGATTTCACGCTATCAACGTATGCAAGGTAAAAACGTCATGCAACCTATGGGTTGGGATGCGTTTGGTTTACCAGCCGAAAATGCTGCCATTAAAAATAATTCAGCTCCGGCAAAATGGACTTACGAAAACATCGATTATATGCGTAACCAATTAAAATCTTTAGGTTTTGGTTATGACTGGGATCGCGAATTAGCAACCTGTAAAAAAGATTACTACCGTTGGGAACAATGGTTCTTCACTAAGCTATATGAAAAAGGCTTAGTGTATAAGAAAAACGCTACAGTAAACTGGGATCCTGTTGACCAAACGGTATTAGCTAACGAGCAAGTTATTGATGGTCGCGGCTGGCGCTCAGGCGCAGTAGTTGAGCGCAAAGAAATTCCACAGTGGTTTATAAAAATTACTGATTATGCAGAAGAGTTACTTAACGATTTAGATCAGCTAGAAGGCTGGCCTGAGCAAGTTAAAACCATGCAGCGCAACTGGATTGGCCGCTCTGAAGGCGTTGAAATGACATTTGCTATCGAAGGTAGCGATGAGTCATTTGATATTTATACCACGCGCCCTGATACCATCATGGGTGTTACTTACGTGGCATTAGCCGCTCAACATCCGTTATCAGTAAAGGCTGCAGAAAATAATCCTGAACTTGCTGCGTTTATCACTGAATGTAAAGAAAGCAAACTATCAGAAGCTGATATGGCTACTGTTGAAAAGAAAGGTGTTGATACTGGCTTAAAAGCCATTCACCCGTTAACGGGCGAAACAGTTCCGGTATGGGCAGCAAACTTTGTATTAATGGATTACGGCTCAGGCGCGGTAATGTCAGTACCGGGTCACGATCAACGTGACTATGAATTTGCCACTAAATACGGCCTAAGCATTAAGCAAGTGATCACAGCAGCTGAAGGTGATGATATTAACCAAGCGGCAATCACTGAAAAGAATACACTAATTAATTCAGGCGAATTTGATGGTTTAGATTTTGACGCGGCATTTAGCGCAGTGGCAGAAAAATTAACTGCAATTGGCAAAGGTAAGGTTACAGTTAATTACCGCTTACGTGACTGGGGTGTTTCACGCCAACGTTACTGGGGCGCACCAATTCCAATGATCAATTTAGCTAATGGTGAGTCAGTACCAGTTCCTGAAGATCAATTACCGGTTGAATTACCAGAAGACGTGGTAATGAACGGTGTTACCTCGCCAATTAAAGATGATCCTGAGTGGGCTAAAACTACCTACAATGGCGAAGCAGCATTTCGTGAAACCGACACCTTCGATACCTTTATGGAATCTTCTTGGTATTACGCTCGTTACTGTTCACCAGAAAGCGATACTGAAATGTTAGATCCAGAAAAAGCAAATTATTGGTTACCTGTTGATCAATACATTGGTGGTATCGAACATGCGATTTTACATTTATTGTATGCCCGCTTCTTCCACAAGTTATTACGTGATGTAGGTTTAGTTAAATCAGACGAACCCTTCAAGAGCTTACTATGTCAGGGCATGGTATTAGCGGATACTTATTACCGCGAAGCCGACAATGGTGGTCAAGAGTGGATTTCACCAACAGATGTTGAAGTTGAACGCGATGAAAAAGGCAAAATTACCGCGGCGAAAAGTAAGCTAGATGGTAAACCAGTAATTTCAGCTGGTATGAGCAAAATGTCGAAATCGAAAAATAACGGTATCGACCCGCAATCAGTTATTGAACAATTTGGTGCTGATACTGTACGTTTATTTATCATGTTTACTTCACCACCAGAGCAAACTTTAGAATGGTCTGACTCAGGTGTAGAAGGTGCTCACCGTTTCTTAAAACGTGTATGGAAGTTAGCCGCTGACTTTGCAGAAAAGCAAGGCGAAATCGATACAAGCCAAGTTAACTTTACTAGCAACCACAAAGCCTTACGCCGTGAATTGCATAAAACAATTGCTAAAGTAAGTGATGATATTGGTCGTCGTAACACCTTTAATACCGCAATTGCTGCAATTATGGAGTTAATGAACCATTTAGCGAAAGCGGAACTTGAAAGCAACGAAGACTTAGTGGTAATGCAAGAAGCCGTGCGTGCAGTGATCTTAATGCTAGCGCCAATTGTTCCGCACTTAAGCCACAAGCTTTGGTTAGAGGTTGGTGATGGTTCTATCGTTGAACAAGCACTTTGGCCAACGGTTGATGAGTCTGCACTTGTTGAAGATGAAAAGCTGATCATTGTTCAAGTGAACGGCAAATTACGCGCTAAAGTCACGGTTGCCGCTGATGCTAGCCAAGATGATGTTCAAGCATTAGCCATGTCTGAAGAAAACGTGTCAAAGTTTGTTGAAGGTGCAACCATACGTAAGGTTATTTATGTACCAGGCAAGTTATTAAATATTGTTGCCAACTAACAAAGCGTAACTAAAGCAAAAGTTGAGTAGTGATAAACTGCTCAACTTTTTAACCTTTATTATTAACGTTACTTTTTAGCTTGAGCACATTAGCTTTTCATTAGAATTAAAAACATCATTAAAGGAAGTTCAATGCAAGTTTCACTTAAACTAAGTTTCATTATTGCGTTAGTTATACTGCTTAACGCTTGTGGCTTTAGGTTACGTGGTGACTCATTGCTGTCTCCTGAACTTCAAACCCTTTATATCAGCTCTGTTGACCAGCATGGAGAGTTAACTCGCCTAGTTAAACAACATTTAACGAACAACCAAGTTACCATTGTTAAAACGCCGCGAGTTGAGTTACCTGAATTAAGAATTTTAAAAGACAAACTTAATCGCCGGACACTGTCTGTATTCCCAAACGGTCAAGTGGCCGAATATGAGCTCATTTACACCGTTAAATATCAATTAAGAATTGCTAACCAAGAGCCCCAAGAATTCAGCTTTGATCTGTATCGCGACTATCAAGACGATCCCGATAGAGCACTTGCCAAAAGTCGTGAACTTTCTTTACTACTCAATGAAATGAGAAGAGTAGCTGCCGATAAGATTTTACGCGATATGGCGAGTATCCAAACCAATAGCTAATTGGTAAGGTGATAAATTATGCGTATCTATCACAACCAATTAATTCAAACGTTAAACCAACAGCTTGCACCAGTATGGCTTATTTTTGGCGATGAGCCTTGGCAAAAAAATGACAGCCTGTATCAAGTTAAAAATGCAGCGCAGGCGCAAGGCTATGAGGAAGTTATCCGGTTTACTGTTGACGATAAGTTTAGTTGGGATGAGTTAACCAACGAATATAACGCCCTAAGTTTATTTGCTAGTCAGCGCATTATCGAGTTGGAATTTTTATCTACTAAAGTGAATGATGCTGGCGCTAAAGTGTTGCAAACCATTTGTGATGCGCCCAACCCTGATACTCTGCTACTATGCCACGGCGATAAATTAGATAGCGCCACCACCAACAAAAAGTGGTTTAAAAGCCTATCTAACCTTGGTATTTACTTGCCGATTTACGACCTTGATGCCAAAGGGTTACGCTTGTGGCTAAACCGCCAAGTTAAGCAATATCAGTTGTCTTTAGAGCCCGCTTCAATAGATTTAATGCTGAGTTTATTTGAAGGTAATGTTTTAGCACTTGACCAAGAACTGCAAAAACTGACGATCTTATTCGGCCACCAGCCAGTGCCGTTTGATGTGTTATCCGACATTGTTATCAATCAAGCAAAATTTAACCCGTTTGCCTTAATTGATAACTTATTATTAGGCAATACCAGTAAATGTTTGTTAATTCTTGATCAGATGCAACAAGAAGGCGTGCCATTTGCCAAAGTTTTGTGGTTTTTAAATAAAGAGCTTACTCAACTCAAACAAATGCATGCGCTGCTACAAAGCAACATACCGATAAATGAAGTGTTTAAAACCTTTAAAGTATGGGATAAACGCAAGCCACTTTATCAACATGTACTTAGTAAAAGTAATTTAAAAAACACGCTGATTGCACTTAACCGTATTGCCGATGTTGATTTGATCAGCAAAACATCTTCGGAGTTTAACCCGTTTCAACTGTTGGCAGATATTTGCATTTGCGTCTATCACGGTGAACAGCTAGCACCACTTAGTTTGGCTTATAATTTATAGAAATAAACCCAAAGAAATGAGCCAGTAGAAATGAACAACTTAAGAGTAGGCAATGGCTAAGCAATATCAGGTATTATTTGGCGGCACATTTGATCCCTTTCATTGTGGTCATTTAGCAATTGCTCAACATGTAGCAGCCACATTAAACTTGGAAAAAATCACCTTGTTGCCCGCCAATATTCCACCGCATAAAACGGCAGCTAAGGTAAATAGTCATCACCGTTTAGCCATGCTTAACGCCTTGGCAAAAACTCATCAGCTATTTAATGTTGATGATAGAGAGTTACTTCGCGAAAAACCAAGTTACACCGTTGAAACCTTACAAAAGTTAAAAGCGGAACAGCCTGAGCGGAATATCAACTTTATTATTGGCATGGACTCACTATTAAGCTTTACAAAGTGGGTTCAATGGCAAGAGATTCTGGCTAACGCCAATTTACTGGTGTGTACTCGCCCTAACTATAATTTAGCACAGCAGAGCAAAGAACTTGATGCGCAACTGAGTCAATATATAAGCCGCCAAATAACCGAACTCAATCACTTTGATTTATCATCACCTAATCAGGTTTTATTGTTACCAGCTATTAACATCGATATTTCTTCCACCGAAATCCGTGAGTTTCTGGCTAACAAGCACAAATCTAGCGACCCCCACTGCAAAATAAAACGCCAGCTTCCCGCTGAAATTTTACAATACCTTGAACAACACCAGTTATACCGCAATTAAATTTAACAAAGCTGACATTGCAATAGTTAACGCTGCCAATAAATAATGGTAAGATTGCAGTAGTTTTTATAAATAAGGATAAAACGTTGCAAAGTGAAGCCCTTTCAGCTTTTGTTTCTGAAAAAGTAGATGACCTTAAAGGTCGAGATATCATTACGTTAGATATTAAAGATAAAGCAAGTTTTGCTGATTACATGGTAATCGCCTCAGGTAACTCTAACCGTCACGTAAAATCTATCGCACAAAATGTCGCTATCGAATGCCGCGCAGCAGGTGTTGAGCCATTAGGCATTGAAGGCAATGATATTGGTGAATGGGCATTAGTTGACTTAGGTTCAGTGATTGTCCACATCATGACTGATGAACAAAGAGACAAATACCAAATTGAACAATTGTGGGAATAGCCACAACAGTTAAATACAGGCTCAAACTATGCGATTAACCTTATACGCCGTTGGCAATAAAATGCCAAAGTGGGTGATTTTAGGCTTTGAAGAATATGCGCGTCGCTTTCCTCGCGATTTGGCATTTGACTTAATTGAAATTTCACCGGGCAAACGCGGAAAAAATGCAGATATCGCACGTATTTTGGAAAAAGAAGGCGAGCAAATGCTTGCAGCTATTCCTAAAGGTAATCGCATCGTCACGCTTGAGGTAACAGGTAAGCCTTGGGATACTCCGCAACTTGCCCAGCAACTAGAGCGTTGGCAACATGATGGCAGAGATGTAGCGCTTTTGGTTGGAGGCCCCGAAGGCTTAGCTCCCGCTTGTATTCAGGCCTCCGAGCAAAAATGGTCGTTATCAGCATTAACACTACCCCACCCTATGGTACGAATTATCATAGCTGAAAGCCTATACCGAGCGTGGAGTGTTAATAACAACCACCCTTACCATCGCGAGTAACCCTATTTTATGGCACCGCGTAAACGTGTTTCCATTCGTAACCACACGGCAGAAGCTAACCTTTTTGCAAGACGTGCATTTATTGCGTTTATCGGTGTATTTCTACTGCTAATAGTGCTGTTTAGCAACATCTATAATCTTGGGGTTAATTCATTTGAAAAATACCAAACCCGCTCGAACAGCAACCGAATTAAGCTATTACCAGTAGAACCCAACCGTGGACAAATTTACGATCGCAACGGCGTGCTGTTAGCGGAAAATAAGCCGGTTTATAGTTTAGAGATCATTCCAGAGCAAACAGAAGATTTAGCTGCCACTATTGATGAGTTGGTCGATTTACTTGGTATTAATAACGATACCAAAGAAAAATTCTTTAAAGAGCTAAAAGGCAAGCGCCGATTCAAACCCATTGAATTAAAATCACGCCTTAGCGATCAACAAGTCGCACTGTTTTCAGTTAATCAACATAAGTTCCCTGGTGCTTTTATTGATGCACGTCTTAAACGCTACTACCCATTTGGCGATTTAACCACCCATAATTTAGGCTATGTTGCTAAAATTAACCGCCGTGATGCCAACCGATTAGAAACAGAAGGTAAGTCGGAAAATTACGCAGCTACCAGAGAAATTGGCAAGCTTGGATTAGAAAAATATTACGAAGATATTTTGCATGGCACAATTGGTCATCAGGAAGTTGAAATTAATAACCAAGGTCGTGTTATTCGCACCTTAAGCTTTGCTGCGCCAACTCCAGGCAAAGATTTAACCCTGACTTTAGATATTGAATTACAAATGATCGCCAAACGTGCTTTAGCAGGCAACCGCGGTGCAGTTGTGGCTTTAGATCCTCGCGATGGCGGTATCTTAGCCATGTATTCAAACCCAAGTTACGATGGCAACTTATTTGTGCATGGTATTAGCACCAAAAACTATAATAAATTATTACACTCAAGCGACTTACCGCTTATCAACCGCACTGTTCAAGGCTATCCGCCAGCTTCAACAATCAAACCGTTTCTAGCGCTACTTGGCTTAGAAGAAGGCGTAGTTACCCCTGAAACACGAATATGGGATCCAGGCTGGTATCAACTAAAAGGTATCGACAATAAATATCGAGATTGGAAGCGCTGGGGACATGGCTGGGTTAATTTAACTAAAGCAATTGAACAGTCTTGTAATATTTACTTCTATGACTTGGCCTATAAGTTAGGGATCACCAAAATTAGTGAAATGATGGACCGATTCGGTTTTGGCTCTGACACAGGTATTGATATAAACGAAGAATCCAGTGGTATTTTACCGAGCGTTGCATGGAAACGCGCCCGATATAACAAACCATGGTATACCGGTGAAACTATCTCTGTTGGCATTGGACAAAGTTACTGGACAGTAACGCCACTACAACTTGCACAAGCCTTGTCAATTTTAGTTAATAAAGGTGAAATAAAAGTCCCTCACTTATTAAAAGCAACGTCGCAAACCACCTATGTTCAAACGCCAGAGAAAAATTTAGTGACGGTAAAAGCAGAGCCTTATGAAACGGAAATGAAGCCCCCCATTGTCTTAAGCGATCAAGATAATTGGCAGATTGTGCTAGATGCCATGCATTCAACCGTTCAAAAGCAAGGAGCGACCGCACACAATGCCTTTAAAGGTCACAAATATGACGCCTCAGGAAAAACCGGTTCAGCGCAGGTTGCCAGTTTAGGGCAAGATGAAAAGTATGACGCCTCGAAAACTCAAGAAAGTAAGCGAGATAATGCGATGTTTATAGCCTTTGCCCCATTCGACAACCCAGAAATTGTCGTCGCGGTAGCAATTGAAAACGTTGAAAAAGGTGGTGGCGCAACCAATGCCGCGCCAGTTGCTCGTCAAATAATGGATCAGTATTTTGGTAATCGTGAAATCTCAGGTATTTATAGTTCTGAGCTTCATCCAACGCACGATAAGCATTACTCGGTCTCAGCAAGTCAAACAGGAACGCACTAAATGCCGTCATTAAGCCAAGATCAGGCACCTAAAAAAGATATTTGGCAAAAGCTTCACCTTGATTTGCCGCTTTTATTAGGCATTTTGTCGTTAATGACCTTAGGGCTATTTGTGGTTTACAGTGCCGGTGGCCAAGATGTTGATCTCGTTATTCGCCAAGGCATTCGTTTGGGTATTGCCTTAACTGTGATGTTTATCGTTGCTCAAATTCCACCAAGATTTTATTTTAAATGGGCGGTACCTTTTTTTGTCATTGGCCTAGCGATGCTAGTTGCTGTGCTACTTGTCGGCACGGTCGGTAAGGGTGCTCAACGCTGGATAAACTTAGGGTTTATGCAGTTTCAGCCATCTGAAGTGATGAAGTTAATTGTCCCAATTATGATCGCTTGGTTTATCAGCCAACACGATTTACCCGCGAAACTAGGCAATATTGTTATCGCCTTTATTTTGGTATTGCTACCGACATTATTAATTGCTAAACAACCCGACTTAGGCACTTCATTATTAATCGCTAGCTCGGGAATTTTCGTTATTTTTCTTGCTGGGGCAAGCTGGAAGTTAATTGGTACTTGTGTTGGTTTAGGCTCTGCCTTTGCGCCTATTTTATGGATGTTTTTGATGAAAGATTATCAAAAGCAACGGGTATTAACTTTTTTAAACCCAGAGCAAGACCCGCTTGGCGCTGGCTACCATATTATTCAATCAAAAATTGCTATCGGCTCTGGTGGTTTACACGGAAAAGGCTGGCTGCATGGCACCCAATCTCAATTGGAATTTTTACCTGAGCGTCACACCGACTTTATATTTGCAGTATTTAGTGAAGAATTTGGTTTAATCGGCGTGACCTTGTTACTCATGGTGTATTTAGCCATAGTAATGCGCGGCATGTGGATTGCGGTCAATGCTCAACAAGCTTTTGCTAAGCTCTTAGCTGGCAGTATTACCCTAACCTTCTTTGTTTATGTATTTGTTAACATCGGCATGGTATCTGGCTTGCTGCCAGTAGTAGGTGTGCCTCTGCCACTTGTCAGTTATGGTGGTACGTCAATGGTGACTTTAATGGCAGGTTTTGGCATGCTAATGGCCATAGGAACTCACAGGCGCTTTATTTCTTAGCAACAGTGCAACTTAATGTGCAGCAATTTAACAGCATGACTCGTTTAACCATTTTATACACGGCTATTTCGTTACTTTTAGTTTCAGGTTGTAGCTTCAATACTGGCCGATATCAGCAGCGCCATGACTCAACACCGACGCGTTTACCAACTGCAGCTGAACTACAAGATCCCATACCTAGGTTCGAGCAAAAGAGCGCAGGCGGCAATCGTAAAATTTATGAAGTACGGGGTAAATATTACCAAGTGCTAGACAGTGCAGAAGGTTTTAAGCAAACTGGTACTGCATCTTGGTATGGCAATAAATTTCATGGCCATTTAACCTCAAACGGTGAAATTTATGACATGTATGCCATGAGTGCAGCCCATAAGAACTTACCGCTGCCAACCTACGTCAAAGTTACCAATCTAGCCAACAACCAAGCGGTTATTGTTCGGGTGAATGATCGTGGCCCTTTTCACGATAATCGCATTATTGATTTGTCCTACAGCGCCGCTTATAAAATTGGGATGCTAAAAACTGGCACCGCAAAAGTGAGCATAGAAGCAATTACTAACTTTGATCAACAACTAGCTACAAGCAGTGAGCCCTCAATTGTTATCAATAATACTGCTAAACCAGCAAACTTACCTTCCAAGAACGCTACAGTTCAAACTTCAGATGCCAATACCGAACAACTAGCGAGTTTTTATATTCAGGTATTTGCCACTAAAAGTGCACAAACCGCAGAATCTACCGCACAGGCATTGGCCAGCCTCTATCAACAAAATGTGATATATCCTGAACAAGATGGCCTCTATCGTGTGCAAATTGGCCCATTTCCCAATGGGTATGATCCCACCGAGCTAATCAATAGCTTAAAAGGTGCCGGTTATGCCAATGCTTATCGTCGCAATTTATTACAATAAGCCCAGAATCAGTACGCTTTGCCCGTAGAAAATGATGATATAAGTGATATACTGTCGAAACTTTTGTCTGTTGTAGTCTATTTTCTTTAGCTGTTATTTTTAAACGGGCTACTGATAACTGACTGCAGTAATACTCACAAATACAACTTAAAGGAACATTATGCCACGCTCATTAGCCCAATCTCTGGCTAGAACATCTAAAAAGCTACTCGTTCTATTCAGCGCCATTTCTTTTTCAGTTTCATCATTTGCACAATCAATTTCTATTGTTCCAAGTCCGCCTGAGATCAATGCCAAAGGCCATATCTTAATTGACTATACAACGGGTAAAGTCATTGCCGAAGGTAATGCCGATGCGCTTTTAGCTCCAGCAAGTTTAACCAAAATGATGACTAGCTACATTATTGGTATTGAGTTACAAGCAGGTAATATCTCGAATGATGATTTAGTGAAAATCAGCAAGAACGCTTGGGCAACAGGTAACCCTGTGCTTAATGGTTCATCACTAATGTTTTTAGAAGTCGGAAAAGAAGTTCCTGTAAACTTATTAAACCAGGGCATTATTGTTGCCTCAGGTAATGATGCTTGTATTGCAATGGCAGAGCATGTAGCCGGTAGTGAAGAAGCTTTTGCTGATTTAATGAACGCCCATGCCCAACAACTTGGCATGAATAGCAGCTACTTTGAAAACAGCCACGGCTTAGACAGCACCGAACATAAAACTACGCCTCGAGATATGGCAACACTTGCCACTGCTTTAATTCGTGATGTGCCAGAAGAGTATGAAATCTATAAGCAAAGAGTATTTACCTTCAATGATATAAAGCAATATAACCGCAATGGATTATTGTGGGATAAAAGCATGAATGTTGATGGCCTAAAAACGGGTCACACATCAGAAGCTGGCTATAGTCTAGTGACCTCAGCTACGAAAGATGGCATGCGTCTAATCAGTGTGGTGATGGGCACAGAAAGTGATCGAGCACGGAAAGTAGAAAGCAAAAAATTACTTAACTACGGTTTCCGTTTCTTTGAAACTATTACGCCATTTGAAGCTGGTGAAACTTTTGCCACCGATCGCGTTTGGATGGGCGATATTAAAGAAGTTAAGTTAGGTATTTTAGCCAGCAGCCCAGTGACCATTCCACGCGGTCAAAGTAAAAACATTCAAGCAACATTTGAGCTAAATAAGCAGTTAATTGCACCATTAGCTAAAGGTGAAGAAGTCGGTACACTATTTGTCACCCTAGATGGTGAAGATATTGCAAAATACCCACTAGTGACCTTACAAGAAGTGAATGAAGGTAGCATGTTCGACCGTTTAGTCGATTACGTCAAATTGCAATTTTTAAATTAATGACAGCAGTTGTATACCTTAATGGCGAGTTTATCGCCAAGTCAGAAGCAAAAGTCTCGGTCCTAGACCGGGGCTTTTTGTTTTCAGACAGCATTTATGAAGTGATCCCCGTTTATCAGGGGAAATTATTTCGCCTATTTGAACACCTAAATCGTCTGCATTATTGTTTAGACAGCATTAAATTAGCCTCTCCTTATACAGATAAGCAATGGCAACAACTTATCGAACAAGTCATTACAAAAAATGGCGGTGGCAATTTATCAATCTATATTCAAGTAACACGTGGATGTGATATCGAACGTAACCATATCAACCCACAAAATAGCCAAGCGACTGTACTTATTATGCCGATGCCACTTTCGACTAGTGTAGCGGCATTAAAAGCGATTAAAGTCACATTACTTGACGATTTTAGGTGGCAACATTGTGATATCAAAACCACCGCACTTCTTGGCAATATTTTACTCAGAAATGAAGCCGATGCTCGTGGCTTTGACGAAGCAATATTAAAGCGCGATCAACAAGTCACGGAAGCGACATCTAGCAACGTATTTATTGTTAAACAACAAGAAATCTATACGCCGCCGAAAAACAATCTCATTCTTGCCGGTATTACTCGTGATTTAATCATTGAATTAGTAAAAAGTGCCTCCATTAAGGTTCACGAAACACCAATTAATGTGAAGCAACTGTTACAAGCTGACGAAGTGTGGATTAGCAGCTCAACACGAGAAATTAGCCCTGTTTGTCAAATTGATGATAAAATAGTGGCTAATGGCAAAATTGGTAGCATGGCGAAGAAAGTTCACAAGCTATTTCAAAAGTTTAAGCATTCGCTAGTTAACGGTTAGGCATAGAGAGTAAAGATGCAAACTAAATTTGATGAGTTATTAGAATTCCCAACGGTATTAAATTTTAAGGTCATGGGTATTGCCTGCGATCATTTACCTGATTTGATCATAACGGAATTACAAAAACACACGCCGGGTGATTATTCACCAAAAATTAAGCCCAGTTCAAAAGGCAATTATTGGTCAGTTTCAGTTGCGGTAACCGTAACCAGTAAAGATCATATTGAAACGATTTATAAGACGCTAACGGCAATTGAAGAAGTAAGATACGTCTTATAATCGCCGACTATCTACATTTATCCGGCCAATAAGCTTATTTAACCAAAGCAACATAAACGGCAACACTCCGTTAACTTCTGATGTGTGAGAGTTGATTTGAACAATACCCTAGTTATCAGGCAATTAAACCGCCTTGACTACACTAAAGTCTGGCATGCAATGCAGCAATTTACCGATACTCGTGACGAGCAGACGCTGGACGAGTTATGGCTTGTTGAGCATCCGCCAGTGTTTACCCAAGGTCAAGCAGGTAAAGAAGAGCATTTATTAATGACAGGTGATATTCCTGTTGTGCAAGTCGACCGTGGCGGCCAAGTCACCTATCATGGCCCTGGTCAGCAAGTTATCTACTTTATGATTGACCTACGCCGCCGTAAAATGGGCGTGCGTCAGCTGGTAACCCTAATTGAAGAAGGCATTGTTGCTGCGTTAGCCGACTATGGCATTAAGGCTTACCCAAAACCCGATGCCCCTGGCGTTTATGTTGACGAGAAAAAAATAGCGTCATTAGGTTTAAGGGTACGAAAAGGCTGTTCATTTCATGGCTTAGCATTAAATGTTGATATGGATTTAGAGCCATTTCTTCGCATTAATCCATGTGGCTATGCCGGCTTAGAAATGATCCAAAGTCGCGATATTAACGGCCCAGCAACTGTCGCTCAAGCGGGCGAAAGTTTAGTGACACATTTAACAAAATTATTCGAAGCCGACGAGCTTCACAATCAAACAGGTTTGGACAAGCAATATGACAACTAAATCTTCTCGTATGGAGCCTGGCGTAAAACTTCGCGACGCTGAAAAAATGGCACATATTCCCATTAAAGTTGTACCTTCTGAGCGCGAAAAAATGCTGAGAAAACCTGATTGGCTGCGTATAAAACTGCCACGTACCACTGAAAAAATTGATCAGGTTAAAGCAGGCTTGCGCAAACACGGCCTGCATTCTGTGTGTGAAGAAGCATCATGCCCTAACCTATCGGAATGTTTTAATCACGGTACTGCTACCTTCATGATTTTGGGTGATATTTGTACCCGTCGCTGCCCGTTTTGCGATGTTGCCCACGGCCGCCCTATTCAGCCAGATGCTGATGAGCCGAAAAAACTAGCATTAACCTTAAAAGATATGGCATTAAAATATGTGGTCATTACCTCGGTAGACCGCGATGATTTACGTGATGGTGGCGCCAGCCAGTTCGCTGAATGTATTAAAGAAATTGCTGAGCATGCGCCACACACTAAAGTTGAAATTTTAGTGCCTGATTTTCGTGGTCGTATGGACCGAGCATTAGAAATTCTAAATGCCAACCCACCGCATGTTTTTAACCACAACTTAGAAACGGCGCCACGTTTATATACAAAAGCGCGACCTGGTGCGAACTACCAATGGTCATTAGATTTACTGAAAAAATTTGGTGAAGCTAACCCTGATATCCCAACTAAATCAGGTTTAATGGTCGGCTTGGGTGAAACCAATGAAGAAATTTTGGAGGTCATGCGTGATTTACGTGCCCATGGCGTCACTATGCTAACCATTGGCCAGTACTTACAACCAAGTAAAGATCATTTACCGGTAGAGCGATATGTTCATCCAGACGAGTTCGAGATGTTTAAACGTGAAGCTGATAAAATGGGCTTTAGACATGCGGCCTGTGGTCCGCTTGTCCGCTCAAGTTATCATGCCGATAAACAAGCAGCAGGTGAAGAAGTTAAATAACTAATTTCCCCCTTAATAAAGCCAAGCTAATACCGCTATATTGAGAAAGCCAAAGGATTAGTGTTTATTTTCAAGAAAAGCAAAATAGCGGTTGGCCACGATAAATCATAGTGAAGGAAGTGCCAAATTGTATGGGATTTACCTTCACTTTTTTATTGGTAAAGCACCAACTTTCACTCATTAATTTCACTCAGTAACGACCTTCCTTAACCGCTAAAAAACATAGCTATTAAGCTTACATGCCCTACACAGTCAGCTTTACTTTAGGTTAACAACCGCTGATATAAACTTTCGCTGCATATTTGATTTAAAACAAAATTGGCTTGCAATTAGCGGTTTCCCTGCATGTTGTAGCCCTCATCAATTAGCTAAAATACGCTAGTTGGTAAAATGCAACCTGAGTAACCCATTGTGGAAAAAATTACCTGGCAAAAAGATTTTGAAGTTGGTATCCGTGAAGTTGATAAACAACACCAGCACTTAGTGTCACTTATCAATGAAACGGTAGATATTATCGCTGAAAATCGCGAGCAAGAGACTTTAATACGTATTTTTGAAGCTCTGGTTGATTACACCCAGTATCATTTTAGTGAAGAAAAAAAAGTATTTTTGCAACCTTTCGGCTAACGATAAAACATTACATAGCCTGCAACATCAACACTTTATTGATGAGCTTGAGCAATTACAAATAGAAGCACTCAAACCTGGGCAAGCAAAGAATATCCTTTATTTTCTTACCGACTGGCTGCTTAACCACATTTTAGGTGAAGATAAAAAACTTAAACAAGTAGTGACAACTCAATAAACTTATTTACTCATAAGTATCTTTAGCGCTTGTTAAGCAACCGGCTCATCGCAAGCGCTAATATTCCGCCTATTAGTGCCAATAAACTTGCAGTAACATAAGAAGTTACAACGCCTTGGCCATCGGCCCATAATACACCAGAAAGATATGCCCCTAAGGCACCGCCTACACCGTAAACACCGCTAATGTAGATTGCCTGTGCGCGGTTATATTGTGATGGTTTAAAATGTTGATGAAGGTACTGTAGTGAAGCACTATGGTATAAACCATAACTTGCGGCATGTAACAGCTGTACCACGATTAATAACACTAGCTGTTCACCGAAGTAAGCCATGATCAGCCAGCGAAAACTTGTGGCGATAAAACTAAAAACGAGTATTGTTTGTACCGAAAATCGCTTAAACACCCTACCCGCTAAAATAAAAATCAATACTTCTGCAACCACCGAAACCCCAATAAGTACCCCAACCATATAGGCTGGATACCCTAAGTCTCTGATATAGAGTGCGAAAAACGAATAATAAGGCCCAAAACTGATTTGCAATAATATGCCAGCAACAAAAAATACTATGAACGGCAAAGCCAATAATAACGGAAAAATGGGCTCGCTAGTTTGTTGCTGTATGCCGGTGGCCTTTTTGTCATGAAGCAGTAATGATGAAAGCCACAGGCCCAGCAAAACACTAAAGCCGATACTGATAAAGCTTTCACTGCCGAACTCTGCAATTATTTCACTGCTGGCCATTGCCAGCGCTATAAAGCCAATACTGCCCCAAAGACGTATACGCGCATAAAACTTGGCACTGTTGCGCATTGAATTTAAGGTCAGCACTTCAAGTTGTGGCAACATGCCTGTCCAGAACAAACTGAATGCGCCCAAAAATAACGTGATCGACCAGTAGCCATCAACAAAAAACAAGCCAATAAAACAAATTAACGCACAGGTCGTACTAAATTGAATAATTGTAAGCTGCTTACCAGACTTGTCGGCAAGAAATGCCCAAAACATTGGGCCAAAAATTTTGGTTCCCATAAAGATGGCAAGGATCTCGCCGGTTGCCAGGGAGTTAAAGCCACGCCCCTCAAGAAATACCGCCAAAAATGGCATCATTAACCCGAGTACAGCAAAGTACCAAAAGTAACTGTGAGATAATCGGCTAAAGTTAGTAATATGTAATTTGTTAATCTGCATAAAAGTAAAAGCTCGCTTATGCGAGCTTTACCAACTTGCTATTCAATTATTGGTGTTGAGCAGACAACATCAGCATTTTGCGCGCGGTGGCGTAAATAATGATCGATTAGTGTTAACGCCAGCATAGCTTCGGCTATTGGCACGGCACGAATCCCAACACAAGGGTCATGGCGACCTTTGGTAACAATTTCCATTGGCTTGCCATCGATGTCAATTGTTTGACCGCTAACACCAATACTCGATGTTGGTTTAAGTGCAATATGTGCGACAATTGGCTGACCTGAGGATAAACCACCTAATACGCCTCCTGCGTGATTACTGGCAAAGCCTTCAGGCGTCATTTCATCTCTATGCTCTGAGCCCTTTTGATTAACCACAGCAAAACCATCACCTATTTCCACGCCTTTTACTGCATTAATGCTCATTAAGCTATGGGCGATATCGGCATCTAAACGATCAAAAATTGGCTCACCTAATCCTACAGGAATGCCAGTAGCTACCACAGTAACTTTAGCGCCAATTGAGTCTTTCTGTTTAATAATGCTGCGCAACGTCTCATCAAGCTGCTCTAGCTTGCTTTCATCAGGAAAGAAAAAAGGATTTTGTTCAACAATATCCCAGTTAAACTGCTCTGCTTTAATATCAGCAATTTGCGTAACACAGGCTTTTATATCAATACCAAGCTGCTGTTTTAAATACTTTTTAGCGATAGCACCAGCAGCAACTCGCATTGCCGTTTCACGAGCAGATGAGCGGCCACCACCACGATAGTCACGAAAGCCATATTTTTGCGTATACGTATAATCAGCATGTCCCGGTCGAAAACTTTGGGCGATATTGCCGTAATCTTTTGAGCGCTGATCGGTATTTTCAATTAATAATCCAATAGGCGTGCCGGTAGTTTTTCCTTCAAACACGCCAGACATAATTTTTACTTGATCGGCTTCACGACGGGCTGTGGTGTAACGAGAGGTCCCCGGCTTTCTTCGGTCTAAATCAAGCTGTAAATCTTGCTCACTAATTTCTAGACCAGGCGGGCAACCATCAACAATCGCGCCTAACCCTAAACCATGGCTTTCGCCGAACGTGGTAACTGTGAATAGTTTTCCGTAAGTATTGCCTGACATTATCTTGTAACTACCTGTTGATTAAATGTTTCTTGATATTCATCCAATTGCGCTTTGGTTAATACAAATACACCGTGACCACCGCGCTCAAACGTTACCCAATGAAATGGCACATCGGGATATGTCGCTTCTACATGAATTTGCGAGTTACCGACTTCACACACTAAAATGCCATCATCGGTTAAATGCTCTGCTGCCTGCGCTAAAATTTCACGAGTGATATCTAAACCGTCATGCCCTGAGCCTAAGCCCATTTCGGGTTCATGCAAATATTCCTGCGGTAAGCTATCAACATCCTCTTGATCGACATAAGGCGGATTAGTGACGATTAAATCATATTTTTCCTGCTCAACTGAAGCAAACAAATCAGATTGAATGGGAATAACTTGTTCCATTAAGCCATGACCTTCAATATTAATTTGCGCAACATTAAGTGCATCAACTGATAAATCAAGCGCGTCAACCTCTGCATCAGGAAACGCATACGCGCAAGCAATAGCGATACAGCCACTGCCCGTACATAAATCAAGAATACGCTGGGGATTATGATGTTGAATATAAGGCGCAAACTTATGTTCAATTAATTCAGCAATTGGTGAGCGTGGCACTAAAACTCGCTCATCAACATAAAACGATAAGCCAGCAAATTGTGCCTGATGGGTAAGGTAGGCTGCTGGAATTTGCTCTTCAACGCGGCGGGTAATTAACTCTAACAACTCTTGCTTTTCAGTATCTAATAACTTGGCATTAGCTGATTGCTTGAATAAGTCAGTAGGCAAAGCCAGTGAAAACATCACTAAATTCACAGCTTCGTCCCACGCGTTATCTGTGCCATGACCAAAATAAAGATCGGCACGATTAAACTCGCTGGCAGACCAGCGAACCCAGTCTTCAACACTAGTTAATTGTTCAATAACCGAACGTGTATTCATAAATCAATCCAAGAAAGTAAAATTGCGCATAAGCCAAGACAAAAATAGTCGATTAATATATCATTATTCCACTATCACGTGTCGACCTTTCCCATGAAATTTAAAGATTTATTAACCGATGAAGAAAAGCAGTTATTTAAGCAGAGTATCGGTAAAGTAAAGCAAATCGCACAAGATAAAGTTGTTCATCCAAGAGCAGTAAAAAAATCTACCACAATCAAAGGTAACAAACTCACGGCCAAACAAGGCGCTGAATTTCACTTCTCTGACGAATTTGAACCTAACCTTAACCATCATGGGCCGATGAAATATGTAAAAGACGGCACGGATAGCTTTGAAGCAAAAAACCTACGTCGTGGAATTTATCAACCTGAATTAATCTTAGATTTACATGGGCTGACTCAAGAGCATGCCAAAAGAGAAATTGCTGCGCTATTGCTAGCTTGTCATAAGGAGCATGCTCGCTGCGTGTGTATTGTTCACGGTATTGGCAATCGAATATTAAAGAATAAAGTGCCACATTGGCTGGTGCAACACCCTGATGTACTCGCATTTCATCAAGCGCCACTGGAATATGGTGGCGATGGTGCGCTGCTAGTATTAATTGATATTAAAGATAAGTATTGAGTGAGTTTTGAGTTATTGTGCCTATTCACCAGCCCAATTCATTTAATCAAATCAGTCAATCAAATCACTTGGCGAAATCATTTGCACAAAGCGACCTGTCATTGTTTCAATATCATAATCTATTTCGACAATACTAGCCGTTTGAAAGATTGGCGTTTGCGTTTCATGAGTTAATTCAGCGACTAAATAACTAACTAACGGCATATGTGACACCAACAATAATTGGTCAATATGGCCTGTAGCAAGCTCACCATCAATTAAATCATGGACGGTTCTGGCTGCGCCACTTGGAGTAATCATGGCTTGCGTTTGATGCTGCGCGGTGACCGCTAAAGTTGGTAACATCGCCTGATAAGTTTGCTCAGCACGTAAATAAGGGCTAACCCAAATTAGATTCGGCGAAATTTTCTGTTGCTCCATCCATTTTCCCATTGCCTCAGCTTCTTGAACACCATGTTCAGTAAGTGCTCGCTGTGCGTCACTTTGCCCCCAATCACTGGCTTGGCCATGACGCATAATGAAAATTTGCATAGATTGTCTCCCGCACTTCGAAAAATCGCGGTTATCTTGATAAAATTCCGGCTATAGTAAAAGAAAGCAGCAGCAATTTATAACAACAGTTAAGAATAAAATAGACTAGCGTTATTCCTTCGGGTAATTTATAACAAAAACAACGCTATAATTAAAATAATAAACACGATTTTTTGTGAGCGCGGTACGATCTGAGTGTTTTAATAGGAGTTTATTGTTGAAACAAAGCCCTAATGACCAAAAACACTATCTGCCCATTACCTTAAATAATGGTCTAAACGTTTTATTAATCCAAAATAATGAATCCGATAAAGCGGCTGCTGCATTGGCGGTAAATGCAGGGCATTTCGACGATCCGGCTGATCGTCAAGGTTTGGCTCACTTTCTCGAACATATGCTGTTTCTAGGAACGAAAAATTACCCTGACGGCAGCGAATATCACAAATTTATTAGCCAACATGGTGGTTACAATAACGCCTGGACTGGCACAGAGCACACCTGCTTTTTCTTCGATATACAAAGCAATTATTTAGCCGATGCTCTAGCACGATTTTCCGATTTTTTTATTTCACCGCTATTAAGTGAAAGCTTTGTTGAGTCTGAACGTCAAAATATTGATGCTGAATTTAAAATGAAGCTCAAAGATGATATTCGCAGGTTATATGATGTCCACAAAGAAACGGTCAATCAAAAGCACCCATTCTCGCAATTTTCAGTAGGCAATACTGAAACGCTAGCAGATAGACTACAATCTGACGGCGAAACACAAAAAGTTCAACAAGACTTGCTGAATTACTTTAAGCAACACTATTGTGCCAGTCGCATGACCTTGGCTATAGAAGGGCCACATCAATTAGCAGTGCTAAAAGATTTAGCTCATCAATATTTTGAAGCTATCCCTAGTAGTAACGAGGTTAAACCTCAACTAACTGAGCCACTTTATTTACCAGAACATTTAGCGCAAGAATTATGGGTAAACCCAGTAAAAAATGATAAACAGTTAATTATCAGTTTTGCACTGCCAGCTATAGACCAATATTATCGACACAAGCCTGAGTCAGTAATCACTTACCTACTGGGTCACGAGGGGAAAGGCAGCATTCTGTCTTACCTTAAAAAACAACAATGGGCCCTCGGCTTAACGGCTGGCGCTGGTATTAATGGCTCTAACTTTAAGGATTTCAATGTAAGCATTTCATTGACTGAACAAGGTGAAAAGCATATTGAAGATATTATCGATACAGTATTTAGCTATATTCAATTACTAAAAAGCCAGCCAATTCCAAATCATTTTTATATTGAAAAACAAACACTGGCTGACACTGCATTTACTTACAGCGAAAAACTCAAACCACTCGATTCTGTTAGCCAACTTGTGATCAATATGCAGCACTACCCTGTAGAAGACTACATTTTTGGTGATTATGTCATGGAAGGTATGTGTGAAAAGTCAGTCTATGAATTACTGGAATTTATTCGTGCCGATAACTGCCGGATTATTAAAGTAGGGCAATCATATCAATGCGATACCATTAGCCAGTGGTATCAAGTTCCTTATCGACAAAGCAAGATATCTAATGAGCGTTTAGCACACTGGCAAAATATTAGTGTGCCAAGTTACCTATTTTTACCAGGTGAAAACCCATACATTACCAATTCCCCCGTCGTTTGGCCGCATAGTTATGAGTCAAGCCAACCGGCACTTATCGACAGCCAAAATGGCCTATGTATTTGGTATAAGCAAGATACGACCTATAAAGTCCCTAAAGGTTACATTTACTTAGGAATAGATTCACCTTTAGCGGTTGCGAGCACTGAAAATATTGCCATGACTCGGCTATTTGTTGATATGTTTACCGAATATGTAATTGAAGAACACTATGACGCAGAGTTAGCGGGTATTCACTATCACCTGTATGCGCATCAAGGTGGTATGACGTTGCAGATATCGGGCTTAAGTGAAAAGCAGCCATTACTGATTGAAAAATTATTAACAAGTTTGACCAACCACCAATTTGAACAATCGCAATTTGATTTACTTAAATATCAACTAATGAAACATTGGCACAATGCCGATAAAAACAAATCGATTTCACAACTTTTTTCAACGCTTAGTGCATTTATGCAACCAAATAACCCATCGGCAGTGCAGCTAGAAAAAGCAATGCATACGGTTACTTTCGAGCAATTTAACAATTTTAGTCATCAGTTATTTGAGCATATAACTTTAGACGTGTTAATTCATGGTAATTGGCTAGAAAATCACGCCCATGATATCGCGCTTTTAATTAAGGATGCCTTTAGTCACAATTTTGATGGGCGCAACCACGTGAGTTGCCCAGTAATCGATATCGCTGACCAAAATGAAATTATATTACCCGTTACTATGCCAAACCATGATCATGCTGTAGTTTGCTATTATCCATTCGCCAGCAAAGATGATCGCACAACAGCATTAGCGATATTGACCAGTCACTTACTTGCGCCAATATTTTTTCAAGAAATGCGCACCGAAAAGCAATATGGTTACTTGGTTAACATTGGTTATATTCCGATCAATCGTTTTCCAGGCATTGCGTTTTATATTCAGTCACCACATACCCAACCGGAACAGCTGGTTGATGCCATCGATAACTTTATTAAAGAAGTTCCCGAACAATTGACTGAAATCAGCGATGATTATTGGCATAACTTCAAACAAGGGCTAACTGCGCAATTACAAGAGAAAGACACAAGCTTGCGTACTAAAAGCCAACGTTTTTGGTCAGCAATTTGTAACCAAGACTTTGATTTCAATCGAAAGCAATTACTACTTGCTGCAATTGAGTCGATTTCAACTACCGATTTAGAAAGCTTTTTTGCCCAGCATATAACTAAGCAAGCATTAGGTTTTACTGAGCGCATTACTTTGCTATCGCAAGAAGCTGAAGAATATTCAACCGTGTGGCATTCTAGAGCCGCCAATATCATTAGCAATAGAGAAGTATTTACCCAAGATTGTCAAAGAAAGTACTAGCATCAAGGAAAATCACGGAATTGGTTGAATTAATTTGACTTGCCGTTGCGCATCAGATTAAATGGGATTAATAACAAAAATAATAATTCCCCTATTATATCTAGGGTGCTAGGTAGTTTTAGTGAAGTTTCTGCAGTTCAATCTTTTCAACAAAAAGCATTATCTTCTGTCGTTTTTTCTATGCTGTTTAAACGCCTGCTTTCTAGCTCCTACTTTTGCCAACAACGCTAATTTTAAATTCAGACAAATATCGACACCTGAAGGGCTTTCACAAAGTTACGTTTTTGATATCGTTCAAGATAAAAATGGCTTTTTATGGTTTGCCACAGCCGACGGTTTAAATAGATACGATGGTTTTGAATTCGTTCATTACCGCCGCGATATTGATAACCCTAATTCAATTGCCGACAACTACATTCGCACGCTATTTATCGACAGTAAAGATAATTTATGGGTTGGTACCAGAAATGGCCTTAGCCAATATAAAGCATCGAGTAATTCATTTACCAACTTCTTTCATCAAGAAGGCGATGCGAATTCCTTATCAGATAATACCATTTGGGATATCTACGAAGGAAAAAATAATGAACTTCTGGTCAGTACAGCTTTAGGTGTGCATCGATTTGATCAAACGAGTGGAAAATTTACTAGGTTAAAAATAAAAAATTTTGCAGAAGCATTTAAACAAGTTAAAACCATTTTTCAAGATGAGAACGAAGACTATTGGTTAGGTACTTTTGAAAATGGCATTTATATAACCAATCAAAGTCTGAGTTTAGCTAAACAATTAAATGTCTCTACGGCAACTACTGCAAAGTGGAATTTTACCATTGACGCTAATGCACTATACGATATTAAGTTTATCGGTGAAAATTATTGGCTAGCGACCGACAATGGAGTATTTGTTTTAGACAAAAATTATCAGTTGATTAAGCATCTAAATAAAAATAACACTCAGCGATTAACCACAAATAATATTAGAGCAATTCAACCATTAAGTGAACAGTATGTTTGGTTAGGGTCAGATAAAGGGCTATATTCAATTGATATTTTAACATTCGATATCGCTCCGATTTTCAACGAATTAACAAATAATGGCAGCTTTAGCGTCAACTGGATAATGTCCTCTTATAAGGACACAGCTAACAACATATGGATAGGTACCTACGGCGGCGGTCTACAATTAAAAAATGCCTACTCAAACCTTTTTGAGTCAGGCCCTACCTCTTCGGGTATGCAAGATCGATGGCTCCACTTTTTTACTGAAACCTCTAATAATACAATTTGGTTTAATAATGAACTCGGTGAGCTTTATAAAGAATCCGCCACTGGTGAGCTTACTCACATTAAACTGCCCATTGAAGTTGCACAGGTTCATAAACGCGATGCCCAAAATATCTGGTTAAAAAGTTATAATCAGGCACTTTATAACTTCGATGTTGAAAGTAATAAGCTCACCACTTACCAACAATGGCTTCCTTCAGATAATACCTTGCAAAAGCTAATCGCCGTAAACCAATATATTTGTCAAATTAGCACGGATAAAAAACTCAGTTGTTTTGATAGCGAAACTCAATCCAATGCCAGTTATTTGCCTTCCGGTGAAACTGGTTTAGTAAAGTTGGCAAAAGGTAGTGACAATCAAGTTTATTTATTAACTGACAGTAATGTTTTTTATCGATTCTCTTTGGATACTAGAGAGTTTGAATTTATTTATTCGTTATCTGAAAAAGACTATAAGAGTTTCAATGTTAACAACTTTGCTATAGCCCAGCAAAACCTTTGGTTATCGTCCAATGGCTTGGGAATCATCCATATAGATCTAAAAAAAGACAAATTAACTTTTTTCAACGAAAAGAATAGCTTAAACAATAGTTTTATTGCAGACCTTAGAACTACGCCTGATGGTGCTTTATGGTTCGCTACTAACGTAGGTATCGGTGTAATAGAGCCCTTAAATCTTAAAGTAAAGCTATTTGACTATGATTTTGGTCTCAATAATGCTGAATTTAACGCATATTCGTCTTACCTAACAGAAAACGGGCTACTATATTTTGGTAATCCAAAAGGGTATATCAAATTTGATCCTTCTCAGTTAACTACTATACGCCAAGAGTTAGTAACGCCTGTTATCACCAACTTAACCATCGCCAATAAAGATATAGAACAGTTAGATAGCTATAAACACCAGTCATTTTCTCAAAACCTCGCTGAAACTCGAAATCTGGCGATTAACTATAAAGACTTCCCTATAAGTTTCGATTTCGTTAGCCCCAATGTGTCATTACCCAGTCAAACAGAATACCGCTATCGACTCCTAGGTTTAGAAGAACAATGGGTTCAAGCAACGAAAGCTAATAGACGTGCGACTTACACCAACCTAAGTCCAGGAAAATATATATTTGAAGCAGAAGTTTTTGATGCGTTTAATCCAAATTTAACTAAAAAATCGACATTAAGATTTGAAATATTACCGCCATGGTGGCTAAGCAACAGTGCAATATCTGTTTATTCATTGGCTGCATTTTTAATGCTTGTTTATTTCATCATGCAGTTTAGGCACAGACAACAATACCACGCCCAAATCCAAAAAAGCGAAGAGCGTTTAAAGCTGTCATTATGGGGCAGTGGCGATGAAATGTGGGATTGGAATATTAAAGAAAACAAGATTTTTCGTTCAAATATATGGGGAATTTTAGAATTTCCACAAGATGGCAAACGTAATGTTGGTACAGAACAAACTAATATTCACCCAAATGATATTCCTAAAGTAAAGCAAGCATTAAACGACCATTTTGATAAAAAGTCTGAGCACTTTGAGACAACATACCGGGTAAAAAGTCAAAATGAACAATGGTTTTGGGTGCTTGATCGCGGAAAAATTGTTGAACGCGATGATAAAGATCAGCCAATACGGATGACAGGCACATTAAAAGATATTTCCCATATCAAAAAGGCCGAAGAGCGTCTAAAGCTATTTGCTAAATGTATCGAGAACATCTCTGACGCTGTAGTGATATATGATCGCCAATTTAATATTATTGATGTTAATAAATCGTTCGTCAGAATTACCGGTAATAGTAAAAGTTCAATGTTAGGTAAGCAGCTTTACTTTCCGTTGTATCCAGAGTCATTTACCCAATCAATAAAAAAACACTTAATTGTTAACGGCAATTGGCAAGGTGAAATAGAGAGTAAGCGTGCAAATGGTGATACTTACTACACAGAGCTAAGCCTTGATATTATTCGCGATGAAAGTCGCAATATTTCGCACTTTGTTGGTGTATTTTCTGATATTACCGATCGCAAAAAGTCTGAAGTTGATTTACGAAAACTCGCTAATTCAGATACGTTAACTGGACTCCCTAACCGCTCTTACTTCCAAGCGAACCAACAACGACTAGTTAAAAGTAAAATACCTCATGCATTACTGGTGTTTGATTTAGATAACTTTAAAAAAATCAACGATTCAATGGGACATCAAGTTGGCGATAACATCTTGATCGAAGTTGCGAAGCGAATTGTTCAAATCAGTTCTAAACGAAACAGCGTTTATCGTTTAGGCGGGGATGAATTCAGCATTATTATTGAAAATACCAATGATATTCATACAATTACCTCATTGGCTAAAGACATATTAAAGTTAATAGCAATTCCTCTTAAAGTTAAAAGCCAAGAGCTTGTGCTGTACAGCAGCATTGGTATTGTGCTGTACCCAGAAGATGGCACTAGCCCTCAAGAGCTATTAAAAAACGCCGATACTGCGATGTATCATGCCAAAGATAATGGTGGCAATCGCTATCAATTCTTCAGTGACTCCATGAATAAAAAGGCCGTTAAGCGCATTCAAATTGAAAGCCTAATTCGACATGGATTAAAAGAAGACTATTTTTCTGTTTTCTACCAACCGAAAATAGAAATCACCACAGGTAAAGTTGCAGGTATGGAAGCATTAGTGCGCTTTGAAACCCCAACTAAAGGCATTATAAGCCCACTGGTTTTTATTCCGGTATCTGAAGAAACCGGTCAAATTATTGACATTGGTGAAGTAGTACTTAGAAAGTCTTGTTATGCTGCGAAGAAATGGGTAGATGCTGGATTATTTGATGGTCGAGTGGCTGTGAACCTTTCCGCCGTACAATTTACCCAGCCTAATCTGCCGAAAATGATAGCTTCTATATTAGAAGAAAGCCAACTGCCGGCAAAACACTTAGAGCTTGAGATTACAGAAGGAACTGTCATGGACTCGCCGCAACAAGCGATTGACACTATGCTACAAATCCGCTCAATGGGGATTCATTTAGCATTAGATGACTTTGGTACAGGCTATTCATCACTTGCCTACCTGAAAAAATTCCCACTCAACACCCTGAAAATAGACAAGGCATTTGTTGATGACATTGAAACCTCTGAACAAGGCCGAAATATGGTGGCAACTATTGTCACCATTGCCCATAACTTAGGCATGCAAGTTGTTGCCGAAGGGGTAGAAAATAATAATCAACTACACTTCTTATCAGGTTTAGCCTGTGAGCAACTTCAAGGATACCTATACAGCAAACCTCTCCCTGAGGCAGAGTTCCAAAAATATCTATTAAGTCATCAAATAACAGATCAATCAACTCACTTACTTAAAAGCAAATAATTTAAAAACCACAGCTTAAAAGCAAAGCTTTAAATACTTGCTAAAACAATATTTTGACGCCCGGCAATTTTTCGAGGCGTCAAAATATTTTCGCCTTAATTTAATCCTCTTCACTAAAAAACAACCTTACTAAACAATAAATTTAAACCAATAATTTCAATTACTTACTGATCGATTTAAAAGTTTACGGAAAGCATTTAATTGTTGGCATACATCTCGCTATAGATAAAGGGAACTTTAATAAAAACAAAGGGAAACAAAATGTTAACTTCAATTGTAATGTCATTAGCTATGTCACTTACTCAACCTGCGATTAGTGCAGAGAAGGTCACTATTGATAACCAGCTAAGTGCGCTAGCAAGTGAACAACGCCGTGGTAGCAAAATTAGCGAACAACGTCGTGGCAGTAAAATTAGCGAACAACGTCGTGGCAGTAAAATTAGCGAACAACGTCGTGGCAGTAAAATTAGCGAGCAACGTCGTGGCAGCAAAATCAGCGAGCAACGTCGTGGGAGCAAAATTTAATGATAAAATTAATCAAATCAATTTTTGGCCAAAAACAAAACGCTAAGTCAATTGCTTCTGCAATTGAAATTAAAGAAATGCCGGCTTCTGATTGGTGGAAGTAAGGCGACTAAAAGTCATATGCTACAAGGAAGTTAGCGTATTTTTTTTAAAAGACTGCTAATTGTAAAGGATGGTTGTCATGCAACAGGTATTAGACGCGTTTAAAACGCCCTCCCCCATAGCTAACCTTGTCTCAACTAAACTTCATTAGACTGAGTTAATCTAAGCTCGGTAACCTAAGCTCTGTAACTTGAGCTCTGTAACTCAAGTTATGTAACCTAAGCTCTAAATAATAAATAATTAAAGCCAAACGCTCGGTTAACCTTCATCCGTTTTTTCATACAAAACATTGGCCAAACCGCTGGCCCAAAACAGAAACCTGCAACAGCCCAACGCCTTCTACCTAAACCATTTGATAACGCCTGACAATAAAAAAACATTGAAGATAACAAACTTACACATAATGTTAGTAACAGCATCATACTAAACCTTATCAAATTTAAGCGGTGAGACTAATCAGTCAGTAATTAGCCACTCTGGGGTTAGTCGCTCGGGAATAGGCAACCACAATTTTACGGGGCGGAAATATAACAGAGTTGGTGCTTTTTTAAAAGACAAATGTACAAATAACAACCAAAAAAAAAGGCAATAATTGCCTCTTTTCGTTAATTTGCGGTAAAAAGTTACATGGTAAAGATGTCGAACCTTGCCCCTTTACTCGTAACAGCTCTTATTGTTGTCAGCCATGGTTATTAAAGCCTGACAAGGCGCGAAACGTTCACCATATTGCTGCGTCCACTGATTAAGTTGACTAACAATTTCAGCAGCACCAATTTTATCAATATAACGGTATGGTCCACCAAGAAAAGGCGGGAAGCCAATACCAAAGATAGCGCCGATATCGCCATCTCTAGCGTTTCTAACAATACCTTCGTCTAAACACCTAACCGCTTCATTTAACATCATGTAAACACAACGTTTAGCAATTTCATCAGGGGTTAGCTTGCCGCTTGGCGTAACATCTAGCAAGCTGTAAACCGTTTCGTCCACTTGCTTTTTGCCTTTTTTCGCAGCATTGCCATATAAGTAAAACCCTTTGTTAGATTTTTTACCTAAACGGCCATCATTGATTAAGCGTTCAAATGCCGCTGGTGGCGTAAAGCGCTCACCCAATTCAGCAGTTAAAATTGGGCCAATTTTCGCACCAATATCAATACCTACTTCATCAAGCAATTGCATAGGGCCAACTGGGAAGCCAAATTTCACTAACGCTTTATCTAACTTATCTACTGGCTCGCCTTCTAACAGCATGATCGCAGCTTCATTCATGTAAGGGGCTAAAATGCGATTAACAAAAAAGCCCGCTTTGTCTTTAACCACAATTGGCGTTTTACCTTGTTTTTTAGCAAACGCCACTGTCGTTGAGATTGTTTGATCTGAAGTTTTATCGTGAGCAATAATTTCAGCTAGCGGCATTTTATCTACTGGCGAGAAATAATGCAGGCCAATAACATTTTCAGGGCGCTTAGCATGAGCAGCGATTTGGCCAATTGGCAAGCTAGAAGTATTGCTGGCAAAAATGGTGTTTTTTGAGCAATGCTCTTCAATATCAGCCACCATTTTTTGCTTTAATGCTAAATCTTCGAATACTGCTTCAACGACAATATCTACCTGTGAAAAACCTGAATAATCCAAGGTTCCGGTAATCAGTGACATTTGCTTTTGCATTTCACTGTGGCGAATAAAGCGACGTTTAACTTTAGCATTCGCTAAGTCATAGCTATATTTCAACGCAGCATTAATGCCTTTATCACTAATGTCTTTAACGCGCACTGGCAGCCCTGCTTTCATTGCCGTAACAGAAGCGATGCCGCCGCCCATTAAACCGCCACCTAATACCGCAGCTTTACGTACCGCTTTAGGCTTGATCCCTTCAACACCATCTTCTTTTTTCATGTCGGTGGTAGCAAAGAATAAGTGACGAAGTTGCGCTGACTCAGATGTCATCACCAAATGACCAAAGTGCTGAGCTTCTACTTGATAACCCATAGCGGGCGAGCGCTCAGCCCCTACTCGTACACAATCAATAATTTTTAATGGCGCTGGATAATTGCCTTTAGTTTTTGCCAATACTGATTTAGTAGCTTGATCAAAAATAATTTTTCGACCTAACGCGTTTTGCTCTAATACTTTATCAAGCAAGGTTGTTTGGCGTTTTTTAGCCGATAATTTGCCTGATAACGCAAGTTTTTCGGCGGTTTCAATTAAAATACTGTTAGGTACGACGTCATTTACGAGCCCTGCTTTTAACGCTTGTTTAGCTCTTAATTGTTTGCCTGTAAGCATCATATCTAAGGCTTTTTGAATGCCAACCAGTTTAGGTAAACGCTGGGTACCGCCGCCGCCTGGTAGTAAGCCTAATTGTACTTCAGGTAAACCCAGTGCCGTTTTGCCGCTATCGCTACATACACGTGCATGACAGGCCATGGCGAGTTCAAGACCACCACCTAAACACGCACCATTAATTGCGGCAACGATTGGCTTTGGAAATTTTTCCATTTGATCAAAAATCATTTGGCCATTACGCGATAAGGTTGTCGCCTCTTCAGCGGTCTGGCAACGGGCGAGCATATTGATATCAGCACCAGCGACAAATGAATCAGGTTTGCCACTCATTAACACGACACCTTTAATTGTGTCATCTTGCTTAATGTCTTTTAACATTTCAGCAATTTGCTCACCAAACTCGTCTTTTAAGGTGTTCATCGAATCACCTTTAACATCCATCACTAAGTGAACTAAGCCATTTTCCTGAGGTACTAGTGAAAACACACTATTTTCGTTTTTTGCTACTTGTTCCGTCATTAGTCTGTCTCCACAATCATTGCTGCGCCTAAACCACCAGCGGCACAAGCCGTGGTTAAACCAACACCACCACCACGGCGATTTAATTCATTTAACGTTTGGGTAATTAAGCGAGCACCAGTTGCTGCAAATGGATGACCATAAGCAAGCGAACCGCCCATGACATTGAATTTATCCATATCAATTTCACCGATCGCTTTATCTCGACCCAGTTGCTCTTGAGCAAACTTTTTAGAGCCAAACATTTTCATATTGGCAAGTGCCTGTGCTGCGAATGCTTCATGCATCTCAATTAAGGTTAAATCGCTTAATTCCATGCCTGCACGCGCTAATGCCAGAGGTGTTGCATAGCTTGGCCCCATTAACATATCTTGCCAAACATCAATCGCAGCAAACGCATAACTCTTAATGTAACCAAGCGGCTTATAACCTAACTCTTTCGCGCGACCTTCACGCATTAATAAAATAGCCGACGCACCATCAGTTAGCGCGGTACTATTAGCTGCGGTTACGGTGCCGTGTTTACGATCAAACACTGGACGCAGTTTCGCATAACCTGCTAGTTCTGAGTTTTCGCGAATACAGTTATCTTTATTGATAAAACTTTTGTAAGGCTCAGGATGGGCAGTCATCACTTCACCATCAAGCTTGCCAGCTGCCCAGCTTTCAGTCGCTAACACATGCGAGCGATGGGCTAATGCATCTTGATCTTCTCGAGAAATTTGGTGAGTTTTCGCCATTTGCTCCGCTGTTTGCCCCATTGACAAACCTGTTGAATATTCAGCAACGGCTGGCGGCACTGGCAATAAATCTTTTAAACCTAATTGACGAATCAATGAAAACTTCTGACCCAAGGTTTTAGCTTTCGATAAATCAAGCAGGGTACGAGCAAGCTTTTTAGTAACGCCAATAGGCGCGACTGACGATGAGTCTGCACCGCCAGCAATACCAACATCAATAATGCCCGCCATAATTGATTCGGCAATATTCACCGCTGATTGAAAGCTAGTCGCACACGCACGAGACACACTATAAGCATCGGTATTAACGTTCATACCCGTACCCAAGACAATTTCGCGGGCAATATTCGGCGCCTCAGGCATTTGTACCACTTGGCCATAAACTACTTGCTGGATAATAGCAGGGTCAACATCATGCTTTTGCATTAATTCGTTGACCACCATTTTGCCCAAATCTACTGCCGGCACACCATGAAAAGCGGTGGCTTGTTTAGCAAATGGAGTACGTAAACCCGCGACAATGGCGATACGTTCTCCGCTTGGTGTCATTATTGTTTTAGACTTCGTCATTATGCTTCCTTTTAGAGGTCTGACCTCTTAGCTATTTCCACCAATTCTAACCATTACTCAGTTTTTTTCAACAATGTTAATCATGTGCTAGCTGCTAAAAATTTTTTGCGACATTTTCTTACAAGCTTAACCTTGTTTTTATTAGGGTGAACCATATATAACTTTATAGGTCTGAATAACGGCATATTTATAATACCAATTGAATTAAATATTTAGCTCAATTGGTATAACTATGCTTCACCCATGTCTAAACACTAGTAGATTGACAATAAATAGAAAATAAATCTTATGACTATAGAACACTTTTCAACGTTAAAAACTTATCTTTCAGAACAAATTATCGGTCAACAAGAATTAGTCGAAAATCTGTTAATCGCTTTATTAGCAAATGGTCACTTAATTGTGGAAGGACCGCCAGGTTTAGCTAAAACTCGTGCAGTTAATGCATTAGCAGACGGTATTGAAGCCGATTTTCACCGCGTACAATTTACGCCAGACTTACTACCAGCAGATTTAACCGGTACTGATATTTATCGACCAGAAGATGGCAGCTTTGTCTTTCAATCTGGGCCATTATTTAGAAATTTAGTACTAGCCGATGAGATTAACCGTGCCCCAGCCAAAGTGCAATCAGCGCTACTTGAGGCGATGGCTGAAGGCCAAATCACCGTTGGTCGTAAGACCTATCAATTACCTGAGCTGTTTTTAGTGATGGCCACGCAAAACCCAATCGAGCAAGAAGGCACATACCCACTGCCAGAAGCACAACTTGATCGTTTCTTAATGCACTTAGCCATTGATTATCCTGACAGCGAAAGTGAATTAGCGATATTAAAACTTAATCGCGGTGAAGCATTAAAAACCAACAACAAACCACTTCGAACATTATCGCAAGATGAAATATTTGCCGCCCGTGAAGCGGTACTGCAAATTCATATGGCGCCAGCGGTTGAGCAATACATCGTTGATTTAATTATCGCCACTCGTCAGCCGGAAAAATATGACGATAAGCTCAAACAATGGTTAGCATTTGGTGCTAGCCCGCGTGCCACTATCGCGTTAGATCGTTGTGCTCGTGCCCGTGCTTGGTTACATAATCGTGATTTTGTTAGCCCAGAAGATGTGCAAGCGGTTTTACATAATGTGCTGCGTCATCGCTTGTTACTTACTTATCAGGCTGAAGCGGAAGGCATTACCAGTGACATGGTGATCAGCCATTTACTTGAACTTGTTGCCATTGCCTAAAGGATTTTGGCGATGAAGTGGTTTAACCGCAATCAAACAGCTGATAAGTTTTCAGCAATTGCACATACCCTAGCGTCGCTAAGCAGCGATGGTGTATCACTTACCATTGATGAAATGTTGCATTATCAGTCAAAAACTGGACTTATTGATTTAAAAGCTTCCGCTAATCAAAAATCCAAAATGGCTGGTAACTATTTGTCTAGGCATAAAGGCAAAGGTATGGAGTTTGACGAAGTTCGCCATTATCAACATGGTGATGATATTCGTGCCATCGATTGGCGGGTCACGGCTCGCACCGGCAAAACCCATACTAAGTTATTTCGCGAAGAAATTGAACGACCAGTGCTGATAGCCACCGATTTTAGTCACACCATGTTTTTTGGCAGTGAATTAATGTGTAAATCGGTACAAGCGGCACACCTTGCCTCACTTGTAGCTTGGCATGCCAAAAGCCGTGGCGATCGCTTAGGCGGCATTGTTTTTAATGAACAGCAACATCTAGAGTCGAAACCGCGCTCACGTAAACAAGGGGTGTTACATTACTTGCACCAGCTAGAAACCTTGCATCAACAATCGCTCGCTAGCCAGAGTGAATTATTAGCTATCGATAACCACGAAGCATTTGAGCAAAACTGCCAACGTCTGCGCCAATTAGCCAAACCAGGCAGTATGGTCTATTTCATTACCGACGGTTATGGCATAAATGACGAAAGTGTTCGCCACTTACGGCAAATTAGCCGTCATTGTGAATTGCTAGTGTGTTTAGTTAATGATCCGTTAGAGCAATCATTACCCGAAAGCCAGCAGCGCATAAATCTAGCCATTACCGATGGCAAACAGCGACAACAAATCACTTTAGGTGATGTGCACGCCGAGCAACGTTATCGGGAAAAAGTTGCGCAGGCAATGAGCCATCGAGAGCAGCTATTTATAAAATCCGGCGCTCGCGTATTTTCATTATCAGCCGGACAATCATTAGAGTCTCAGTTAACCAGCGGAGCGCAGTTATGGATCCGTTAGCCCAACTTAAAGATATTCATTTACCCGAGCAAGTAAATAACTACCCTATTGCCCCAGGTTGGTGGTTATTACTGGCCATTGTATTAGTCAGCTTGATTGCACTCGTTCGCTTTTACCTGCGTTTTAGAAAAGCGCGCAAAATTAGAAATACCTTAATGCAATCAGTGCAAGATGCTGAATCGCCAAGCCAAATTAGCGAGCTTTTAAAAATAGCGCTGCTCAATTATTTCCCGCGTCAGCATACCGCACAGTTACATGGCGCATCATTAAAGCAATTTTTAATCAGTTCACTGCCAATGAAAAAACAAACGGTATTTGATCAGCAACTAGGCGACAAGCTTGAGTATCTATACCAGCCAAGTGCCGAGCTTGATACCAATGGCTTTAAACAAAGCATCCATTTTTGGCTGAAAAATGCCTTGCCGCCGAGCAAAGCTGCATTAAAGAACTTAACGTACGGAGGTCAAAATGATTAGTTTTGCTTGGCATTACCTTTTATTAGCATTACCGCTTCCGATAATTGCCTATTTACTACCGGCCAAAAAACAAGTAAAAGCTGCCGCGTTAAGAATGCCGACCTTAGTGTCTGGTTCTACCCTCAGTAATAGTGCTGAAGATAACACCAAATCACCGTTAATTATATTGGCGCTAATTTGGTGCTTAGTCGTGCTCGCTGCAAGCCGTCCACAATGGTTAGGCGAAGCGGTTGATATCCCCACCGAAGGTCGCGAAATGATGATAGCAGTCGATCTGTCTGGCAGTATGCGCGTTGAAGATATGGAGCTTAATGGCAGCACAGTTAACCGTTTGCAAATGCTAAAAGTATTACTGGGCGATTTTATTGAGCGCCGCACTGGTGATCGCCTTGGTCTGATTTTGTTTGGTGATGATGCCTATATGCAAACGCCTATGACCTTTGATCGCCACACCGTTGCGCAAATGCTTGATGAAACCGTGCTTGGTTTAGTCGGTCAAAAAACCGCCATTGGTGATGCGATTGCCTTGGCGGTTAAACGCTTTGAACAAAAGAAAGAGTCTAATCGGGTATTATTGTTACTTACTGACGGCCAAAACACCGCAGGTAAAATAACCCCCGAGCAAGCGCTAGAGCTGGCTGTCGATAAAAAAATTACCATTTACACCATCGGCATAGGCGCTGATGTTATGTTGCAACGCTCTTTATTTGGCACCCGCCGGATTAATCCATCCAGTGAACTCGATGAAAAAACCTTAACCAAATTAGCAGAAGAAACCGGTGGTCAATATTTTAGAGCTCGTGATAGCCAATCAATGGCGCAAATTTACCAGCTACTTGATCAACTTGAGCCAATCGAGCAAGAGCAACAGCAAATGCGACCTTTAACCGCACTGTTCTATTGGCCATTGGGTATCGCACTAGCTTTAGCAATTTTGTACCTACTTTGGCTAAACAAGCCTCAAGCACTTAGCCTGAATACCGCGACTAGCAACAAAACAACTGCAACTCGGGAGGCCTTATGAACGTAAATGATTTTCATTTTATTCGGCCTATGTGGTTAATTGCGCTAATGGCACTGCCACTGATCATTTGGCTAATTAAACGAATTCAGCTAAGTAATAGCGGTTGGATATCGATTTTGCCGCCTCACCTTAGTCAAAAAATGATTGAACATGGCGCAGCTGCTAAAAGCCTTTCGCTATTTCCAGCGGCAATGGCATTTATCATTACTATTGTCGCGTTAGCAGGGCCGACTTGGCAAAAGCTGCCACAACCTGTTTATCAGGTAGAACGTGGTTCAGTGATCATTATGGATATGTCTTATTCGATGTATGCAACTGATATTACCCCGAATCGTTTAACTCGTGCCCGCTATAAAGCCGTTGATCTGCTTGATCAATTAAATGAAGGGGATATAGGCTTAATTGCTTATGCGGGTGATGCTTTTACCATCAGCCCACTAACCCAAGATATTAATAATATTAAATTATTATTGCCGTCACTAAGTCCTGACTTAATGCCAGTATTGGGTTCGAATCCACTGGCGGCGTTAACGCTTGCTCAACAAATGTTAACTAATGCTGGCCATATTGAAGGCGATATTTATTGGTTTACCGACGGTATTGATAGTGAGGATGTTCAAGACTTAAATGCATGGACATCTAAATACCCTCATAAACTACACATTCTAGGTATAGGCAGTTATGAAGGCGCGCCAATTAAATTAACTAACGGTGAATTGCTAAAAGATGACAATGGCGCCATCGTCATACCTAAACTTTCAGCAGGCTTACTGGAAGGTGTTGCCACTAATAGCGGCGGTAATTATCAAACCATTGCTATTGATAGTAGAGATATCAAAGCACTTGCCAGCAATTTACCGGCAAAAGCCCAAGATAAAGCAACTGACAACACTAATACCGGCGATCAATGGCAGGAAGCAGGCCCATATTTATTGCTAATGCTATTGCCTTTACTATTGCCTTATTTTAGACGCGGTGTACTGTTTACCCTGCTTCCGGCGATGTTATTAATGATGCCCAGTCAAGATGCCATGGCTATTGATTGGCAAGACTTATGGAAAACTAAAGATCAGCAAGCGCAGCAGGCGTTTAATCAAGAGCAATATCAACAAGCTGCGACGACCTTTGAAGATCCGATGTGGAAAGGTTCTGCCCATTTTAAAGCTGGCGATTATCAAGCTGCGGCTGACGAGTTTTCAGCGTTAAATAGCGCTCAAGGCTTTTACAACCAAGGTAATGCCCTAGCAAAATTAAATCAGCTTGATCAAGCGATTGCTGCCTATGATAAAGCTTTAGCGCTAAATCCAAATATGGAAGATGCCAAAGCCAATAAAGCCTTACTGGAACAATTAAAGCAGCAACAAGACCAGCAAAACAATCAACAGCAAGGTCAGAACCAGGAGCAAAACCAAGATTCACAAAATGATCAGCAGCAAAATGACCAACAAGGTCAACAGCAAGGTGATGATCAAAATCAGCAGAACCAGTCTTCTGATCAACAGCAATCACAGTCAGATCAGCAGTCGGGTCAAGAAAACTCACAACAGCAGCAAGACTCTCAGCAGCAATCTCAACAGTCACAGTCAGATCCTTCTGAGCAAAATGCAGATCAAAACAAACAGCAGAACAAGATTCAGCAAGATGGCGATGCTGACAAGCAAGCCGAGCAACAAGCACGTGAAGCACAAGCTAAAGAGCAAGAACAGTCAACTGAGCAACAAGCAGACAGTGAACAAGCGGTATCTGCGCAGCAACAACAAATAGATCAGGAAAAGGCATTGAAACACCAGCAGTTACTGAAAAAAGTAACCGATGATCCTTATTTATTATTACGCAACAAGATGCAATTGGAATATCAAAAACGACGCCAAGAAGGCAGCAATAGTGGAGATAAGAAAAAGTGGTAAGAATATTTTGGCTAGTGCTATTTATCTTGATCGCCCCTTACAGCATGGCTTTGACTCAGGTCACCGCCACGGTTGATAAAAATCCAGTAACGGTAAAAGAATCGGTTATTTTAACCGTTACCGCTGATGATGATGTCGATACCGATGCCTTAGATACTTCAGCACTATTAAAAGACTTTGTTGTCGGGCGCACTTCGGTTAGCAGCCAAACCAGTATGATTAATTTTCAAACTTCGCGCACAACCACATGGCAAACGGTGATTATACCCCGTAAAACCGGCACAATTTTAATCCCAGCTTTATCTGTTGAAGGTCATCAAACTGCGCCAATTACCTTAACGGTACTAGATGCCAGCGACCCAGCGGCTGACACTCAACGCGATGTTTTTATTACTGCAGAAGTATCCAATACTGAAGTTTACGTTCAACAAATGCTGACCTTAACCGTTAAACTGCATTTTGCTGCTGAACTTAAACGTGGCAGCTTAACCGAACCAGAGCTTGAGGGCGCAACCATTGCCCAAGTGGGTAAAGACGAAGAAGCAGACACCATTATCAATGGTCGTCGCTATCGCGTTATTCAACGAACCTTTGCCGTGACACCGCAGCAAAGTGGTGATTTTGAACTACGCTCACCGATGTTTTCGGGCGAAATCATGGTGCAATCGCCAAGGCGGTCTAACTTTTTAAGTTTTGGCGAAACTAAAGCCATCAGCGTTTTGGGTGATGAAGTACCAATTAAAGTAAAACCTATGCCTACAAGTTTTCAGGGGCACTGGTTACCGAGTGAGTTGCTGACTTTGCATCAAGAATGGCAACCTGCAGGTGAAGAATATCGTGTAGGCGATCCCATTACCCGCACCATTACCTTAACCGCAGTAGGCGTGAGTGCTGAACAATTACCCGAATTACAAATGGATGTACCAAATGGCCTTAAAGTATATCCTGATCAGCAATCTGCCCATTCCAATATTGCTAATGGCCGTTTAGTTAGCCAAACCGTCAGCAATTTCGCTATTGTCGCAACTAAACCAGGTAAATACACCCTACCGCCAGTAGCAGTTAAATGGTGGAATACCGTGACTAATCGTCAAGAAGTAACAACATTGCCAGAGCACACCATTGATATTGCTGTTAACCCAAATGCCCCTGATGCCTTAAGACCAGTAGTGCCAGTTGCAACACCGGCAAGTAATGCATCTATGCAACAGCCAACACCTGCGCAGCCAACAATACCCGCTAGCTTTGCAGCTCAGAGCTCATCGAACTTACAATGGTTGTTTTTAGGTTTATGGTTAGCGACAACTATTGCATGGCTAGCCACTGAGCTAATTCGCCGTAAAAATACCACGCCTAGCTCACCAGCAACGGCTATTAAAACAAATGATGCCCATTTAGCACTGCTCGCTGCCTGCAAGCAAAACCAAGGGCAAGTGGCGCTCCAGCTTTTAGTGCCCTGGTTTAATAGTGTTAGCCAAGCACAAGTGACAACACTTGCCGCCCTTAAACAGCAATGTAATGATGCGACTTTATGTGATGCCATTGACCAGCTACAAAGTCACTTTTATAGCGCCAATAGTGGTAATGGTGGCGAGGCGTCAAACCAATGGCAAGGCAAAGCATTAATGGTGGCGATTACCGATTTTAATAAGTCGCAAAAAAGCCAAGGCGCTAGGGCAAATGGCTTAACCTTAAACCCTTAAGTTATTTTTACCGTTTATTTGTCACCTATTTTCTAACACTTGCTTAGAAATAAATTCGCTAAAGGCCTGATAAAGGTCTTTAGCTCCCTCACCCTTTGCTTTTACTGACAGAAACTGAATTACTCGCTTATGTTGCGTTTTTCTGGTTTGCTTCTATTGATTAATATAAGAAAAATTCGTTTGCTCGAAATTAAATTCCCTCGGTTAAGGTCTTTACAAACATGAGTACGAAACAAATTAGATATGAAGCGTTAGTAAAAACATTCCACGCCGATCTTTTTCGCTATGCCTTTTGGTTATGCCACGATAAACAAGTGGCGGAAGATTTAGTGCAAGAAACCTTTTTACGCGCTTGGCGAGCATTAGACTCGCTTAAAGATGAAAAAGCAGCTAAAGCTTGGCTGATCACTATATTACGCCGTGAAAATGCTCGCCGATTTGAACGTAAACGCTTTGATATGGCGGAATACGAAGAGTCGTCATTAACCGATACCGTTACCACCAGCACAGAGCAAAATATTGAAAATTATTGGCTCAGAGAACGTATCGCAAAATTGCCGGAAGAATATAGAGAACCGCTAGTACTGCAGGTTGTTGCTGGTTTTAGCGGTGAAGAAATCGCAGAGCTGCTCAACTTAAATAAAAATACAGTAATGACCCGATTATTCCGCGCTCGCAATCAGCTAAAAGAAGCATTGGAAAAAGAGCCATTGAAACGAGGTAAATACAATGGATGACTTAGAATTTAGACGACTACTATATGCCGATCCCAGTAGTAAAGATCCCAAGCTACACGAAGCTAAACGAGGCGATAGCGGCCGTGCAAAATTTGCCCAAGAACTAGCTGAACTTGAAGATAAAATTAGCCAGGCAATGGCAGTATCCGTGCCTGAAGGGTTATCTGATAAACTGATCTTACGCCAAGCACTAGCCAGTCACCGTCAAGATAAGCGTAAGAAAAGAATGCATTTAGCCATTGCTGCATCGGTCGCTATTGGCCTTGGTGTTCTCGTTAACTTTAGCCAGTTTTCAAGTACTTATAAAAACTTAGGTGACTACGCACTCGCGCACGTTTATCACGAGATAAATAAGTTCTCGAATAATATGGCTCAGCGTGTCTCTTTAACATCGCTTAACGGTAAAATGGAAAGTTTTAATGGTAGCTTTATCAAGCCAATAGGTGAGCTTTTATCAGCAGATTATTGTCGTTTTGACGGTGTTAAAAGTTTACATCTGGTCTTTCAGGGAAAATATTCACCGGTAAATATTTTTATTGTACCTAAGCGCAGCGAAGTGGCTTTTACTAAAGAATTTAGCGATCAACGCTTAAATGGTGAAGCACTCGACTTTGGTAAAAACCAAGTCATCGTGGTAGGTGATAAAAACGAATCATTATCGACATGGCAGCAAAATATTAACCAAAACACCACTTGGACGATTTAAATCGATAAAAAGTCTATAAAACAAGCTCAATTGTAAATTGAGCACTTTTTCATACATACCATTCTTGTTAGCATTGGAGTAAGCTTCTATAACTAACAAGAATGGTGTAATGACAATCGCAATCCCTACCTTAGTAACCTTCATTGGTTACTTAATCGCAACCCTCGCAATTGGCTATATCGCATACCGCGCAACCGATACTCTCAGTGACTATATTTTAGGTGGACGCCAATTAGGGCCAGCTGTTACTGCACTAAGCGTTGGCGCATCAGACATGAGTGGCTGGTTATTACTCGGTTTACCTGGCGCTATTTATTTATCAGGTGTCAGTGAGGTCTGGATAGGGGTAGGTTTAGTATTAGGTGCATTTTGTAATTGGCTGATTGTTGCACCACGTTTACGTCAATTTACCGCAAATGCTGATGATTCATTAACGCTGCCTGAGTTTTTTGAAAACCGTTTTAATGACAAATCACACATTATTCGTTTCGTTTCTGCGGCAACCATTTTACTGTTCTTCACGTTTTACGTGTCTTCGGGTTTAGTAGGCGGCGCAATTTTATTCGAAAAAGTATTCGATTTAAGTTACACCACAGCACTAATTACCGGCGCAGTTGTTATTGTTTCTTATACCTTTTTAGGAGGTTTTCTTGCGGTAAGCTGGACTGACTTTTTCCAAGGCTGCTTAATGTTAATTGCGCTAGTTTTGCTGCCAATTGCTGCTATGGAATCTTTAGGTGGGTTAAACGAAACCAAAGCGATTTTAGAGCAAGTGAATCCTGAATACGGTGAATTATTTAAAAACTTTACTTGGATTGGTTTTATTTCATTAATGGCGTGGGGCTTAGGCTATTTTGGTCAGCCACATATTCTTAGCCGCTTTATGGCTATTCGCTCAACTAAAGATATTCCTGTTGCGCGTAATATTGCTATGGGCTGGATGACGTTATCTTTAATTGGCGCATTATCTGTCGGCTTAGTGGGTGTTGCTTATTTTGCTAGCAATCCCCTTGAAAATCCTGAAACAATTTTCTTAACACTATCTTCTGCTGTACTTAACCCTTGGGTTGCTGGCGTGCTAATTGCTGCTATTTTATCAGCGATTATGAGTACCATTGATTCACAATTATTAGTGTGTTCAAGTGTTGTTGTTGAAGATTTTTATAAACACTTATTTAATAAAAATGCCTCAGAAAAACAATTAGTCTGGCTGTCACGTTTTTCATTAGCAGGTATTGCCGTTATTTCAACGCTAATTGCCACAAACCCAGAAAGTTCAGTATTAGATTTAGTAAGTTATGCATGGGCAGGTTTCGGCGCAGCATTTGGCCCAACCGTGATCCTTTCGCTATTTTGGTCTAAGTTTAATAAGTTTGGCGCAATTGCTGCGATTATTTCAGGCGCTGTCACTGTTGTTGTTTGGAAGCAACTAAGCGGCGGTATATTTGAACTTTATGAAATAGTGCCAGGCTTTATTGTGGCATTTGCAGCAGGCTATATTTTCTCTAAAGTTAACCATAAAGACGATGATCAGCTTGAGCAAATTTTTAATCGCTTAAAGCAAGAGTAACAGAGAAATAAGCCTCTATTTGTGAATTAAATGGCTATCTTATAACGAATAATTTATAGTTCGCATTATTAAGATAGTTATTAAAATGCCACTTCAAGTTTAGTTGATTTAGCGCCGTGCTAGTTGGCGCTAAATCAAAGAACGACACAGCTAAGGATTGTTAATTCATGTATTTTTATGCGGCTCGCCAGCCCATTTTGGATAAAGACAAAAACCTCTTTGCTTACGAGTTATTATTTAGGGACAGTATTAATAACGTATTCCCTGATATCGACGGTGACGAAGCAACCAGTAAAATGGTTGAAGCTAGTAGATTTAATATGGGCATCCATGAGTTTACTGGCAATAAACCAGCGTTTATTAACTTTACCCTAGAAACCTTAGAACAAGGTTACCCTAAAATGTTAACCACCGAAGAAGTGGTTGTCGAAGTGCTTGAAACCATCAAGCCAGGCAAAAAACTACTGGGGCTTTGCAAGGAACTACATGAAGAAGGTTATACCCTTGCCTTGGATGACTACGTTCATCAAGGTGTGTGGGCACACTTCTACCCTTACATCAAAATTATCAAAATTGATATTCAAGATACCAGTCTTGAGCAAATTAATGAGATTAAGCAAGCAATTGCTAGTCACCCACATATTCAATTACTTGCTGAAAAAGTAGAAACCTATGAAGAATATAATCAAGCCCTTGAATTAGGCTTTGATTACTTCCAAGGCTTTTTCTTCTCAAAACCAGAAATGGTTAAAGCGAAAAACCTTTCGCCATCACAAATGGCAATGGCAGAACTGCTTTATGAAACCAGTAAACCAGAATTAGATTTAACTAGTATTACTTCGGTATTTGAACGCGATGTATCGCTGTCATATAAACTATTACGCTATGCTAACTCACCAATTTTTAGACGTCGCAGTGAAATTGCCACCATTAAGCAAGCGCTAGTCATTTTAGGCTCTGGCGAGCTTAAACGCTTTATCGGTTTAATGTTTGCAGCTAACGTTAACCCAGATAAACCGACTGAATTGATCAATATGTCAATGACCCGCGCTAAATTCTGCGAGTTAATATCAGATAAGGTCAATACCCGTATCGATGCTTCTATCGCATTCTTAACCGGCTTATTATCAATGATTGATGCCATTTTGGATGAACCATTAGAGGAAGTGTTGCAAAAACTACCATTATCGCAGGAAATTAAAGATACCTTATTGACTAAAAAAGGTGTGTTAGCTGCACTAATCAAGCTCGTCGAATTTATTGAGCACGCTGACTGGGATAAAAGCCAAGTGGTGATGGAAAAGCTGCAGCTAAATAAAGAAGATACGGTAGAGTGTTATAACGAAGCGGTCGCTTGGGCTGATGAACAAGCGGCACAGGTTACCTAATCTAAGTCACCTAATCTAGAACAATTAACCTATTGTTTTCTCATACATAAAAGAGCGCTATTTGCGCTCTTTTTTATATTTTGTTTAAATTTAAAATATCAAATCCGCTAGTCGTCATAACCATTAGGGTTAGTTGATTGCCAGCGCCACGTATCTTCAATCATCGCGGTTAAATCTTTTTCAGCCCGCCAATTTAATTCGCTTTCAGCTTTGCTGGCATTCGCATAGACAGTAGCTAAATCGCCTGAGCGACGCGGCATTATTTGATAAGGAATATCTTGGCCACTGATTCGAGAAAATGCATTGACGATTTCAAGTACCGAGGTGCCATTGCCTGTTCCTAAGTTTATCGCCTGACAACCACTAAATGAACTCAACTTTTCTAGCGCCTTTACATGACCTTTGGCTAAATCAACGACATGAATATAATCTCGAACACCAGTGCCATCGGCCGTGTCATAATCATCACCATAAACACTTAAACACTTAAGTTTTCCAACAGCAACCTGTGCGACATAAGGCAATAAATTATTTGGAATACCTTTCGGGTTTTCACCAATCAAGCCTGAGTGGTGCGCGCCAATCGGATTAAAATAGCGTAAATTGATAATTGACCACTCTGCATCACTTTTCGCTAAATCAAATAAGATATTTTCAATCATCAATTTTGTTTGACCATAAGGATTGGTCGCTGAGGTTGCCATGGTTTCAACCAAAGGTGATTCATTACCTTCGCCATAAACGGTTGCCGATGAGCTAAAAACCAACTGTTTAACGTTAAAATCAGCCATTGCTTGAAACAGCTTCACTGAACCACAGACGTTATTTTCATAATAACTTAGTGGCTTTTGGCAAGACTCGCCTACCGCTTTCAACCCAGCAAAATGGATCACTGCATCAATTTTGTATTGACTAAAAACCTGATGTAAATCGTCGCGATTACAAATATCGCCTTGAACAAAAATCGCCTGTTTACCGGTAATTTGTTCAATGCGCCCTAACACCGCATCAGAGGAATTGGATAAATTATCAAAAATAATCACCTGATGTTGCTTAGCTAAAAGTTCGACAACGGTATGGCTGCCAATATAACCCATGCCACCAGTTAATAATAAATTCATCTAGTTCCCCTAATCATTCCTTTTGATAATTTAATCGGTAAAATTCGCTTAAGCTAGCTTCATTTAACTTCTGTTAGTTATAAAAAGCCGACAATGCACTAATAAAGTTATCCAGTTCTGTAACTGGTAGCTGATTAATCCCCGCAGCTGCTGCACGGCCACCGCCAGTGGCAAAGCTACTACAAACAACATCAGCACCTTGCTTATTATTTAATGGCGCTCGAACACTTACGGTAAAACTATCATCTTGATTTTTTGTTAACACTGCATGTGCCTTATCCGGCGATTGATTGGCAAGTTCATTACCATAAACACCACTTACCCGACGCGACCATGCTTCATCAGGCAATTCTAATACTTTTACCTGACTGTTTTCAAAATGAATAATGGCATTATTTGCCTGCGCTATATCCTCGTTGTAAGCACGCTCAAGATGATAAAACACCGAGTTAGCATCATCTTTTAGGCTTAATGGGTTTTCATGAGCTAATAAGCGTTTAAACAAATCAGCAGGGTGAAAATGCAAGTCACTTTCAGTGCGGCCATAACCATTGTAATTAATGTATATGCCAAGATTTTTTAAAAATGCTGTATCAACATCTGTTAACTGGTGCTGCTTGGCCAATGCTTGCGCGGAAGCTGTCATATTATCGCCAAATGCTGCAGCAATTGCCCACAAGTAATAACGTTCACCTAAATAATTATTGATAATTAAACTGGTGCAAGTATTAGCATCTAAATCAATAAGTGCAGTTAACTGTTCAGATGCAGGAATATCTCCAGAGCGATGATGATCAGCATAAAATACAGGCACTTTTGCGTTAACTAATTGCTTGACGGCATCCATATTTTTTTCCATCGAAACATCAAGCACAGTAACCGAGCTTGCCTTGTCACTAGGAACTTGCTGCACTAACGCGATATCACGTTTAACACCAGTAACCAGCTGACTCTCTTTGGGCTCCGCTAATCGCAGTTGCACTAACGCCAAAATACCATCGGCATCGCCATTAAATACGTCATAATGCATTGCGTTTACTCCAAGTAGCCATGTTGATCAAGGTAGTTAACAATTTGCTGTGCGCATTCAGCAATGGAAGCTTCTGCGGTTTTAATATGAATTTCGGGTGCTTGTGGAATATCATAGACTGAATCAATGCCAGTAAAATCTTTTATCTCTCCTGCTCGCGCCTTTTTATATAAACCTTTCGGATCACGCTGCTCGCAAATCTCAATTGGCGTATCAATAAACACTTCAATAAATTCATTAGCTTCTAAAAGCTGACGCGCTTGTGCTCTATCTTGAGCAAATGGCGAAATAAAGGCAGTTGAAACAATTAATCCGGCATCTAAAAATAATTTCGCCGCTTCGCCGATACGTCGAATATTTTCAACGCGATCAGCATCACCAAAGCCTAAATCACCATTTAAGCCATGTCTGACATTATCTCCATCAAGTAAATAGGTGTGATGGTTTCGTTCAAACAATAAAGCATCAACAGCATTGGCAATTGTTGACTTACCTGAACCACTTAAGCCGGTAAACCACAATAAACAAGGTTGTTGATGTTTTTGCGCAGCGCGCTGTGACTTAACAATATGTTGTTGGTGCCAGACAGTATTTTCTGTTTTCATAGCTTTTCTATTATCCTAGCTAAAGTCGTTGCTCATTAATAAAAAGGGAAAATTATTGGGATCATCAGTAAAACCACCGCTGAATAGGTTAAAGACACCGGAATACCAAATTTCACAAAATCAATTAAACGATAATTGGCAGCGTTATACACCATGACATTAGTTTGATAACCATAAGGGCTGATAAAGCTACCACTAGCAGCAAAAGCCACTGCCATAACAAATGGCATCGGGTTCACTCCTAAGCCAATAGCAATATTGTAAGCAATGGGGAAAACCAGTGCAGCAGCAGCATTATTCGTTACTAGCTCAGTCACTAAGAGTGCTAAAACAAAAATCATGACAAAGGCAAAGTAGACACTTTGACCGGCTAGCAATTGCTCAACGCCATTGGCTAAAACTAACGCTAAACCACTATTTTCCATGGCTTTAGCTAACGTTAATGCGCTAAGCACTATCATCCAGATTTCTAGTGGAAAGCGGCGTTTAATTTCATTAACGGTAAGGCAACCACTGAAAACGAGTGCTGCGGTATAAAACATTAAACATTTTAATAAAGACAGTTCGGTAACAACCGATAAGGCAATTGAAGTAAAAAAGCCCAGCACCGTTAATTTATCACGCCAGCCAGACAACATATTATCCGGTTGGTGACCCGATAAAATAAAAAAGTTTTTTGATAAGTTGGTGCGTGAGCTAAAGTCTCCCCCCACAGCCAATACCAGAAAATCACCGGAGCGAATGACAATTTCACCTAATTTGCCCGACAGCGTTTCCCCTTCTCGGCGAATGGCAACTACCGCCGCATCAAACCTTGCCCGAAAACCAGCGCTTTTCAAGCTCTTGCCGATCACTGAAGAATCTGGCTTTATCACGACTTCCGTTAAGTTATCCCGCAGCAGTCCATCTTGTTCAGCAAATAAGGTTAAGCCGTCAAATTGCTGCAAGGTTAGCACTTTAGAAATATCACCGGTAAAGATAAGTTTATCGTGCGCTTGTAATACTTCATCAGGGGTAACAGGTGATATTAATCGGCCTTTTCGAACTACCTCAACCAAGAAAATTGAGTCTAAATTTCGTAAACCATTTTCTTCAACTGAGCGCCCTATTAACGCCGAATTTTCAATAACTTCTGCTTCTAGCAAATACTCCTGCGTCTGTAATGACTCTTTAGCAATGTTGGGCAAACTTGGTGCCCGAAGTAAAATTAATAAAAAGCAGCTCATCAAGGCTGCTAATCCCACTAAGGTAAAGTCAAAAAATTGCAGCGATTGACCACGTTGATCAATATACAAGCTGTTAACTAATAAATTAGTCGAGGTGCCGACTAAGGTTAAGGTGCCACCTAAAATGGCGACAAATGATAACGGCAACAACAATTTACCAGGGTTGATTAACGTGTTGTTTTTAACGGTATTAATTAAGCTGGCAACCACCGCCGTGTTATTCATTAATGCCGAAGCAAATGCGGCGCTAGTTAACGTGCGAATAATGGATTTAGCTTTTGAGCCGCTGATCAGAATATTTGAAAGTTTACGTAATACGCTGGTTCGCTCAAACGAAAATGAGCACAGCACCAATAATATTAAAGTAATAAGCCCTGGGTTAACCGCATTGGCTAACACTTCTTCGGTAGAAACAACGGATACTAATAAACAAACTAAAGTTGCGCCAAAAAATACCCGCTCAGGTATTTTTTGAAACTTAATAAGGCTAATAAAGGTGATAAAAAAAACAGCCAGTACAAACCATTGCATTGCTGTCATAAAAGCTGTCTCTTTATGCTGATATTCAAGTAGTTAGCTACCACCTACTATTACCTAACTAAGTTGGGTGAGCAAGTGGTAGCCTAAATATTATTATTTAAATAGTTTTGATAGATCGCGCGCTCCCCAATGTGGGAAGTGTTTACGAATCAAAGCATTAAATTCAATTTCAAAGTCAGTGAATTGCTGAGTTGTTACTTGTTCAGACTTACCGTTAATCATCCCTGCACCAACGGTAACATTAGTTAAACGGTCAATAATAATGAAGGCACCGGTTTCAGGGTTAAGTTGATAAGGGTCAAAATGTAACGCTTGAGCAGTTTCAAAATTAACTAAACCAATTTCGTTAAGGCCTAAGTTATTGGTTTCACTTTGCTCCATCGTATTAACATCAGTACGGTTAACAACTTGAGTAACGTGACCGGTAGTAACATTAGTGCCATGCTTAATATAATACTCTCGACCAGTTTCTAGGCTTTCTTCATGCATCCATACGACTGAAGCATTAAACTCTTTCGATGAACTAATGGTACTGCCTTTACGCACCAACATATCACCACGGCTAATATCAATTTCATCAGTTAAGGTTAATGTTACCGCCTGACCATGATCAGCTCGTTCTAATTCCCCGTCAAACGTAATAATTGATTTAACTTCACTTTCTTTGCCTGACGGCAAAGCAACAATAGTATCACCCACTCGTACCTGACCTGCGGCTACGGTACCAGCAAAACCTCTAAAATTAAGGTGCGGGCGATTAACGTATTGCACTGGGAAACGAAATTCATTTAACTGATTTGCCGGTTCAACGGTAATGGTATTGAGCAGCTTCATTAACGTCGCACCTGGGTACCAGGTCATATTGTCACTTTCTTCAACAACGTTATCACCATTTAGCGCAGAAATAGGCACAAAGCGGATATCATCAAAGTTCAGGGACTCGGCAAACTCGCGATAATCTTTCTTAATCTGCTGATAGCGCTCTTGATCGTACTTCACCAAGTCCATTTTATTAACCGCAACCAGCACATGCTTGATGCCAAGTAGCGAACAAATAAAGGAATGGCGACGGGTTTGAACTTGGACACCACGGCGAGCATCAATCAGAATAATAGCTAAATCACAGGTTGAGGCACCGGTTGCCATATTACGGGTATACTGCTCATGACCTGGGGTGTCGGCGATAATAAATTTACGTTTATCTGTTGAAAAATAACGGTATGCAACATCAATGGTAATGCCCTGCTCACGCTCAGATTGCAAACCATCAACAAGCAAAGCTAAGTCAACTGCTTCACCGGTAGTACCTGACTTCTTACTGTCTTTTTCAATGGCGGCTAATTGATCTTCAAAAATCATTTTAGAATCATGTAACAAGCGACCAATTAAGGTACTTTTACCATCATCAACACTGCCACAGGTTAAAAAGCGCACTAGTTCTTTATTTTCATGCTGCTTCAAGTACGCTTGAATATCTTGCTCGATTAAGTCTGACTGGTGACTCATTGGGATTTCCTAACTATCTTTTATTAATCTATATCAATCAAAATTATGGTCGATAACGTTCGGGATAAATGCGTTAAAAATTAGAAGTAGCCTTCCATTTTTTTCTTTTCCATTGATCCAGATGAGTCATGATCAATAACTCGCCCCTGACGCTCAGAGGTTTTAGTTAATAACATTTCCTGAATAATATCTGGCAAAGTCGCCGCTTCTGATTCAACTGCGCCAGTTAATGGGTAACAGCCAAGGGTTCTAAAGCGTACTTTTTTCATTTGCGGCTTTTCGTTTTCGCCAAGTGGCATACGCTCATCATCCACCATGATTAACGCGCCGTCGCGCTCAACTACTGGACGTTCTGCTGCTAAATAAAGTGGGACAATATCGATATTTTCTAAGTAAATGTATTGCCAAATATCAAGCTCGGTCCAGTTTGATAGCGGGAATACGCGAATACTTTCGCCTTTGTTAACTTTACCGTTGTAAATATTCCACAGCTCAGGACGTTGATTTTTTGGATCCCAGCGGTGATTTTTATCTCTAAACGAGTATACACGTTCTTTAGCGCGTGATTTTTCTTCATCACGACGAGCACCACCGAATGCCGCATCAAACTGATACTTATCTAGCGCCTGCTTTAAGCCTTGCGTTTTCATAATATCAGTATGTTTTGCGCTACCGTGCTCAAATGGGTTGATGCCCATGGCTAACCCGTCAGGATTTTTATGCACTAATAGCTCAAAGCCATATTTTTCCGCCATTTGGTCGCGAAATTGGATCATTTCTTTAAATTTCCAATCAGTATCAACGTGTAATAACGGAAATGGAATTTTACCCGGCGCAAATGCTTTACGCGCCAAATGCAATAGCACTGCCGAGTCTTTACCCACCGAATAAAGCATCACCGGCTTATCAAATTCAGCCGCAACTTCACGGATGATATGGATAGACTCAGCTTCGAGTTTTTGTAAATGTGTTAAATTCATAATTTAATGATTCGTCATTTAATATGGAAAAAGCATCATGCTATTGCACAAATGTCATGCCTAACGCAGCGATATTGGCTTATTCTGTCATAGAAAATTGAAGTGAACCATATAACAATCAGCTTTCTTATAACTTATAGTTATTAAATTACCAATTGTTATAGGTCTTAGGAAAAGTTAGTGGATTTGTATTATAGCGCTAACGATTTTAAATAGTCGGCAAAGCGTTCTTTTAGCTCTGGATGACGTAAACCATATTCGACATTCGCCTTCATATAGCCCATTTTTGAACCACAGTCATGAGACTTACCCGTCATATGAAACGCTTCCACTGTTTCTAGTTTCATTAAACTAGCAATGGCGTCAGTTAATTGAATTTCATCGCCAGCACCCGGCGGCGTATATTCAAGCAAATCCCAAATAGGTGCTGATAACACATAACGACCAACAACCGCTAAGTTTGACGGTGCTTCATCAACTGGTGGCTTTTCAACAACGGCAGTCATAGGAGCCACTTCACCTTCGTTAAGGTTCGCTCCACCGCAATCAACTACGCCGTAGCTGCTCACTTTTTCCATTGGCACAGGTTCAACTAGAATTTGACTATGGCCAGAAGCATGGAAGCGCTGAATCATCGCAGCTAGGTTTTCGGTTTTTAGGTTAGCCGATACATCGTCAATAATTACATCCGGCAACACCACAACAAAGGGTTCATCGCCAACCAGCGGATGTGCTTTAAGTACCGCATGTCCAAGGCCTTTAGCTTCCCCCTGACGCACATGCATAATCGTTACATCTTTTGGACAAATTGATTGAATTTCATCTAATAGCTGACGCTTAACACGCTTTTCAAGCGTAGTTTCTAATTCAAACGATTTATCAAAATGGTTTTCTATGGCGTTTTTAGAAGAGTGAGTCACTAAAATAATGTCTTTAATGCCTGCAGCAACGCATTCATCGACTATGTATTGGATAAGTGGCTTGTCTACAATCGGCAACATCTCTTTTGGAATTGCTTTGGTTGCCGGTAACATTCTTGTGCCTAAGCCAGCAACTGGAATCACCGCTTTTCTAACCTTTGGAGCCATATTTGAAGCCATAGTATTCCCTTGTCTATTAATAATTTTTTTTGTTGTCACATTACTCACGCAGCATTGGAGCCAAAAGTTCAAATCATATTCTGTTTTGCATGCGTTAGGTAATTTTAAGCTAATCATCATAACCAACAATTGGCTTTGACGGTAGGGTTAACAGCTGAAAAACCTTCAGTTATCGATATTTTAACAAGCCTAAACGATATATGTTTCGAGGTTATTTCAACACTATTTTTAGATTAAATACTCAGTGAATTATTTCATCTGATATTTCACAACACTCAACTTTCTTACCTTGCCTTTCTTTGCCAGCAAAGGTATAACACGGGCTGTATTAATTTTTATCATGATTAATAGGAAAGGATAATTATATGAATAACCCTAGTACGGGTAACTTTTTAGGTCACCCGAAAGGACTCTTCCTTTTATTTGGTACCGAGATGTGGGAGCGCATGAGCTACTACGGTATGCGCGGTATCTTTGTACTTTATTTAGTGGCATTTGCCAGCAGTTTTGGTTGGGACATGGCGTATTTCGGTATTGATCCAAGTGCACCTGACGCTCAAAACCAACTAACAAACGCGTTGAATAAGAACGCCCTTGGCATCTTGGGATTCTATGCCTTTTGGGTATACGTAACACCAGTATTTGGCGGCTGGATGGCTGATAATCACTGGGGACAAAGAAAAGCCATCATCGTCGGTGGTGTATTAATGGCACTTGGCCAATTTTCTTTAGGTACACCTCACCATTTAATACCTGGTTTAGAAATTGAATTCTTATACCTTGGTTTGTTCCTACTCATCATGGGTAACGGTTTCTTCAAACCAAATATCTCGACAATGGTTGGTGATTTATATAAAGAAGGTGATAAACGCCGCGATGCAGCCTTTACCATTTTCTATATGGGTATCAACTTAGGTTCTATTTTAGGTTATTTCGTTGTTGGTACAATCGGAGAAAAAATTAACTACCAATATGGTTTCTTAGCCGCAGGTGTTGGTATGTTAGCCGGTGTTATATTGCAACTGTCAATGTCGCAAAAATTCTTAGGCAATGTTGGTGTTGAGCCCGCAGCGAAAAAAACTAGCGGCGACCAACAAGCATCAAATGCACCATTAACGCCACAAGAGCGTGACCGCGTAAAAGTTATCTTAATCATGTCGTTCTTCACCATTATTTTCTGGTTAGGCTTTGAACAAGCGGCAGGTTCTATGAACTTATTCGCCAAGCAAAAAACCGATCTTATGGTGATGGGCTTCGAAATTCCAGCGTCTTGGTTACAGTCAGTTAACCCAATATTTGTTATTTTATTCGCGCCAATGTTTGCCGCTATTTGGTTAAAAATGGGCGAAGCTGAGCCTAATTCACCGAAAAAGTTTGCCTTGGGTATGTTCTTCCTAGGATTAGGCTTTATCTCAATGGTAATGGCTGCACTTCAAATTGGTGATAGCGAAACAGCTAAAGCAAGTATTATTTGGTTAGTATTAGCTTACATGTTCCATACCATGGGTGAGCTATGCTTATCGCCGATTGGCTTATCACTAGTATCTAAACTTGCACCGCTGAAGTACACTTCGCTATTAATGGGTATGTGGTTCTTCTTCTCTGGTGTTGGTAATTATGCAGCTGCGGCCGTTGGTCAAATGGTTGGTGATGTTGGCCCGTTCTCAGCGTTTTTAGGCGTTGCGATTATGGCTTTTATCGCTGGTGTAATCTTATGGTTAATTAGCGGTAAGCTAGTTGATTGGATGCACGGTGCGGAGGACTCTCGTCCACAAAATATTGATGATGCTATTTCTGAAGAAATTGCAGTAACGGCGACTCACGAAGGTACACAAGAAAAGCATAACTAATTGCTCTTGTTGAATACGCCTTGCGCAAAACCACTAAAAAAGCTAGCCTCGTGCTAGCTTTTTTGATCTTAATCGGTGGTAAGTCACTTACCAAACATAGTGGACGTAGTTAATGGTGGCAGATTCTCAGCAAGTAAATAATAGGCAACTTATTCGTCAACAAGTGCGTGAGCGTCGTAGCCAACTTTCTGCAACATTCCAAGCTGAGTGTGCTGAAAGCCTTGTGAAACAAATAGAAAAAAGTGGCAAATTAACAGGTATTTCAACCATAGCCTTATACCTAGCAAATGATGGGGAGTTAGATACTCTCCCCCTGATCCGCTGGGCTTGGCAACAAAATATTCAAGTGGTACTGCCGGTACTACACCCAGTAAATAAAGGCTTTTTGATTTTTCTACGTTACCAAAAAGACTCTGTAATGCAGTTGAATCAATTTAATATTCCTGAGCCGAAACTTGATGTCACTAATTTGGTACCTCTTAGCGACATTGACGTCATTTGCACACCTCTCGTTGCGTTTGACAATCGCGGCCATCGATTAGGCATGGGTGGCGGCTTTTATGATAGAACGCTTGGGCAGCTAAACAACTGCCAGTCAACAGCTAACCCGAACCCAAGCTTAATTGGTCTTGCTCACGACTGCCAAGAGTTAGTGCAAATCCCTACTGAAAGCTGGGATGTTCCATTACCCGTAATTATCACCCCGAGCCGAATTATACTGGCAAACAATAAAACTCAGTAGCCAGAAAGTTTTATCGTACGTTATAATTGCCCGATACCACTTTGTATTTCAGGAATAATTATGACGCAAGATGAATTGAAAAAATTAGTCGGCCAGGCCGCAGTCAAATACGTAAAACCAGACAGTATTGTTGGCGTGGGAACTGGCTCAACAGTCAATCACTTCATTGATGCGTTAGCTGAGATTAAAGATCAAATAAAAGGTGCAGTTTCAAGCTCAGAGCAATCGACTGAAAAGCTTAAAGCCTATGGTATTGAAATGTTCGACTTAAATAGTGTTGATCAGCTAGACGTATACGTAGATGGCGCTGATGAAATCACTGAGCATATGCACATGATAAAAGGTGGTGGTGCAGCCCTTACTCGCGAAAAAATTGTTGCCGCGGTCGCCAAAGAGTTTATCTGTATTGCTGATGAGTCAAAACGTGTCGGCGTACTTGGCGCTTTTCCTTTACCTGTAGAAGTTATTCCTATGGCCCGTAGCTACGTAGCTAGAGAGTTGGTTAAATTAGGTGGCGACCCTGTTTACCGTCAAGGTGTAGTTACCGATAACGGCAATGTCATTTTAGATGTACACAATATGAAAATATTAGATCCTAAAGCTACAGAAATAGCGATCAACGCCATTGTTGGTGTAGTTACTAACGGCCTGTTTGCTTGCCGTGGCGCAGATAAATTATTGCTTGGCACAGCAGAAGGTGTAAAAGAGTTTTTTTAACCAGACTAAACTAACTGAAATAAACACTTTAGAGTTTTAACACTATATGGTAGTTTACCTATATAACTTTGGGTATCTAGCCATCTAAACGCCCTAAATATACTGTTTACACCCTTTACACGATAATGAAGCGAAGCGAAGCCATGAATAAGAAGTCTCTAGCTAAAGAAAAAATTAAAATCCTACTGCTTGAAGGTGTCCACCAAAGCGCATTAGAAGAATTAAAAGCTCAAGGTTATAGCAATATTGAATACATCAAAACCTCGTTAGCCGAGGAAGATTTGATTGAGAAAATCAAAGATGTTCACTTTATTGGTATTCGCTCTCGCACTCAGTTAACTGACAACGTATTAAGCCATGCTAAAAAGCTAGTCGCCATTGGTTGTTTCTGTATCGGTACCAATCAGGTGGAATTAAGTGCAGCACAAGTACGCGGCATTCCAGTATTTAATGCGCCATTTTCAAATACTCGGTCAGTAGCTGAATTAGTACTGGGTGAAATTTTATTATTATTGCGTGGCATTCCAGAAAAAAATGCCCAAGCGCATCGTGGTGAGTGGAATAAGTCTGCGGCGGGCTCAGTTGAGGCCAGAGGCAAAACATTAGGCATTGTCGGATACGGTCACATTGGTACGCAATTGGGTATTATGGCTGAAACCATAGGTATGAAGGTTAGATTTTATGATATCGAAACCAAATTGCCATTAGGTAACGCCAGCCAAGCCTCTTCATTAACTTCACTGCTAAAAGAGTCTGACGTTATTACCTTGCATGTGCCTGAAACGCCGCAAACCCAAAATATGATCGGCGCTGCAGAATTTGAAGTTATCAAACAAGGCGCAATTTTTATTAATGCTTCGCGTGGTACAGTGGTCGATATTGACGCACTTGCTGAAGCGCTTAGCGCGAAAAAAGTAGGTGGCGCTGCTATTGACGTATTCCCAGTTGAACCTAAAGGGAATGACGAAGAATTCATCTCGCCGCTCCGTGCATTTGATAATGTTATTTTGACACCGCATATTGGTGGCAGCACACAGGAAGCGCAAGAGAACATTGGTTTAGAAGTAGCGAGTAAACTCGCAAAATATTCTGACAATGGCTCAACATTATCAGCAGTTAACTTCCCTGAAGTGTCACTGCCGGGGCATGCTGGCGCTTCGCGTTTATTGCATATTCACCACAACCAACCGGGTGTGTTAACAGCAATTAACAACGCGTTTGCCAAACATAACGTTAATATCGCTGCTCAATATTTACAAACCGACGATAAAATTGGTTATGTAGTTATTGATGTAGAAACGGAAGACAGTGAAGTAGCGTTAAAAGAATTAAAGCAAATTAGCGGCACCATTCGCGCCCGTATTTTGCACTAGTTCTGGGCTAGAACTAACAATAAAAAAACGAGCTTAATGCTCGTTTTTTTATTGGGAAAATATTAGGGCTTTATGTTGGTATGCTAAACATTGGCATGCTAAACGTAAGCTAGATAAATCTGCATGATGATTAAACTGGCAATACCGGCAAGTACATCATCAAACATAATACCGAAACCACCACCAAGCTTTTTATCGGCAATGGAGATCGGCCAAGGTTTAAAAATATCAAATATTCTAAACAATACAAAACCCAGCACGATATTAAGTAGCGTTGCTGGTACAAAGGCCATTGTAATTAAATAGCCAACAATTTCGTCCCAAACAATAGCGCCATGATCATGGACACCAACTGATTCAGCTGCTTTGCCACAAATACTAATACCAACAATAGTAAAAACTAGCGTCAGCCAAAGGTAAGTGCTTGGTGATAAGTAGGTAGCCATTAACCAAAACACTGGAATAGCGGCTAATGTGCCAAAAGTACCAGGCGCTTTAGGCGCAAGTCCAGAGCCAAAACCGACGGCCAAAAAGTGTATTGGGTTTGCCAGTTTAAATAGCTTATGCGCAGGCACTTTAGTCATGGCTAAAGTGCTCAAAGCTTTTAACGTCGATTTTAACAGCTTGGCTATTTAATGTGGTGGTTACTTTACCAGTACCGTTTAATTGGCCAATACAGGTATGTTTAATGCCCGCATTGTTTAGTGCCGTCTCTACCCCGACCTTGTTATCTTCAGCTACAGTAAATAGCAGCTCATAATCATCACCACCAACTAGCGCTACTTTAGTTGCTTGTTCAAGCCCCAAGGTTTCCACCAACGCTGTTGATTTAGGTAACGCATCAAGCACTAAGTTAGCACCAACATTAGATGCATTGCAGATATGAGCAATATCGCCAATAAGACCATCAGATAAATCTATTGCTGCTGAGGCATATTCTTTAATTAACTGACCAGCTAACACTCGCGGCTTAGGGTAATGAAGTTTAGTAATTAGCCCTTCACGGTATGTACTGCTTATATCCACCTTTTTCTGTAGGTGCTGCAACGCTAATGCAGCGTCCCCTAGTTCGCCAGTAACATAAATCCAGTCACCTTGACGAGCACCTGAGCGAGTTAATTTAGTGTCTAAAGATGTTAGCCCTTGAGCGGTAACCGTAATACTTAATGGTCCAGCTGTGGTATCTCCACCAATAAGCTGAACATTGTAATATTCTGCTAGCTCAAAAACACCGGCGCAAAATTCAGCGACCCAGCTTTCATCAATATTAGGTAAGGTTATCGCTAATGATATCCAACTTGGCTCAGCCCCCATTGCCGCTAAATCAGATAAACTAACCGCAATAGATTTATGGCCAATCGCTCTTGCTGGCGCATCTTCAAAAAAATGGACGCCTGCAACCAGCGTATCTGTGGTAATGGCAATATGGTGTTTACCGTCAGGTGCGACAATGGCACAATCATCACCAATACCAATTAACACATCTTTACGTTGAACCGGTTGCTCGGCAAAATACCGTTTAATTAAATCAAACTCTTTCATTATCAATGTGTATTATTTGATTATTCGTTAGGACGAAAGTCTTTAACGATCTTATCTAAAACACCATTAACAAACTTATGGCTATCGTCAGCAGCAAACGCTTTAGCTAACTCAATTGCCTCATTGATAATCACACGGTAAGGCACATCTTTACAGTCGCTTAATTCATAAATCGCTGTGCGTAAAATGGCTTTTTCCACATGATCTATTTCATCTAACGGACGATCAACATGTGGCTCTATGGCTTGATCTAGCATTGTTAAATTGCCAGTTACACCGAGTAATAATTGCTGAAAGTATTCAATATCAAAGCGACGTTTAGCATTTTCTGTTAAGAAATGCGCTTCAACATCAGCCACTGAATTATTACTTAATTGCCATGAATAAACTGCTTGAACCGCCAATTCACGTGCTTTTCTTCTAGGAGTAGGTTTCACACTCAAGTCCTTGTATTAAAGCTTAGCTAATACGTTAACCATTTCTAAAGCACCAAGGGCTGCTTCAGCACCTTTATTGCCCATTTTAGTACCGGCACGCTCAATCGCTTGCTCAATTGAATCTGTGGTAATCACGCCAAATGACACAGGAATAGATGCATTTAACGCAACCTGTGCTAAACCTTTGTTACACTCACCGGCAACAAAATCAAAGTGCGGAGTACCACCACGAATTACCGCACCTAATGCGATAATGGCATCGAATTCATTTTTGGCAGCCACTTTCTGCGCAGTTAACGGTAATTCATAAGCACCAGGCACTTTTACTACCGTGATATCTTCATCATTAACGCTACCGTGGCGCTTGAGTGCATCAACGGCACCATCTAATAATGCATTTACAACAAAGTCGTTAAAACGTGAGACAACAATAGCGAATTTTTTGCCTTTCGCTTCAAAATTACCTTCAATTACGTTCATTTCTAAATTACCTTAGATAAAAAATTGTCGCGATTCTAACAAAATTTGCCGTTTTTAGGTACTGGTTTATTTAAGGTTGTAAAAATGTTTGATGGAATATTTTTTGGATAGGCTTTCATTAGCAGTTCCGGTAAAATTTGGTTATCAACATAATCAAAGAAGTTATTATGAAATTTTCATCGAATCAAATTCAAGAACTTGCCAAGTTTAGCACAGCAGACAAACAGCAAATTTTAGTATTAACTCAGCAATACTTTTCCGTTCCTGAAAAACTGAGTTTAAACTTGATTAAATTAATCCTACTTATCCCTCCTTTTTTAATGCTTGCGCGACAAGAATGGCTGTTTTTGATAATAACTGTTGCTTTATCACTGTTGGGGTTATTGGGTATTATGCGTCCGTTATCCTTGCGATACAGCCAAAAATACCTTGATAAGGCCATCAAAGTTTATACTCAATAAGTTACTGAGCTAATTTTCAAATAATGTTTTAATATCTTGATATATATTCGAATCTCCTATTAATTCTGGATCAACTCTAAAAGATTCAACCGTTAATGTATCAAGGTATGATGATAATTTTTTTAAATAGAAGTGATAATTCCATGGGTAAATAGTAAATACATTTAAGCCTAAACCGAAAGACTTAGCGTAATGGCTTGCTTCAACTAAGACATCTGTATCTAATTCTGCACTTAATTCAACCATATGAATGCCGCATTGATGCGCATGTTCAATTTTATTATATAAAGTAGGTAATGAAGACACCTCTAACAACTTACTTAACCTTATATGTGGTTTTATTTCTGAAAACTCTGATTCCAACAACGTATTTCTTAGCTTGGATAAATCATCAAAGTTTGCGAAACTTCTTAATACAAGAGTGCGCTTTGGGTTGGCATAGATCACTGTGTCATTTTCATTTCGATAAGAGTTAATAAGTCTTAAAAACTGTCGAAGTTGCTCTTCGGTATAATGATTACCTTTAAGTTCTAAAAACAACATTTGTGGTGCTTGCTTAAGATAGTTTGAGCTAAGTAATTCAGCCAATGAAATAAAAACGCCATTAGTTCCGTGGTTGACCCACACACCACTATCTTCACGACCAAGAACGATATCCAATTCAATCATATCAGCACCTTGAAATGTTGCCTGTTCAATAATACTTAATGAAGCTCCAACAGATGCTTGGTTGTAGTCATAACAATTGTGGCAAGCAATAGCGAGTGGCCTTTGCGTAATCGTGTTAATCGGCAAATGATTGACAGAATCACTAAAAAAACTATCCCCTTTTTTAACAGCCGGTTCTACACCAATACAGCTTTGTAACGTATCATTGCCACCACAGGCGGCAAGTAAACTTCCTAATAACAATACTAAATAAAGTTTCTTATGCACTACGAAAACACCTTACCTTATTGCGACAACGGACGGTAATTCATCCCTAATTTTTCAAACAGTGGAATATGCTTATCCACCTTTGATTTAAAATGATCCCAGGATTTTTCATTCTCGCTGGTCCAATAAACTTCTGAATGAGCTAACATTCTTGGCAACAACATATATTCCAAATGCTGATAATCGCTAATAAATGCTGTCCACATTTGCGCTTGTCCACCCAAAACATTTGATTTTGTTAAAGTTGTGTCTTCAAACTCGACCGGTGTATGATAAACATCTTCTAAGGTTATGGAACAGCATTGAGCTAATAGTTCTTGGCTATGTTCGCCTTGATAGTAGTCAAAGTAACTGTAATCTTTAACCGCTAAAATTACTTGATGGCCTTGCTCTAACGCATCAATTGCCCATTGCTGGCCGCGCCAGGCCATTACCGTTGTTGTTGATGATATCGACTTTTCTAGTGTTTCATCCCAGACAATGGCTTGTTTGCCATTTTTTATAAGAACTTCATTCATAAATTCAAAAAAGTAGCCTTGAAGTCCTGCCTCATTAAATAAATTATGTTTCTGAATGAATTCTTGAGCGACTTTACTTTGCTGCCATCGAGTAGTTGGTACTTCGTCACCACCTATATGAATGAAAGGAGATGGAAATATCGTTGCTACTTCGGACAACACTGTTTCAATAAACTCAAAAGTTGCGGTATTAGGACACAATATATCTCGATGAATACCCCAGCGGCCCGAAACTTCAAATGGACCATCAGTACAAGCTAACTTTGGATAAGCAGCCAATGCAGCCAGCACATGCCCTGGCATATCAATTTCTGGGATAACTTCAATATGACGTGCCTGAGCGTAAGCGACAATATCGCGAATTTGCTCTTGAGTATAGAAACCTTGGTGTGGAACACCGTCACCAATAAATGGATCATAGTTTTTTTCAACTTGTGATTCATGTCGGTACGAACCAATTTCAGTTAACAACGGTAATTGTTTAATTTCAATGCGCCAGCCCGCATCATCTGTTAAATGCCAGTGAAACTTATTAAGTTTATACAACGCCATAATATCGAGCAGACTTTTAATTTCAGTTACACTAAAAAAATGGCGACTCACATCTAACATCAAACCTCTGTATGGAAATGCAGGTTGATCAACTATTAAAAGCCCTTGTAATTCATCATCAACCACATCGTTTAGCAATATTTGCTTAAGCGATTGAATAGCATAAAAAATACCTGATGTATTCTCAGCTCGAATAAAAATACCATCCTGTTTAATTTCGAGAGTGTACCCTTCCCTAGGCAAATATTCTGCATTACCCTGCGGTAACTTTGCTAAATAAATACCAATAGCATTTTCTAACTTGGAATCAGCTAAAGCTTTACCTTCAACGGTATGAGCAAAATATGGCGTATATTGATTAACGAATTTAGCAAGGTTTTGACCATGAGTTAAAATCTCCGCATCATCAGTCATAGGATATATAACAAAATCGCCGTCAAGACTTAAAGTTTCTGTGCTTGCTGCTATTTCATTTACCTGCGGAATAACTGATACAACATTTTGTTTTGAGTTATTGTTACAACCAATCAAACCACTTAGTAATAATAAAGAAATGACAACTTTGCTTAAAGAATTCATTGAATATAGTCCAACAAAGCATCTGCCCAGATTTGATAACCTTTAGTTGTTGGGTGTACAGAATCATACATAATGTCGGTTGGAACATTGCCATTATTGTCTTCAAAATAGGCATTGATATCAGCGAAAATAACCCTAGGTTCTCCACTAAAAACTTTCTGAGCAATGGCGCTGGCTTCGTCTGTTATCTCTCGGGCTGGGTTTTCTGCATCTCCACGAGGGAATATTCGATGTAGAATAATTTTTGTTTCTGGTAGACGCTTTAGCACTTCATTAACAATCGCTTCAATTCCCAGAGCAATATCTGCTGAGCTATCTGATTTTACATTGTTGGTACCAATCATGATCACGACATATTTTGGTGACATATTATCAAGTTCACCATTTTGCACTCGCCATAACACATGCTGTGTTTTGTCACTATCAAAGCCCATATTTAACGCGTTGAAATGGGCAAAATACTGCAGCCAAATGGGATAACCAAATTCAGGCTCTTCCCATTGATGAGTAATAGAGTCACCTATAAACACCAACGCTACGTCAGACTTATCTTGAGCGACTATGTCTTGATGTCTTTTTTGCCACCAATCTAACGTTTTAGCAACAGGAGTAGCCGTTTCTGGGCTATCGCTTTCTGAGTTACACGCTGCTAAACCCAAGCAAAAAATCAGAATAAGCAAAGCGCGTATTTTGGGAAATGAAAATATAGACAACATAAAAGATACTTTTTATTTTTTTTGCAGATAATAAGTACTTTTCACTAAGGTGTCTATGTTATGGGGAATTTGTAATCAAGTATTTGTTTGTGTGAGTTATTGATATTTATCGACTCTATTTGTTGACTATTAGATGTTGTTGAAAAGTTATAGCCAAACATTTCAATATCTTGTTTGTATATTTTAGCAACTCGTTCTTTAGCCTCTTGGCTAAAGTAATTATGGTAACCAAGGTGCTGGCTTATATTTGATTTTTCTAACAGGTTTACATCACAATTTAACCGTTTAGCCACATAGTCAAAATCTAGCGCCATATTTTCAACTCGACCAATAAAATCTAACGCTACTTGAGCTTGACGGTTCTTTAAATAATGTGTTTGAGGCCTAAAGTGGTGCTTTTTCCAAATATTGTTAGGTGTTAACCAATCAAGTACAAATTCATTAAAGTCATGGTTATGCCCCAAGTTATGGTCAAACCAATGTTTATCTTGCGCACCAAAGCCACCATTTTTTAAAAAATGATATGCAGATACCACTCTATCCCAAGGGTTACGGACAAAGGTAAAAGTGAAATATTTATCTAAAGTTTTCGTACCCAAAATCGCTTGGTATTCACGATAAGTAAGGTGCCCACCAGCTAAGTTACCAAATAAGGCCTTATTAACAGACACACCTGCACACTTGGGCAAATGGATAAAAATTGCTTTTTTATCATCAAATGGTTTAAGTGAATAGCTGTTATCCGTTTCAATTGAGCGCAGCTTTTGATGCTTTTTATTGCGTAATCGACAATCTAGCAACCTAAGTTGAAACTTTAATGCATAATCTAATGTTGTAATCACCGCCACATCCTATTTGGACATGTCAAAATCAATCTTTATTATTCGGTTTTCCAGTGACAAAAACATGACAAGGTTATTACAATTTCGATATTGTTCTATAGCCTATTTAAAGCCTCAATAAGATTAACAGCGGGATAACGAAAAGTTTATACAGAGATTTAGGTTAATTTCCATTACTTATTTATCATGCAATTAGTTAAAAAAAATACAGGTTTAAATAGCAAGTATTGCCAGTGTTAATTTACCACTAGATAATGAAAATATTAATGTGGTTATTGTGCGAACAGAAATGAATATTATCATTTAACCATTAACCAATAGTGCGCTTTACCTAATTAGACTGTAAGATCGCTTCAATATTGACAAGAGCTGATGGAATAAATACCGATTAATGACCAAAAAACTTCCAGCCATTACCATTATTGTGCCAATTTACAATGTTGAAGCCTTCTTATCTGAATGTTTAGACAGTATTGCTAATCAAAGCCAAAATAACTTCAGCGTACTGCTAATTAATGATGGTAGTACGGATAATAGTGTTGCTATTGCCGAGCAATACGTCGAAAAATCTCCAGCACTATTCACTTTATTGCACAAAGAAAATGGTGGCTTGTCTGACGCCCGCAATTTCGGCATCAATCACACTAAAAGTGATTATGTAATGTTTGTTGATTCAGATGATCTAATTGCTAGTGATACTATTGAAAAAGTATCAAACGCCTTACTTGCCGAGCCAAGCGACATCCTATGTTTTGGTATGACAGAAATTACCGAGTCAGGCCAACATATTCGCAATATTCCCCCAACCACAGGCAATATTATTGCGACTAATTTGCAACGTGCACCTGAGCTATTAACACAAGCCCTACCAAATGCTTGCAACAAAGTAATAAAAACTAGCATATTTACCCAGCACCGTATCACTTTCCCACAAGGATTATGGTATGAAGATTTAGCGACAACTCCTAAGCTATTTTCATGTGCGAACACAATTAGTTTTATTGAAGACAACCTCTATCATTATCGCACACGAGAAGGCTCTATCACTCAAACTATTAGCCCTAAAATTTTAGATATGCTAACGGTACTTGGAAATATTAATAACTATTTTCTAAAGCAAAAAGCCTCGCATATGTCGCCAGAGTTAAGAGATAAGTTAACCGCATTATCAATAAATATGTTGATGAAAACACTAGTGCGAATTACTGCATGTAAAGATCAAGACCTGCAACATAACATGTTAAAGGAAGTACAAGCATTTATGCACAGCACTATGCCGCCCTCATTCAAGCTTTTACAATCAAACAGTAAAAACGTTTACAAATTCACATTATTTTTAACGGCAATAAAAATGAATAAACTAGTGCTGTCTTTTTTAACATTTTGTCTAAAAAAAGGGTTAGTAAGAGCATGAGCAATAAATTAGCGCTTATAACGTATTATGGGTTAGTAAAACACTTACCGGCTAACGAATCGAAAGTCGTCGGCAAAGCCTGTAGAGCTATTAGAGAAAAATTAGCAAAAGCTATTTTTAAATCTACTGGCGATACTTTCAATATTAATCGCGGTGCCTATTTTGGCACTGGCGTTAACTTATCGATTGGTAATAACTCCTCTATTGGTCGCGATTGCCAGCTAGCTAATGATGTCACCATTGGCGATGATGTGATGATGGCACCAGAAGTGGCTATTTTCTCAGTAAGCCATGAAACATCAGAAATCGATAAGCCAATGCGCTTACAAGGCAATAAAGCACCAAATCCCGTTACCATAGGCAACGATGTTTGGATCGGCCAACGCGCTATGATTATGCCAGGCGTAACCATTGGCAATGGCGTTATTGTTGCCGCAGGAGCTATTGTCACTAAACATGTCGAAGACTTTTGCGTTGTTGGTGGAAACCCTGCTAAGGTATTGAAATCAAGAAAGTAAAGCATAAACTTACTCAACGTAATTTAACTTTACTACTCAAGCTTTAATCAAACTATTCAAGGATGAAAAATGAACCTAAATGTACTGACAAGGCATTTACTTACAATTCTTTTTATACTTTTTTACTGTCAATCTAATAATAGTTTTGCAGCAAATGCCCCACAATTAACCGTATATGATATTTCGCCCGCAAAATATCCGACATTGTACTACGCTCATGAGCTTGCACTTTATGATGAACAGTTATTTTTCAGCGCTAATGATCTTGGTTTGGGCGCAGAGCTTTGGTCGATCAATTTAGGTAACCATGAGCAACAACTGGCGCAAGACATCAATTTAGGTATTGAAAGTTCTGATCCTAAAGGGTTTACCGTTTATCAAGATAAACTTTACTTTAACGCCTACACAAAAGCTCATGGCCGCGAACTTTGGGTTTACGATAAATCCATGAAAAACGCAGCATTAGTTAGCGATTTAGTTATAGGTAAAGATACCTATGGTAATAACTTAAGTGCTAACCCTATCGAGCTAACGGTATTCAATGACAAACTTTACTTTTTTATTGAAGGTACTGATGTAAACAGCTTTCAGCTTTGGTTTTATGACGGTTCAACTAATCAAAGTGTTAGAGTTGGGACCTTCGAAGTCAATGCTTTACAAGATGATCACAAAAGAATCACGCCAAAGCTTATCAAATTCACCCTTGGGTAATTGACTTAACAACTAATGAACAATTAATTCCGAAAGCTCTTAATTTAGAAACGGTATATGATGAGATAAAGCGTATTTCAGATATTGTCGTATTTAACGGCGCCTTATTTGCGACCGCAACTGTTACAAAGAATGGGATTAATTATGGCAATGAACTTATCAAGCTAGATATTAATGTTAGCCCTCAAATTGTCACAAATATAAATCCTAGAGCGGTCATTGCACGCGAAGTAACGCTAGATGCGACTGATACCATAGACGAAGATAACGATGAGTTAACTTATTTCTGGCAACAAATTGACGGTGAATCTGTTGAAATTATTAATGCTAGTTCTGCTAAAGCGAGCTTCATTGCCCCTGCCCAATCGGAAAAACCACTAGTTTTTTCACTAACAGTGAGTGATGGCGATAAAACAAGCAAGCAGGAAATAACAATCACCATAGAGGATAACTTTGCGCCTGTTATCACTATCAATTCCCCCTTAAGTTCTGTTGAAGAAAGCTCTTCTCATACTATTTCTGCTAAAGTTGAAGATAAAAATGGTGATGAGCTAACTTTACTTTGGCAACAAATATCTGGCCCAGCAATTAACATGACAGGAGTTGATACCAATACCCTCGAGGTAAAGTTTCCTGAAGTTGAATCTGATACTGAAGCGACACTGCAACTTTCAGCCAGTGATGGTGTAAACTCAGTTAGCCAAACGTTCACTATTACCGTTAAAAACAAAGTTGAACCGCCACCTCAGCCACCGAAAAAAACAGCAGAAAGCGGTGGCGGTGTAAGTTCATGGTTTAGCTTGTTCTTACTGCTATTGATAAGTGCATGGCGAAGACAACAAATAACTTACTAAACATTTATATGAAAAAATAAAAGCCCCATTTTGGTAATGCCGATCAGTTAGGCATTTATTTACAGATCAATTGAACGATCTTCTGAGTATGTAAAAATCCGATAAACATTGTTTATCGGATTTTTTATGCTCGTTTCTCAAGCCCTAGATGTCATTAATCATTGGAAGCCTAACCAAGTTGAAACACTTGCTGATTTATTGCCTTTACCGTTAATCGAAGAAGCATACTCGCTAAC